>JBKQIH010000036.1:0-30113 GCA_052148445.1 Rhodomicrobium sp.
GGCCGAGGCTGTGTGAAAACGTGTACGGACGAAAAAATGATAGAATTTTTTTCCTCGTTGGGTCGCACTGAAACTCCCTGTCCGCTTAATGGGCATTCATCAAGCAGTGTGAAACGGCAAGATCAAATATAGCCAAGAATTCCTGCCGTGGTCTGAGCCTGCGAACCCCAACCGAGGGGAATAGAATTCTAATGGCGCTTTTTGCTCTGACGTTTTTACACGGCCTCGGCCCTCCTCTTCCGTTTTCGCAGATGCAACAATTCCTTCCGTTGTGCCAGGAATGACCGGACTCCTTGATTTCTTTGGGGAAACCGCCGTTCGTGACCCGAAGCTGACTCCGGCCGGGTGCCTGAGCATTACATCCTATAACGCATCAATGCCGTGATCGCACCTGTCTTTTCAAGCCTTCGCAAGGACCTCTATAGAAACACGGACCGATCTTCGCTGTATCCCGTACTCATGATCCGGATGCTGATCTCTTCTCCGGTATGTCTTTGAGGCCGTGCCCGCGCCCGCGTGGCGGTTGGCCTCCAGAAGGGCGAAGACTTCGCTTTTAACGCGAGCATCTTAGAAGCCAATGCCAGCCGCTATCATGGCGGGGCCCCTGACGAGGCCGATTGGCCAAGCCTGAACGACAGACCGAATGGCTAGCCTGAGTGGACGCGCAGAGCGCGGCCGGTCCTCAACCCCAAGACCTACATGGCATCCAATTTAGCGCCGCATGATTTGCGATTAGAGCGCAGATCCGAGAACGCATCTTGCAGGTCGTTAATACCCCGCCACAACCCAGGCGGTATCTCAGTATATAAATCGCTGCCCCATTTATTTATTCGTATTAATAATTCAAAATGAGATACAACCTAACGTGTATATAAGTTTAGCGTAGGATAGAATATCGCTTATGCTTATATTTTGAAGATGAGTTCGTTATTTCTAGTTAATAGGTCGAGGCTATGATCTCATCGTCAAAAGTGGCGGGAAACTGGCATGGCATACGCGGCTTAGAGGGCATCTCTGACAAGATTGATATAGCAACGCAAAGGTGTAATAAGCATGGCTGATCAGCTAGTAGAAGTAACCGGTACGGATGTCGCCGGAACGACAGAGTATATATACTACGACAACGGTGGCGTTTATACCCTTTTGGGCAGCACTAATAACACCACAGCCGCAGTTGCCGCCTCAACCAGTACTCCGTTGGCCTCGTATACCGCCCTTGTTGATCTCCCGTCGGGAGATAGCACTGCAAATATAGTCGTAGTCAACCAAGCCGGGACGGTAGAAGTCCCTGGAAGTTATACCGTTACGCCAGTAAACCCCGTCGGCGCTACGGGCGCTACGGGCGCTACGGGCGCTACGGGCGCAACGGGTGCAGCCGGGGCAACGGGTGCCACAGGAGCCGCGGGCGCAACTGGTACAGCCGGGGCAACGGGAGATACAGGAGCCGCGGGCGCAACTGGCGCAGCCGGGGCAACGGGTGCCACAGGAGCCGCGGGCGCAACTGGCGCAGCCGGGGCAACGGGAGATACAGGAGCCGCGGGCGCAACTGGCGCAGGCGCTACGGGTGCTACCGGCGCTACGGGTGCCACGGGCGCTACGGGCGCTACGGGTGATACTGGCGCAACCGGCGCCACGGGCGCAGGCGCTACGGGTGCTACGGGCGCTACCGGTGCCACGGGTGATACCGGCGCAACGGGTGCAGCAGGTGCAACCGGGGCAACAGGTGCAGGCACTACGGGCGCTACCGGTGCCACGGGTGATACTGGCGCAACGGGTGCAACGGGCGCAACCGGAGCAACGGGCGCAGGCGCTACCGGTGCCACAGGCGCTACGGGTGACACCGGCGCAACGGGTGCAACAGGCGCAACCGGGGCCACAGGCGCAGGCGCTACGGGTGCTACTGGCGCAACGGGTGCAACAGGTGCAACCGGCGCCACAGGCGCAGGCGCTACGGGTGCTACGGGTGCTACGGGTGCTACGGGCGCTACCGGTGCCACGGGTGATACCGGCGCAACGGGTGCAACAGGCGCAACCGGCGCCACGGGCGCAACCGGGGCGACAGGTGCTACGGGTGCCACGGGTGCTGCTGGTGCCACTGGTGCTACGGGCTATACTGGCGCAACGGGTGCAACAGGTGCAACCGGTGCCACTGGCGCTACGGGTGCTACGGGTTATACCGGAGCGACGGGCGCAACCGGTGCAACAGGTTATACCGGTGCGACGGGTGCAACAGGTGCAACCGGTGCAACGGGTTATACCGGTGCGACGGGCGCAACAGGTGCAACCGGTGCAACGGGTTATACCGGTAAGACGGGTGCTACAGGTGCAACTGGCGCAACGGGTTATCCCGGTAAGACGGGCGCCACGGGTGCAACCGGTGCAACGGGTTATCCCGGTAAGACGGGTGCCACGGGTCCGACCGGTGCCACGGGTTATCCCGGTAAGACGGGTGCAACAGGTTATCCCGGCGCAACCGGTTATCCAGGCCCGACCGGGCAACCCGGCTACGGCCACCCCGGAACAACGGGAGCTGGTCAAGCATATGGCAATGGCGCGCCATCAGGGTTGAGTCATAACTTCTCCACAAATGACCCTCTGTCCTTCATAACGGGTCAGTCCCAGCCGGTTAATGAAAGCCAGGGTCCAAGCGCCACGAGTGGCGGAAATGGTTATCTTCAGAGCATTGCGCAACAGGTCAATGCAACCCTGAGCCCTGCCGATATCGTGCCAAGCCAGGTATCGTCGGTATTTGCGAACAATAACAATGCTCCGCAACTACCAGGTGGAAGTATAGTCAAGCCAGCAGGGAATTCTGGACCTGTTGTGCCGCTATCCTTTGAAAACAACCAGCATTATCTGACTCTACCTAAGCACTAGATCAGGATTGCCGGAGAGATCGGCCTTTATGGCCGATCTCAATACCTTTTTTTGAAGATACGAGATGATCTCCTCTCCCGACCAGCCATGTAGAGTGGTTTCAGATGAAAGCTAGTTTCGAGCCCCCGGCCCACATCACCCTGCTAGGAAGCAAACAGGCGGGAGCGGATCAGGCGTGGCACGGTACTGCCGGCGGCGAACCTGCCGCCACCGCCGGGCGCAGCACCAGCCTTCTCCAAGCGCGCATAGCGGCGGCGATGAGCGTCGCCCGTTATCACGGGGTCGAGCCCGACCCCTGCGCGATCCGGCTCGATGCTACCGATGCCCCGCCTTCATCGCCGGCACTTGTTGAATGGCTCCGCGAGTCAGGCCTTTGGGCACGCGGTGTACGGCTCACTTTCCGTCAGCTGCTGAAAATTGATAACCCCGCACCGATCGTGTTGTTACTGTCCGATGGGGGGGCTGTCCTGGTTGCCGGCCGTGATCGCGAGCACGGCATGCTATTAGTACGCGATCCGCTGTCACCCGCTGGCAAGACGCCGGTTCCAGTGGACGAACTCCGCCTTAAGCAGGTTTGGGACGGCGCCACGCTTCTGGTGCGCGCATCGCGCGAGGCAAGCAAGGACGAAATGCCGTTCGATCTCTGGTTGCTCACCCGCATGGTCTGGGGCGAGAAATCGATCTTGCGCGACGTTGCGATCGGGTCGATTACCATCACCATTCTGAGCATTCTCCCTGTCCTCATGATCATGACCACGCTTAATACTGTGGTTATGTATCGGAGCATCAACACGCTTACCTTGATCGTCGCCGTCCTCCTGATCGCACTTTGCTTCGAGATACTGATCACTTGGTCACGGCGGACACTGCTTGTCATTCTCGCCAACCGCCTCGATACCAGGCTAAACCTTGCGATATTCGACCGGTTGATGACGCTACCCATCGACTTCTTCGAGCGCAACCAGGCGGGCGAGCTTTCCTATAAGGTTAGCCAGCTCTACCGGGTACGCGAGTTCCTCACCGGCCGAATGATAACGACGTTCATCGACGTCTCCATGGTGCTGCTGCTGCTGCCTGTGCTGTTCTACATGGAGGCGACGCTTGCCTGGACCGTGCTGATCGCAGCGGGCTGCATTGCCCTCATCATAGCGGCCTTCCTTAGGCCACTCGCGCATCTGACCGGCAAGCTAATCCAGGCAGAATCGGACAAGGGTTCGACACTCGTCGAGAGCATCTATGGCATACGCACGGTGAAGTCCCTCTGTCTCGAATCCACCCGGGCCGCAGAGTGGGATCTGAGGGTCGCTAAGGTTAGCGACCTCAACCTGCAGATGGGCAAGCTGAGCAACTGGCCCATGGTGCTCGTCATGCCGTTCGAGAAATACACCCAGGCCGGCGTGCTGGCGCTCGGCGCCTATATTGCGATGACGTCGAACAACCCGCTGTCGCTCGGCGGCCTGATCGGCTTCATGATGCTCGGCGGCCGTGTCGCTGGCCCTTTGGTGAATCTTGCACGCCTTCTGCAGGATGTTCAAGAAGCGCGGCAGGCGCTCTTCCAGGTCGGTTGGGTACTTAACCGGCCGACAGAAAAGCGCGCTTTGACTCAGGGGTTGCGGCCAAAATTCGAGGGTGCGATTAGCTTCGAGGATGTGACCTTCAAGTACGAGGGCAGCAAAACACCCGCACTTGACAGGATCAGTTTCTCTATCGAGCCTGGGATGATGCTTGGGCTGGTGGGCCGCTCGGGCTCTGGTAAATCCACTGTCACCCGCCTGCTGATGGGAATTAGCAGGGATTATTCCGGCGCAGTAAAGATCGACGGGATGGACTTGCGGGAGATTAACCTCCGTCATCTACGCCGGAGCTTTGGCGCTGTGCTGCAAGAAAACTTCTTGTTCCGTGGCACGGTGAAGGAAAATATTCTCGCCGGACGCCCCGGCCTAAGCTTCGAAGACGCAGTGCGCGCGGCCAGGCTTGCGGGTGCAGAAGAGTTTATCGAGCGCCTGCCTCACGGTTACGAAACCTGGATCGAGGAGGGCTCAACGAACCTCTCCGGCGGCCAGCGTCAGCGGCTCGCTATCGCAAGAGCGCTCATCATCGATCCCAAGCTAATGATCCTCGATGAGGCGACCTCGGCGCTCGATCCTGAGAGTGAGGCGCTCATTAACGCCAATCTCAGGCGCATGGCGCGCGGGCGCACGATGGTGATCATTTCCCACCGTCTCTCCTCGCTCGTCGATTGCGACCAGACTCTCGTGCTCGACCAGGGAAAGGTCGTCGATATCGGTCCGCATCGCGAGCTCCTCGAGCGCTGTGCCGTCTATCGTCACCTTTGGCTCCAGCAAAACCGCTACGTTGATTTTCAAGGAAAAGCACATGCCGCTCCCGCACCCACGTTTGCCCAAAGTAATTGACGGAGATCGGCAGGGGGGGAGCCCGCTGCCGCTTGCCGCCCTCGAATTCGAGAGCCCATCGGCAGCGATCATCGCTACTCCCGTGCCGGCGCTATCGAGCGCAACCAATCTCTTCGTCTTCCTGCTGGTGATATCGATGCTTGTAGCAAGCGGGCTGATCCACATCGACAAGATCGTCTCGGCCACTGGGAAGCTCGTAGCCGAAGCGCCCAATATCGTCATACAGCCCTTCGACAAGTCGATCGTAGAGAGCATATATGTTCGAAAGGGTGACATCGTGCGCCGCGGCCAGGTGTTGGCGCGCCTCAACCCGACCATCAGCGCCGCCGACCTTATCGCGATGAAGGATCAGGTTGATTCTCTCAATGCGAAAGCAGCGCGCCTAGAAGCACAGACTACCGCCAAAGAATATGTGACTGATCCAGCCAATCCACACTCCGGTTTGCAGGCTTCGATCTTCAATCAACAGGCGAAGGAGTATAAATCTTCGCTGGAAGCGCACGATCAGAAAATCAATCAGTTTAAGACCCAGATTGCTGGTGACAATGCGCAGGTCGCACACTATCGCCAGCGTCTCGGTCTCGCCGCCAACGTCGAGGGCATGCGCCAAAAGCTTCAGGATCTCGAGGTCGGCAGCAAGCTTAACACTATGCTCGCAACTGACGCCCGGCTGAACATGGCAGTTTCGCTGGCGCAGGCGGAGTCAGATGCCGCCCAGGCAAGCAGGAAGCTTGCAGCTGAGGAAGCGGAGCGAGAAGCCTTCATCCAGCACTGGAATGGCCAAAACTCGCAGGAACTCGCCGATACGCGCCGGAAGCTGGTCCAGGCCCAGCAAGACTACACCAAGGCCAATCTTCATAATCAGCTCGTGGTCTTGACCGCGCCACGTGACGCGGTCGTGCTGGCAGTAGCCAAGATCTCTGTGGGCTCGGTTGTCACAAGCGCAGAGCCGCTGATCCAGCTCGTACCGCTCGATGCACCGCTTTCAGTCGAAGCGGATATTTCGGGCATTGACAGCGGCTATGTCCGTGCTGGCGATAAGGTAACGGTCAAGTTCGACACTCTGCCCTTCCTACAATATGGCAGCGCGCGTGGCGAAGTGCGGACGATCAGCGCGGATAGCTTCAGCCCTGAAGCTACGCCTCAGGAAGGGGGCTCAGTACTCCCGAACAGACCGAACACCTTATACTACAAGGGCTACATTTCTCTTGATGAACTGATGCTGCACAACACGCCACCGGGCTTCCGTCTGATGCCGGGAATGCCGCTCACTGCGGATGTGAAGGTCGGCACTCGCTCCATACTCGAGTACTTCATCTCAAAGATCCTTCCTGTCGCCTACGACAGCATGCGTGAGCCGTGAGCCTGACCAGCATGATCAGATTGAACCTCTTAGCCAGACTGCTTGATCGCTTCGCTTCCCGCTCGCCGAAACGGGCGCGGGCACGTGCCGAGCGCCTATCCAAAGCGGCGCCTGGCCGTGCGCTTGCGCTGTTCGCAGCAGCGGCTGAGAAGGGCGATATGGATGCTGCCTTTATTGTTGGCGAGCGCTATCTTGAGGGCAAGGGCACGCTACGTGACCCAACCTCGGCAGCACGTTGGTACCATCGCGCCGCCAAGGCCGGTCAAGTGCGCGCGCAATGCCGCCTAGCCGCACTCCACCTCTTTGGCGTGCCGCCGTCCAGCGCGGTTGGGCCAAACAAGATACTGTTCGAGCCAGTCGAGTTGGGGGGGCCTCAATATCACGCGGCCGTGTTCTGGGCTAGGCGCGCGGCCGAGGCAGGCGCGCCGGATGCCCAGGCTATGCTGGCCTTTATCTTCTCCTCGGGACCGGAAGATTTGCGCGATCTTGATGCCGCGTTCGAGTGGTACCGCAAGTCCGCCGGACAGGATTGCCCGCAGGGCCGGCTTGGCTACGCCATTGCGTTGATGCTCCGCACTGATATGGCGGACAATATGTCCTCAGCGCGCAATGAACTCATCCGCGCGGCCGAGGCCGGGTTACCCACCGCGCATTATCTGCTCGGCGTGGCCGCGGAGAGAGGAGTTGGCACCGCGTTAGATGAGGCAGAGGCGCGGCGGCACTATAAGTTTGCGGCGGAGGCTCAGCTCGGCACCGCGCAGATGAGGCTCGGTTTAATGCTGCTCGAAGGCCGCGGCGGACCGGCGGACACGCTGAACGGCGAAAGCTGGCTGCGCCGCGCGGCTCTTGGGGGCGAAAGCGAGGCGGCCGCGCTGCTAGGCGACATCTATGCCCGTGGCGGGGCTCTGCCACCGAACTACATCGAGGCGGCGCACTGGTTCCGCGCAGCTGCGGAGCGTGGACACAAGACCGCCGCAAGGGCTCTCGGCATGCTCTATCTTACCGGGGCGAGTGTGGCCCGCGATCCGGACGAGGCGGCCGCCTGGTTCAAGCGCGCCGCGGAGGCCGGTGATCCTTGTGCCCAAGCGGACCTCGCGGCGCTGCTTCAGGGGGGCGGCGCATCCACACTCGCAGATGAGCCGCCGCCTGTACATGAATGGTTTGAGCGGGCGGCACAGCAAGGCGACCTGATCGGCGCATTCAATTATGCGGTCTGCCTTGCCGAAGGCATCGGCGTTCCACGTAACGACGAGCGCGCCGCCTTCTGGCTGAAACACGCGGCTGAAGGTGTTGTGAGCGCTCAATATTGGTATGGCCGCATGTTGGCCGAAGGCCGCGGATTGGCGAAGGACAATGCCGAAGCGGCAGTCTGGTTCGCCCGCGCTGCTGAGGCCGGCGTTGCGGACTCACAGGTTGCACTTGCCGAGCTTTATCTGCACGGCCGCGGCGTGCCGCGCGATGATCAGACAGCAAAATCCTGGTTCCTGCGAGCTGCGCAGGCTGGGCACTCGGGCGCCATGTTTGCTCTCGGCGCGATGCATAGCGGCGGTGGTGAAATCGATATCGACGACAAGGAGGCAAGGCGCTGGTTCACCCAAGCCGCTGAGCGCAGCCACCCAATTGCTGCGCTGATGCTCGCACGCTACGCAGCGCTTGGCCTCGGCGGGGACAGAAATCTCGACGCAGCGCGCTGGTGGTACTCGCATGCAGCATCCCTTGGCGTCCCTAATGCAGCGGACGAATTGGCAACGCTGGCGGGAGGTGTTGAAACACATGTGGAGACTAAGAGCCGGACAGGGTTTGATGGCCAGGCGCGGAGCATGGAGACGGGAAGATGGTAAAGCTCCACTGTGACCACCCGGCCCGCCGAGGAGATTCGGTGACCGCACTGGCAATCGGCGACGCGTCCAGCCCGGCGCAACTGTTCTCGCAGAGATTGACGTACTCGTGGAGAGGACACCTCTCCTTCCAGGCCACCGTTTCAGTCCGCCCTAATCATGGCGGCGTCGCTCATGGCCGCGACGGCTCATCGAGCGGTAACCGTTTACTCACAGGGGGTTTTCAATGAAAACTATGGGCCAGAAAATTTGCCTGAATATGATCGTCAAAAACGAGGCCGCGGTCATCGGGCGGTGCCTCGATAGCGTGCGGCCGATCATAGATTACTGGGTGATCGTGGACACCGGGTCGACCGACAGAACCCAAGAAATCATCCGTGAGCACCTCAGCGACTTGCCGGGCGAACTACATGAGCGGCCCTGGCGGGATTTCGCGCATAATCGCTCGGAGGCGCTTGAGCTAGCACGCGGGAAGGGCGATTACACGCTGATTATCGACGCAGACGATACGCTGGAGATCAGTCCGGATACCGCCCTTCCCGCGCTAAGCGCGGACTCCTACACGATAGAGATCCGCGATGTCACCATCGTGTATTCGCGCACGCAGTTGGTTCGTAGCGCACTACCCTGGCATTACGAAGGCGTGCTGCATGAATATATCGCATGCGACGGGGCCGGCCCGTGCGGGCACCTTTCAGGAATTCGGATGCGGCGGAATCATGATGGAGCTCGCAGGAAAGATCCTGAGACTTATCGGCGTGATGCCGCAGTCCTTGAGGCCGCGTTGCGGACGGAAACCAACAAGTTTCTGCTTGCTCGTTACCGGTTTTACTTGGCGCAGAGCTATCGCGACTGCCGAGAGTTGGAAAAAGCCCTGGAGAATTACCTGATCCGGTCTGAGCTTGGCTTCTGGCAAGAGGAAGTATTCATCAGTCTTTATTCTGCCGCGCAGCTAAAGCAGGAACTTGCCCGGCCCGACCAAGAGGTTATCGACGCATACCTTCGCGCTGCGGAGGCAGCGCCGGAACGGGCTGAGGCGTTGCATGGAGCGGCCCGTTTCTGCCGCCTAAAGGGGCGCAACGAAGAAGGCTATCAGTTTGCCAAACGAGGGCTCGGGATTCCCATGCCTGGCGATGGGCTTTTCGTTGAGCCCTGGATTTACGAAACGGGGCTGCTGGACGAGTTCTCGGTCAATGCCTATTGGTCCAGGCGCTTCCGGGAGTGTATAGACGCGAGCCTAAAGATGCTCGCGACCGGAAAACTCTCGGGAGGTGGTTTGCAGCGTGTGTGTGCGAATGCACGGTTCGCGAGCGAAAGAATTCGGGAGGATTGGAATCTGGGTTCGCTCGGCGCCGACAGCTTCGAGAAGCAGCATCCCCTCGGGCAGTCCAGAAATCTGCGCTCGCGATTTGAGGGAACGCCACGTGTGCTTGTCGCGATCCTCGCCAAGCAGAAGGAGCCGTTTCTGCCTCTCTATCTCAAGTGCATCGAGTCGCTTGCTTATCCCAAGTCCTCGATCGTTCTTTATATCCGCACCAACAACAACACTGACGGAACGGAGCGTCTCTTGCGTGAGTGGGTGGAGCGGGTGGGCCACCTTTACGCCGCTGTAGAACTTGATGCTACGGATGTGGAAACCCCCGTTCAGCAATTCGGCGCTCATGAATGGAATTCAACCCGGTTTCATGTTCTCGGACACATTCGTAAAGTAAGCCTAAGCCGTGCTCTGGAGTATCAGTGCGACTTCTACTTTGTGACTGACGTAGACAATTTTATTCGCCCCTGCACCCTGAGCGAGTTGGCGGCACTCAACCTACCGATTGTTGCACCATTCTTACGCTCATTAGGCTCCGGCGATGCCTATTCGAATTACCATGCTGATATTGACGCCAACGGATATTACGAAGAATGCGATCAATACTCCTGGGTTCTTAATCGCTGGGTACGCGGTATTATCGAGATACCTGTTGTGCACTGCACCTATCTTATCCGCGCCGACGTTCTGGACCACGTGCTTTATCAGGACGGGACCGGCCGTCACGAGTATGTAATCTTTTCGGAAAGTGCTCGCAAGCAACGCATCCCGCAGTATTTGGATAATCGCCAAGTATATGGCTACATAGCATTCGGAGAGGGCCACGATAGGCACATCATAAATGGCATCGAGCTAGCAAAAGAGCTATTAAGAAACGATGCGACGCCGCAAACTCCGAAATTGAATTGGATGACATCTGTGGAAATGACCGTGCAGTACGCCTGAACGTCGCCGCATCTCTCAGAGCATCAATTTACCGTTGCGCGACGTGGCTATTCAAGATTCGGGATCGAGGTAGCGTTGCGTGGGCTACGTCCGCCAAAAAACCTTCATCTTGCATCCAGCCCCGCGCGACGATCCATTACGCCGAACAGCATTCTGACCGGATCGAACCCGAACGACAGGCAGAGAATGGAACGCAATGCAACGCAGAACCTTTTTGCTGCTAGCCGCAATAACGAGCGCTCGCGCCGGGAGCATGATTGTGAATTCTTTTGCAACCGCGGCTAGCCATAAGGGGAACCTGCTTTTTGATCCCCTCGACGTGACGGGTGCATGGAAATGGCCTGACGCCGCGGCTCACGTGCTGATGCGTATGCGGGATGTTTGTCTTTCTGGCGTAAAGCTGCTTTCGGACCGTCAGCCTGACCGCATTCTTGTTGATGATCATACATCTGGTTTCCCTGCGATCTGGCTTCACGATGACAAACCAAAAACCGCGTGGATCATTGTGAATATCGCCGGCAGCGACTGGTGCCGGATGTGCTACCAGTTCGGTCACGAACTGGGCCACGTGCTGAGCAACAGCTGGGACCCAGAGGCCAGGCCTCACCCCCCCTGTCAGTGGATTGAAGAAGCACTGGTGGAAGCTTTTTCAATTCGCGGACTTGGCTTGCTTGCCGCCAGTTGGGAACGCGAACCGCCATTTTCTGGCAACGAGAATTTCGCGAAATCGATACGCGAGTACCGGCAAGCCCTCATTGACACATACATGAAGCTCGCGACCGAGCAAAGGGCCGGCCCTAATCTTGCGCCTTGGTTCGCAGCCCACCGGGAGCATGTCGAGGCCCAGGGCGGTCTTGCAGGAGACGGGGGCGCCGCAGTTCCTGTCTTCCTTACGGGACTCGAAACCAACAATGAGTGGGTCGAATCGTTAGGGGCCCTCAACCGTTGGCCGCAACGGACCGGTCTGCCGATCGAAGAATATTTTTCCCGGTGGGAGGCGAGCTGTTCCGAAATCAATGCCTCCCCTAAGCTACCGAGTTGGCTCAGGACTTCGCTCCTGGGTAACTGAGCAGGTTCCGACACAATCTAGGACCTCCACTCGAAACACATCGCTCGATCCTTCTGCGGTTTTGAGTTCGGCTCGCCGTTTTGTAGCTGGCTCGCGGCATTGAGGCTAGTTCTTCGGTTGTAGTCATTCTTGAAGGCGCAAATCCATGTCCGATGCGCAGTGAGTCCACTCTCCAGTCGCGTAGTGCTTTCGGAAGGTGAACGCAATCGGACGCATAAGCGGGAATAGCGATATATAAATCAATCTATATGCGATGGCGCTAATCGTGTCGGTTTGAGAAAAACTAAGTGCCTATTGAGCAGTGGCGCGGATGCCTGCAATTGGCCCGTTTGGCCATTTCTCGCGGCTGCAAAAATATCTTCGGCTACCGGAGGAGGAGCGGCCTCGTTGATATCATGTAAAATCTCCGCCCGTCAGCGGGAGCACAAATTTCCCCCGGGTGGAGCGCTTGCGCTCCACCCCAACTTTCAGACGTCCACCTGCTCGGCAATCGCGAGCGCGTCGTCGACCTCAATGCCGAGATAGCGCACGGTGCTTTCCACCTTCGAATGGCCAAGCAAAAGCTGGACCGCTCTGAGGTTGCCGGTCTTCCGATAGATCAGCGTCGCTTTGGTCCGGCGCAAGGAATGCGTGCCAAACAGGCTCGCATCCAAGCCAACCATAGCCGTCCAGTTCGAGACGAGCCTCGCATATTGCCGGGTGGTGAGGCTCCGCTCCTTGCCGCGGCGACCGCCGAAGAGAAAGCTGCCGGGCTGCCTTTGCGTAAGGCGAAGATATTCGTCGACCGCCTGGCGGGCGTGTTCGGTGATTTCGAAGCGGACCGGACGCCCGGTCTTTTTCTGCCGGACGGTGGCGCGCTCGACGGTGTAGCCATGGGGCGCGATATCCTCGACCCTGAGGCTCACCACATCGCAGCCGCGAAGCTTGCTGTCGATGGCGAGATTGAAAAGGGCCAGGTCGCGCACCTTGCGCTGCATTTGCAGCCGGGTCCGGATGGCCCAGACATGTTTGGGCTGCAGCGGCGGCTTTGGGCCGACGAGCTTGCCCTTGTTCCAAGGCCTGCGGGCGGCGGGCGCGGCAGTCATGCTTTGAACTGTACCCACGGTTTCTCTCCATTTACTTTGGGGGGAGATTCCAGGATTATGGATGCGAACGCCCGCCTGGACAGCACGCATTCCAGCGTTGTTGGATGGTCAGGGATAAAAAAGCAGCTCTCAGCTGGAGCTCCGTCTAAGCCGCTTAGACTACACAGCGCTCCTTGGCCTTATTCGAGATCTCTACGCCGCCAGCAAGGACAACCAGGCCTTTCTCCATCGATGCTCAACTTGAGTGGCGATCCGCTCAAGCGCTATAAGGCCGTCCGACCGGCGGCTTCCCCTCTATTTTATTTAGGGCTGCTTTGAATTCGGCTTCCCGGTGCCCCGCTTTGCAGGTGCTTTTAGACCCTCGCGCGCGTTGGGCCTGCGTACCTGTTTGCGTACCGAGCTGCGCTCCCCAAGAATTCTGCATCTGCTTGCGCGCATACGGGGTGCGGACCATGAATGCGGACCAGCTCGGCAAGCTTTTCTGTGTTGCCAGTGGCGGCCCATAGGAATTGGCGCAGCGCTGGAAACCAGATTGGAAACTTCGCTCGCAAGAAGCCTCGCACTAGGGTCTACAATGCAAAGCGCGTCAAGGTAAGATAGAAAGAGATTTATGGACGGGAATATCGACACATTTTTGCCGAGATCGACAGGCATTTCCTCATTTCTATCATACGAACGTTTGATGGAAGAGGGATAACCATGCTTATCGGATATATGCGGGTGAGCAAAGCGGATGGGAGCCAGGTCCTAGACCTCCAACGCGATGCACTGATTGCGGCCGGCGTCGAGCCCGGAGCAATCTATGAGGACATGGCTAGCGGTGCAAAGGACGACCGGCCAGGCCTAGCAGCTTGCCTGAAGTCGCTTCGCAAGGATGATGTGCTGGTGATTTGGAAGCTTGACCGGCTCGGGCGCAATCTCAAGCATCTCATCGAGACCGTCGAGGAGCTGACGAAACGCGGCGTTGGCTTCAAAGTGCTGCACGGGGCGCCGGTGGACACCACCACATCGCAGGGCAAATTGATGTTCACGATGTTCGCGGCCCTTGCAGAGTTCGAGCGCGACGTTATCCGTGAGCGAACCATCGCCGGACTGGCCTCAGCAAGGGCGAGAGGACGGAAAGGTGGCCGCAAGCCTGTTTTTACCCCCTCAAAACTTCGCCGGGCTCAGGCTGCGATGGCGAGCCGCGATACTCACGTGACGGAGCTTTGCGAGGAATTGGGGGTCAGCCGGGCGGCGCTCTACAATTACGTGAAGCCTACCGGTGAGCTGACCGAGCGCGGTCAAGCCCTGATTGGAAAATGACTTTATGCCTGCGCGACTCATCGGCGCCGGAGAACGCTCTGGCCACCCGTCTTTCATCCGAGGCAAAATAGTGGCAAACGTTGAGGGAAACGGTTGCGTCCCGGCTGACAAGGGCCGAAGAATCCCGCAAAAGGCAGGGTTAGGCCCTGCACACCCGGCGAGACGCACTCATGGCAGTCAAGAAGTCCCAGATCTATAGCTCGCTCTGGCAAAGCTGCGACAAACTACGCGGCGGCATGGATGCCTCACAGTACAAGGACTACATCCTCGTCCTTCTGTTCGTGAAGTACGTCTCCGACCGCTACGCCGGCGACCTGAATGCCGTCATAGTGGTACCGGAGGGCGGAAGCTTCGTCGATATGGTCAAGCTGCGCGGCCAAAAGGACATCGGCGAGGGCATCAACAAGATCGTCGCGAAGCTCGCCGAGGCCAACGGCCTGAAGGGGGTGATCGACGTCGCGAACTTCAACGACCCCGACAAACTCGGCGACGGGAAAGAGATGATCGATCGTCTCAGCGATCTCGTCGCGATTTTCGGCCGGCCTGAGCTGAATTTCCAGAAGAACCGGGCTGAAGGCGACGATATTTTGGGCGATGCCTATGAATACCTCATGCGGCACTTTGCAACGGAGTCGGGCAAGAGCAAGGGGCAGTTCTACACGCCGGCCGAAGTTTCGCGGATCATCGCCAAGGTGATCGGCATCCGGAACGCCAAGCACGCGGATCAGACTCTATACGATCCGACATGCGGATCCGGGTCGCTTCTATTAAAGGCTCGCGAAGAGGCTCCGGTACAGATCACAGTTTACGGGCAGGAAAAAGACGTCGCGACCCGCGCGTTGGCGAAAATGAATATGGTGCTCCACAACTGCCCGGCAGCGGAGATCGTTCGCGACAACACGCTCTCTTCACCGCAGTTCCACGACAAGATCGGCGGTCTTAAGACCTTCGATTTCGTCGTCGCCAATCCGCCCTTCTCCGACAAGGCTTGGACCACTGGAGTCGCGCTTGGGAGCAACGATCCTTACGGGCGCTTCGAGTATGGCACTCCGCCCACGAAGAACGGCGATTACGCCTATCTCCTGCATGTGCTGGCTTCGCTGAAGAGCACGGGCAAAGGCGCGATCATCTTGCCGCATGGCGTGCTGTTCCGCGGCAACGCCGAAGCCGAGATCCGCAAGAAGATCGTCACAAGGGGCTTCATCAAAGGGATCATCGGCCTGCCGGCAAACCTGTTTTACGGCACCGGTATCCCCGCCTGCATCATCGTGCTCGACAAACAGAACGCGGGCACCCGGACCGGCATCTTCATGATCGACGCCTCCAAGGGCTTCGTGAAGGACGGCCCCAAGAACCGGTTGCGCGCGCAGGACATTCATAAGATCGTCGATGCGTTCACAAAGCAAATCGAGATCGAGAAATTCTCGCGCATGGTGCCGCGGGCGGAGATCGAGCGGAACGACTACAACCTCAACATTCCCCGCTATATCGACAGCTCGGAGCCGGAGGACCTGCAAGACATCGCGGCTCACCTCATGGGCGGCATTCCTAAGCGCGATGTAGATGCGCTCAACGCCTATTGGCAGGTGTTGCCCGATCTCCGGAGCGAGCTTTTTGGCCCAGGCCCGCGACCTGGGACGTGCTCGCCCAAAATGGAGGCAACCAGCATCAAAGCGGCGATTTTGGAACACGCGGACTTCACCCGCTTCTCGGCAACAGCCATGGATGCCTTTGCATCGTGGCGGCGGCAGCATCTAGACCGCCTCAAGAACCTGGCGCCAGTGGACCATCCGAAGGAGGTCATTGCAGAGATATCAGAAGACCTGCTCGCCCGTTTCGCAGAGGTGCCGATCCTCGATGCCTACGACATCTATCAGCACCTCATGACCTTCTGGGAGGAGACGATGCACGACGATGCGTCCCTCCTCGTGCAGGAGGGCTGGGAAGCAGGCCGGACGCTCCGCGAGCTTCATAAAAACAGCGAAGGCAAATTTACGGAGACGCCGGACCTCACCATCGGGAAGAAACGGCTGAAGGCGGAGCTCATTGCGCCCGGCCTCATCGTCGCGCGGTTCTGCGCTGACAGGCTCGCGGAGGTGGAGGCGAAGGGGGCGGCAGCCGAAGAGCTGCGCCGCGCCATCGAGGAAGCCGACGAGGAGCAAGGCGGCGAGGACGGACTGCTGTTCGAAGGCAAAAACGAGAAGGGCAAGCTGACCGCCGCCAGCATCAAGGCGCGGTTGAAGGAGATTAAGACCGACCCTGAGGCCGCCGAGGAGAGAGAAGCACTCGAAAAATGCTTGCGTCTGATCGAGGACGAGGCGGAGGCATCGAAGGCCGCGAAAGAGGCGCGGCTCGCGCTCGACGTGAAGACCGCGGCGAAATACCACGCGCTGACGGAAACCGAAATCAAGACGCTCATCGTCGAAGACAAATGGATGGCCACGCTCGAACGCGACATTCATGGCGAACTCGATCGCGTGAGCCAGACCCTTGCCGGCCGGATCAAACTGTTGACCGAGCGCTACGCGGCGCCGCTCCCGCTACTGGAGGAAGAGGCCGAGATGCTCGGCGCCCGCGTCGAGGAACATCTCAGGAAGATGGGCTTCGAATGGCATCGGGACGCGCTGAAAGCCGCCGCGGAATAAGATGGACACCGCCATTCCCCTTCTGCCGCTGCCCTTCGACCTGGAAACCAAGCCGGTCCTGAAATCCCTGGCGCGCGCTCACCGGGCGCTCGCCGAACTTAAGGGCACGGCCGGGATCGTCCCAAACGAGACCATCCTCATCAGCACGCTGTCGCTCCAGGAGGCGAAAGACAGCTCGGCCATCGAGAACATCGTCACCACCGAGGACGACCTTTACCGCAGCGACGCCGCGACGGCCCAATTCGCAAGCCTCGCCGCGAAAGAAGTCCACGCCTATGCACGCGCGCTCCGCGAAGGTTTCGAACGCGTCCGCGAAACCGGCCTCATCACCAACAACGATATCCTGCAAATTCAGGCCACGCTCGAAGCCAACCAGGCCGGCTTCCGCAAGCTGCCCGGCACGGCGCTCAAGAACGATCAGACCGGCGAGACGGTATTCACGCCGCCGCAAAGCCACACCGAGATCCTGACGCTCATGGACAATCTGGAGCGCTTCATCAACGAGGACGGCCTCAGCGATCTCGACCCCCTCGTCAAGATGGCCGTCATTCACCACCGCTTCGAGACCGTTCACCCCTTCTACGACGGCAATGGCCGCACCGGCCGCATCCTCAACATCCTCTATCTCGTGAAGGAGGGCCTGCTCGGCACGCCCATCCTCTATCTGTCGCGCTACATCAATCAGAACAAGGCTGAATATTACCGGCTGCTGCAAGCGGTGCGCGAGCGGGAAGCTTGGGAGGAGTGGCTGCTCTACCTGCTGGCGGGCGTGGAGCAAACCTCCCGGCAAACCACGGCGCTCGTTTTCGGCGTCCGCGACTTGATGCAGAGCCACAAAAACCGCATGCGCAGCGAACTGCCCAACATCTACACCCAGGACCTCCTCAACAATCTGTTCCGCCATCCCTACACGAAGATCGATTTTGTGGTCTCGGAGCTGGGCGTCACGCGGAAAACGGCGGCGAAATATCTGGAGGAGAACGTGAGGATCGGTCTACTCTCGAAACACAAACTCGGCCGGGACAACTATTACATCAATGACGAACTTTATAATCTATTCCTGAATGTGGGCGCCAAAGGCAATGCCGGCAAATAGCCAGAAGACTTTACCCATGAACTCATCGATATGGGTACGAAATGCGGCCTCCTTACCCATGCCGGCCCCAATGTGGGAAGCAAATGCCTGTCCCGGGTACATATCGGAGGAGACATGCACCTGTGGAGAGCCCTTTTTGTGCATCTCCCGCCTATCACGCACTTATTTGAAGGACTTTTTGGGCATGTCCGGAAGCGCATCCGTCCCGGCGCTCGCTCTGTCTTTTAAAGCACGCGGGCAATGGAGCGGCGCATGACATCCAAAACGGGATACAAACAGACCGAGGTCGGCATCATCCCTGAGGATTGGAGTGTTTATCGATTCGGGGATACCACGGCCTTCGTTGGTTCAGGAAAGTCAAAAAAGCGATCTGCCGCAGGCAGCTTTCCAATGTTTGGATCGACGGGAATAATAGGGTTCACCAACATTCCTGACTATTCCGGGCGTGCAATTCTGGTCGCAAGGGTTGGCGCAAATGCTGGCACAATCAACCTAGTGTCCGGCAGATACAGCGTAACAGATAACACGATTATTATACGTCTCGATAAAGGCGTAGACCCCATTTTTTCGTATTATGTACTGAAAAGAAGCCAGTTAAACAGTCTCGTTTTCGGCTCTGGCCAGCCGTTGATCACCGGAACACAACTAAAGGCGTTACCGGTGGCGGCGCCGAAAACTATTGAAGAGCAGCGGGCGATTGCGGCGGCGCTTTCCGATGCGGATGAGTGGATCGCGAGCCTGGACCGGCTGATCGCCAAGAAGCGCGACATCAAACAGGCGGCGATGCAGCAGCTCCTCACCGGCAAAACCCGCCTCCCCGGATTTGAGAAGAAGCCAGGCTATAGAGAAACCGAGGTTGGGGGGATCCCCGAGGACTGGAGTGCCCGCCGTATAGGAGATGTTTGCCAAATCTTCGGAAGGATTGGTTTCCGTGGCTACACGGTCGATGATATTGTTGAAGAAGGGCGAGGCGCTATTTCTCTTAGTCCTTCAAATATTCAGGGAGATCAATTGGAGCTTACAAGAAATACTTATATCTCTTGGGAGAAGTGGAAAGAGTCGGCGGAGATACAAATCGAGAACGGTGATATTATCTTAGTGAAAACCGGCTCGACTGTCGGCAAAGCCGCAATTGTCAAAAATCTCAATGTGCCAGCAACGTTGAACCCGCAGATGGTGGTTCTAAAGAAACGTCGTATCGATGATGGATTTCTCGGTTATGTTGTGATCTCCAAGGGCTTTCAAGACCAACTGACCTCTACTGTCGTTGGGGGAGCCTTGCCCACCCTTTCACAAAAGGAAGTGGCGACTTACCGCTTCCCTTGTCCTAATTCTCCAGACGAACAACGCTCGATTGCGGCGGTGCTCTCCGACATCGACGCCAAACTCGACGCCTTGGAGGCCAAACGCAACAAGGCTCGCGCCATCAAGCAGGGCATGATGCAGGAACTGCTCACGGGAAGGATTAGGCTGATATGAACGCGCCCTTCGCAACCCAACCCGTGGGCCAGCCCGAAAGCGCCACACAAGCCCGCGTAATCGCGCTGTTCCGCGACACCCTCGGCTACGATTATCTCGGCAATTGGAAGGATCGCGACGGCAATCGCAACATCGAGGAGGGATTGCTGCGCGCCTTTCTCCAGCGCACGCGGCCGGCGGACGATCCCCTCATCGCGCGCGCCACCACCGAATTTCAGGCGATCAATCCCGCGGCCTTTACGATGTGAACCAGTCCGTCTATGAGCTGCTGCGCTATGGCGTGAAGGTCGCGCCCGCCGCCGGCGAGAACCACGAAACGGTTTGGCTCATCGATTGGAAGAACCCGGAGGCCAACCATTTCGCCATCGCCGAGGAGGTGACGGTGAAGGGCTTCGACGCCAAGGCCGCGACGAAGCGGCCGGACATCGTGCTCTATGTGAACGGCATCGCGCTTGGCGTTTTGGAATTGAAGCGCTCCACCGCGTCGGTAGCGGCGGGTATCCGGCAGAACCTCGACAACCAGAAGAAGGAATTCATCCGCCCGTTTTTCACGACGATGCAGCTTGTGATGGCGGGCAGCGACACCGAGGGCCTGCGCTACGGCACCATCGAGACGACGGAGCGCTATTACCTCACCTGGAAGGAAGAGAGCGCGATTGAGAACCCGCTCGGCCGCGCGCTCAGCCAGCTCTGCAACAAGAGCCGCTTTCTCGAACTTGTGCACGATTTCATCGTGTTCGATGCCGGCACCAAGAAAACCTGCCGACCCAATCAATATTTTGGCGTAAGGGCTGCGCAGGAGCGGGTACGGCGGCGTGAGGGCGGCATCGTCTGGCACACCCAGGGCTCCGGCAAGAGCCTGACCATGGTGTGGCTCGCCAAATGGATCCGAGAGAATATGGAGGGCGCGCGCGTCGCCATTATCACCGACCGCACCGAACTCGACGAGCAGATCGAGAAGGTGTTTGTAGGGGTGCAGGAGAAGATTTACCGGGCGCGGAGCGGGGCGGACCTGATCGCGAAGCTGGCCGATACGACGCCGTGGCTTTTGTGCTCGCTCATCCATAAATTCGGTACGACGGAAGATGGCGACATCTCAGACTACCTCGGCGCGTTGCGCGGAGCGGTGAGCGCCGGGTTCAAGCCGCAAGGCGATATCTATGTGTTCGTGGACGAGTGCCACCGGACGCAGTCGGGCGATCTGCACAAGGCGATGAAGGCCATCCTGCCGGATGCGATGTTCAGCGGCTTTACCGGCACGCCGCTATTGAAAGCCGACAAGCAGACGAGCCTGGAGACGTTCGGCACCTATATTCACACCTATAAGTTCGATGAGGCGGTCGCGGACCGCGTCGTCCTCGATCTTCGCTACGAAGCGCGCAATATCGATCAGGCCATTTCCTCGCCGGACAAGATCGATCAATGGTTCGAGGCGAAGACAAAAGGGCTCAACGATTTCGCCAAGGCGCAGCTCAAAAGGCGCTGGGGCACGCTGCAAAAGGTTCTTTCGAGCCAGTCGCGTCTATCGAAGATCGTCGCGGACGTACTCATGGACATGAACACCAAAGACCGGCTCATCAGCGGGCGCGGCAACGCGATGATTGTTTCGGGCAGCGTGTACCAGGCCTGCAAGCTTTACGAGCTGTTCGAAGAGACCGAACTCGCCGGCAAATGCGCGATTGTCACGTCCTACAAGCCCACGCTTGCCGATACCAAGGGCGAGACGACCGGCGAGGGGCTCACCGAGCGGCTACAGAAGTACGAAATCTATAACCGTATGCTCGCCGGAAAAACCCCCGAGAAATTCGAGACGGAGGCAAAAAAGAAGTTTATCGATGAGCCCGGCCAGATGAAGCTGCTCATCGTGGTCGATAAACTTCTGACCGGTTTCGACGCGCCGTCTGCGACCTATCTCTACATAGACAAATCGATGCAGGATCATGGGCTGTTTCAGGCGATTTGCCGCGTCAACCGCCTGCATGGCGACGACAAGGAATACGGATACATTGTCGACTACAAAGACCTGTTCAAAAGCCTGGAGGGCTCGATCAAAGACTACACCTCCGGGGCGTTCGACGCCTATGCGCCGGAGGACGTTGCGGGGCTTTTGACGGATCGCCTTACGGATGGGCGTAAGCGGCTGGAGGAGGCGCTGGAGGCCGCGCGAGCGCTTTGCGAGGCGGTAGCGCCACCGCGGGACATGCCCGCCCATCATCGCTATTTCTGCGGCTCCGCCGACGAAATTAACAAGGCCACGCTGAAGGAGTCGGAGCCGAAGCGGCTCCTGCTCTACAAGCTCGTCGCGGGCCTGCTGCGCGCTTACGCCAATCTCGCCAATGAAATGCCGGAAGCGGGATATAGCGAGACGGAGGCGCTAAGCATCAAGGACGAGGTGAAGCATTTCGAGGCGGTCCGGACCGCGGTGAAAATAAAGAGCGGCGACTACATCGACCTCAAGCTCTATGAGCCCGCCATGCGGCACCTCATCGACACCTACATCCGCGCCGAGGACAGCACCAAGCTCGCCGCCTTTGACGATCTTTCGCTTGTGGACATGATCGTGAAGAACGGCATCGGCGCCATCGAAGCCTTGCCGGACAGCATCCGGAAAGACAACGATGCCGTCGCCGAGACGATTGAGAACAACGTCCGCAAGATCATCACCGACGAGGAGCCCGTCGATCCCGCCTATTACCGCAAGATGTCCGACCTGCTCGATGCGCTAATCAAGCAGCGCAGGGAAGGCGTCCTGGAATACAAAGCCTATTTGGAGGAGATCGCCGCTCTCGCGCGAAAAGTGAAAAGACCGGACACTGCGGTGTATCCGCCTCCGATAGACACCCCGGCCAAGCGGGCGCTCTACAATAATCTCGGCGACGAAAGCCTCGCGCTAGCCATCGATGCCGCGATCCGGCTGGTAAAGCCAGATGGCTGGCGCGAAAGCACGATAAAGAAAAGGATTGTGCGCAGGGCCATCGCCGAAGTCCTCAAAAATGACGCTCTGCTCGATGAGGTACTTGAGCTCGTAAAGGCCCAGAGTGACTACTGAAAGCCACGAGATAGTTGTTGGCGGCTTGCCCGTTGAGGTCGTGCGCAAGCGCATCAAGAACCTGCATCTTGGTGTCTATCCGCCCGATGGCCGGGTCCGGGTGGCCGCGCCGATGATCTTGAGCGAAGACGCCGTCCGGCTTGCGGTTGTCGCCCGGCTCGGCTGGATCAAGCAGCAGCGCGCCAAATTCGAAGCGCAGGAGCGGCAATCTGAGCGGGAATACGTTTCCGGCGAATGCCACTTCTTCAAAGGCCGGAGATATCGCTTAAGCGTGATCGAAAACAGCGGCCGGCCGAAGGTCTCAGTTCTCGGAAGTGAATTTCTCGATCTCGTTGTTAAGCCCGGCGCAGACCTCGCGGCCCGCGAAACTGCCCTGCAGAGGTGGTATCGGAAAGAGCTTCGCGCGAGCGCGGCTCCTCTCATCGAGAAATGGGCTCAGCGTATGAATCTGCAGGTCCCGGACTTTCGCATCAAGCGCATGAAAACCAAGTGGGGAACCTGCAGCCTCAAAAGTCGCCGCGTTTGGCTGAACCTTGAACTCATCAAGAAGCCGCCTAATTGCCTCGAATACATCGTCGTCCATGAGCTCGTGCACTTCCTCGAACGCCACCACAACGATGCCTTTGTGGCTCATATGGACCGGCTTCTCCCAGGCTGGCGTTCCGTTCGTCACGAATTAAACGCTCAGCCTCTTACCCATGTCGAGTGGTGACGAGGGCGCTCAATACGCTCCTACCCTCTGGTTTGTTTCGCTACCCTGTCCGACACGTCTATGCGACGACTTTCAAGCTGGTTTGAGCGAGAACCACACCGGTATAATGAAAATGGCCGGACTTCTTTTTCCTCTTGTATCCTAGCCCCGTCATCGCTCTGCCGAACGCATTGGGGCTCACAGGAATGCCGCCGGCGGCGCGAACGCCTCTCTCATAGGCTTCCCTTGCCGCTGTGCAGGTCGTCGTGCCGTTTCTCTTGGTTTGCAGCGCACCCCTGACCCAATCCTCGACGCTAGAATCGGCCGGCTCAGGCGGGGTCGCAGTAATCCATGCGGCCTGTACAGAATTCTGGACGGGCAAGTCTGCGGAATTCGGCGGACTTACGCGCTTCCCGACTGCGGCCACATCCAAGAGCAGGCTTGATCCCAACTCAATCATAACACTCAGGATGATCGCCATCCACAACCGGACTGAATCTTGGCTAAAGCCAGTAAGAGAGGCCAACTGCTCCGCTTGGGGGTCCGCGCTGCGCAATGCAGCCGCCACATCAAGCTCGCGCATACGACCATCGGCATCCTCAAGTTTTCCCTTCACCTTTTCGACTTGCAGCGCGTTCGCCTTCTCACCTGCAAGTGCGGCGACCTCAGCGCAGAGAGCCCTGCTATCGGCCACTGTCACATCGGAGCAGCCCCTCGACCGCGTGTAACGCGCATCGAGACGCTTAGTGCTCAGTTCTGCCTCGATTGTACCGGCCGGTCTCACACTTCCCAAATTCGCGAGATCAGCTTCCAGCGCCTTCTTCTCGGCTTTCGCGGCATCGTATTTCTCCCGGGCCGCACCTGCTCCTCCGATCACTTCACTCTTCACTGTTGCATAAAGGCCAACGTGAGCCGTCCCACTGAGAAGCGCCAGCATCAGGTAGATCGCGACCCCGATCCGAGCCCCATTTTTATGCCCGTTTTCGAGGGCGAAAGAAGCCACGCTCGGCAGCACCAATTTGGACGCATCCAGGAAGCCGAATATCGATGCGTAAATATAGCGTTCCGGTCCTTGGGAAAAAATCAAGCCAAAACAAGCTGTTGCGGCAATCGAGCAAAGTCCGATGCCGACCGCGAAAATCATGCACGGATACCGCAAAAACCCTTTCATGCCGTACCCTAATATTGTTCCCCAAAAATGCGGCCTATGCCGCATCCTTCTTTAAGATAGGGGTTGACCGTGTACATGTCAACATGTATATATACGTGTGTACATATAGATGTGTCGCTTTTTCAACACGCGGGATGCAATGAGGGTTTGGGCGATTCAAAACCAGAAAGGTGGTGTCGGGAAGTCAACCCTGGTCACCATGCTAGCAGCATATGCGGAGGAATGCGGAGAGACAGTGCTCATAATCGATCTCGATCCACAGCCTTCCTGCATCGACTGGCATGAAAAGCGCGGCACTAATAAGCCCATGGTTCTCGCTGGTATAGCGGAGAAGCTGCCGGAGCTTCTGCAGTCTGCCGATACTTTTGGCGTTACCCTCGTCCTCATAGATACGGCGCCGCATTCGACAGACATCTCCGTCGCAGCCATCAAGCACTCAGATGTGGTGATTATTCCGATGTTATCAGGTCTGTTCGAAGAGACCGGGTTACGGGGAACTGCTCAATGTCTCTCCGCGACAGGCGCGTTCGATAAGGCCATTGGAGTTCCGAACAAGGTTCCGAGTCATCCCAACGCCATCGAGCAGGAATGCGCTGAAGCTCATGCCCAGCTAGAACGGTTCGGGATCAAGCCTGCGCCGGTATATTTGTGTGATCGCATCGCTTTTCGGAGGTGTCTGGCGAGAGGGCAAGCGGTGACCGAATACAAGCCTGCTGACCACAAAGCAATCAAGGAAGTCCATGACCTATGGAACTACTTAAATAAGCTATGCCCAATTATCGATCCCAAAAAGTTAGAGGTGGCGTCATGAGTAAGTCGGATGATGAGCGCAGCGCTTGGCTCTCAAGCCAGATGGACAAGACTAAAGCGGCGAGGCCGGATCCGGAAAAGCGAGATGTGCTTCATAATCGCCAGCCTGACCCTCGGCAGGGCAGAAAGATATTATCCGCATGGATTAAACCCGCCGCAATTAGGCAATTCAAGACGCTGGCCTTCAATGAGGACAAGTCTCATCAGGCTATGATGGAAGAAGCTCTAAACTTGCTGTTTCGTAAGTACAGCATGCCCGAGATTGCGTAACCCGCTTTGTGGTTTGTGCTGCGTTATCGTGAATTTTGTAAAGCAGCCTAACAGTTCGTGACATTGCGTTGGCTGCGGTGGCCCGCGGCCCTAATAGCTTACGCTTAACCCCCTTTCGGGAGACATCACATGGAAATTTTCTCCAATTTCGACATTATCGGGTTAATCCATGGAAGAAACTATGAAAAATGGAGGAGAGCGCGATTGGCTCTCTTTCGAAGAAGCTCAAGAGCTTTTGCCGGAAGGCACCACGAAAAGGTGGATTTCGGCTAGAGCAAAGGAACTAGGCTGTTATGGACGCTTTGGAAAAACGGGCGTTATCCTGAAAGATGGCTGGCCTCATTTCCTAAAGGGCGAAGTATGGCGAGAATCGGCGGCAAAGAAGTCTACTTCAGGAGGCGGGGCAAAGAGGGTACCATCTACGCCCAGATTACCCTCCCCCACAAAGAAGGCGGACGCATCTCCGATCTTCGAGTTGAACGCAGTACGGGAACGGCTGACCAGCGGCAAGCGGAAAAATTCGCCAAAGCAATGATCCTCGCCGCCTACGAAGCGATCACCCAACCCGAGCCCGTGAAGGCAGCAACGGAGCGCTTATTCGGTCAAGCCCTCGCCGCATATGAGGCACAGACCAAAGACAAGCGCTTCTTGCTTCCGCTCCTCGATGAAATCGGAACGATGCCGTTATCCGAGGTCACTCAGGAAGTCGTCGATAACCTTGCAGCCAAGCTATACCCGCGCGCGACCGCGGCAACGCGTAACCGCCAAGTCTACACACCGGTCGGCGCAATCCTAAAGATGGCGGAGACGCCCGACTATCGGCCGCCCCGCCTAAAGAGGCCGAAAGGCTATCTCCCGCCTTCAAATTTCGTTGCGCCGCCCAAGGATTGGTGGAAGCGAGTCATCGAAGTATCCGAGCCAAACCTTGCGGCCATCCTTTGGTTTTGGCGCCTGATCGGCCGGCGCACGACCGAGGCGTGTCAGATCAAGCCTGAGCATGTGGACCGGGACACGTGGCGCGTCGAGGTTTGGGATGGCAAGGGCAAGCAGAAGATCATGACCACCCTCCCTGAGGAGGTCATCGAACAGCTTCGAAAATATGAGTGGTGGAAACAGAAATATGTGTTCGGCTTCAGCTCTCGGGCGCGCGTGTACCCAAAGCTGAAAGCAGCCTGCAAGCGGGCTGGTGTTCCCTATTCGAGGCCGAAGGACAGCGGCCGGCATAGCTGGGCGAGCTACTTCCTTGAGCAGGGTGGCACTCTCAAAGAACTAAAGGAAGCCGGGCGCTGGAAAACGATCAAGGTTCCCGACATGATTTACGGCCACCTTGAGCACAGCAAAGTTGACGCCCAAGCCCGCCAAATTAGCGAGAACTGGGCGAAGGAACAGGCAGGAAAGGGCGAGGTCATCAAGCCCGACTTTTCGGCAAACCAGCGGCAAGATAAGAAGTAACCCTATAACACACGGAAAAATAATATGAATTTTAGAGGCGCATCAACCTTGGTAAGGGAGAGGTCGAGAGTTCAATCCTCTCTTGCAGCACCATTATATTCAAAGACTTAGGCTGGATTTAGGAAGCGGTTTATGGCACATCGCACCCTTCCGCCCCCAAAATTAACCGGTAACGGGGCAGCTGCAGTTGCAAATCGAACAAACGATTCCGCTGCAGCCTTTTCGCAGCCTACTTCAAATTGGTATTGACGGTAAGGTCGAAGGAGGCCTTGACCACAAAAGCGGCTCCGCACCAGTTTGAACCCAAGCCGCTTGGATTTATGGACGTGATATTGCTGGGGCTAAATGTTGCCGTATGATCGGAGGTCAGCACATTGCAACTCGCTCTCGAAAGATCCGTGTCATAATACCGGAAATCGAGGGTAAAGACTTTGTAGGTGAAGGCAACACCCGCGTTCCACTCCGTGTAATCAGGCAAATCGATGTTTCCATAGAACGCGTTGGTCTCCCCAAACCAGTAATGGCCGACCTCGCCTGAAACATATGCACCTGTCCCCTTGGGGAGGACGGTCGGGATCCACCCGGAGGGAACATTAACCTTCGCCGTACCGGCGGCCCATAAACCATCCGCTCCCTCGTTGAGCCAGGAGGGCGAGTAATTAACGTAGGCGCCAAGCGTTAGGGTGTCGTTTACGGTATAGGCTGCCTTGGCATAAACCTCCCAAAAGCTCAAATCCGATTCATAGACATTGCACCCTGAAGGGTTCCCGGGTAGCCAAAGGGATGGGCCGAACTTAAATCCATTTGTGCAGTTTGGATTCGGGCCAACAGGGCCGGATCCGTCAAACAAGCGTCCGCCGGGATACCAGTAATACCAGAAGCCGAAGTCTAGCGCGAGCTTATCGAAGGTAGGACGGACGCCACCATAAAAATCGACTTCGGCTGCGGCCCGGTTGGGATAGTCGATGCTCTCCCCCGCGGAAGCGGCATAAAGCTGTATGGTCGGCGTTACGTTGTAACGAAGCTCGGAATAGCTTGAAACGGATGGCCAGCGCGCTGACTGGCTGATGCCGCGGAAGACATAATCGGAGGCACTGTAACCACCAAAAGCTACATCCCAATCGGGCGTTGCCGGGGCAGCGCCCGTGTCTTTCATGCTGCCAGACCCATCGGCGGCAGCCGTCGTGCCGCTCGCCAGGAACAGAACAAAGGCCGCGAACGTGTTCGATGTGCGCATGTTATCGGTCTTTCGAAGTTCTCCGAGCGCCGGACGCTCGTTGCGGTTGCAAAATACAGAACTACGCAACCGGTATGAGAGTCGCGAAAGTATGGCAAACACAAACGTTGTGAACTTCATCCGATGCTGGCTTATATTGTTTATAGGCATCAGTTTGCGGCTCGATGCATTGAAATGCCGAAAACTTATGCATGAAGTCGAGGCACGTTTTTACTGCCTAGCTTGCGATCTGCCGGCCTGCCGGTGTGGTTGTATGCAGCTTGTCTGCGCAATGCTTCGATCGAATGGATTGCAGGCAGCGATATAGTTAGCCATGCTTTTTACTTTGGCTGATCGTAGGTTTCTGCGAGGCAGGAACCTGCGATCGGGGAGCGCCTTCCTGGAGGAAGTGCTTCGAAGCGCGCCGGGCGCCAGCGGCTCTTCCCAATGCCTGCTTTAGCTTGCCGTAGTACCCCGGAAAACTTGGTTCCGTCCTGAAGGCTTGGAACGGTTCTGGAGGACGATATTGGGTCCACTCCTTTCTGGCGGTATTGCCATGATCGAGGACGTTGAATCGCATTGTTATCGCCGGAAACCGAAACGACGCGGAGCACCGATTAGAGCTTGACGCTTTCACAGCGCGGGCCATGGCGGGCGGAGGCTTTCGACTGCCGCTAAAGTGAGCAACTGGGCGGCGCAAGCTCTAAGTTCATGGCGCAAAATTGTGCATTGCGGCACGAGCGCTACAGTAGCTCAGGACTTTTCCCTTCTGCTCAATCTCCGCATTGCACATGAGCTACAACCGCGCAATAGTCTCGGCGGGCAAATTGAAACGTGAATGGAGTAGCACAAGTGGCACTTGGGGGATTGAAATTAGCGCTGTTGACCGGCGCTGCAACGGTGCTGGCCGCGGGATCTGGCTTTGCGGCGGACCTTGATTTGGGCGTTAGCACGAAGGATACACCGGTAGCTGCCGCCGATCAGCTGGCGTGGACAGTCAATGCCGGGGTTACCAGCGACTACATCTTCCGCGGCATCTCGCAAAACAACCGCGAGCCCGCCGGTCAAGGTGGACTCGACGTTACCTATGGCATGTTCTACGTTGGAACGTGGTTCTCGGGCGTCCATTTCGGCGAGATGTCCGCTGTCGCACCGGCGAATGCCGAAGTCGACGTCTATGCCGGCGTGAAGCCCACACTGGGGCCTGTCACTTTCGATTTCGGCGTCATCACCTATAACTATGTCGATAAGCGCGTCCGTGCCGGCGTCTACTACGATCCCACCTACCAGGAAGTCAAGGCCGGAGCCAGCGTGACGGTTCTTAAAGACTTGGCTTTGAGCGGTACGGTCTACTACTCCTGGGATTCCTTTGGCGACGTGGGACCGGCGACAACCATCGAAGGTACTGCTTCCAAGCCAATTACAAAGATTGGAGCCGTTGACCTCGCTGCAAGCGGCACCGTCGGTCACGTATTTTATTCCGACGCCGTCGCAAACGGAATTGCTAACTTCGACTACACGTATGGAAACGTCGGCCTGACCGCAACCTACAAGGCCGTCTCCGTCGACGTGCGCTGGTGGGACACCGATCTCAACGACAAAACCCAGTGCCCCGGCACCAACATCTTTCAATGCGGTTCTGCGGTCGCGGCAACGCTCAAAATCACTTACTAAGATAACTAACGTTTGACTAGAATAAAAGGGCCGGGAAACCGGCCCTTTTTGCTGCTTGATGAGTTATTGCGACCTACTTATCGACGTTGACAGCTCTCTACAGACGCAGGGGCCCCATTAAGCGGGTCCATCCGAAGGTCTTACCTCACAAGCGGAACCGCTGGGCGGGATTACGGTCTGACGTTCAACTCGGATTATCGGCAACCGGTATCCCTCAGCGCAGGCGCAAAAAAAGGCCGCCCGCAGGCGGCCTTTTCCCCATCGCGAAAGACGGCGTGCCTTAGCACGAATAGTACATATCGAACTCGATCGGGTGCGGCATCATGCGGAAGCGGTCGATCTCCTCCAC
>JBKQIH010000037.1:0-6517 GCA_052148445.1 Rhodomicrobium sp.
GTGGAGGAGATCGACCGCTTCCGCATGATGCCGCACCCGATCGAGTTCGATATGTACTATTCGTGCTAAGGCACGCCGTCTTTCGCGATGGGGAAAAGGCCGCCTGCGGGCGGCCTTTTTTTGCGCCGGGCCGCGCAATGCAAGCAGCGGTAGACAGCGGCAACGCTCCCTACTACATTCGCGCCACACTAAAAACAGGACAAGACAATGAGCTACAATGTCGCCGTCGTCGGCGCCACGGGTAATGTGGGCCGCGAAATGCTGAACATCCTCGACGAGCGCGAATTCCCGGTGAACGAGGTTTTCGCGATTGCGTCGCGCCGCTCGACCGGCGTGCAAGTTTCGTTCGGCGACAAAACGCTCAAATGCCAGGATTTGGAGACGTTCGACTTCTCAAAATGCGACTTCGCGCTCATGTCGGCGGGCGGCGATGTGTCGAAAGAGTGGTCGCCCAAGATCGGCCGGACCGGCTGCGTCGTCATCGATAATTCGAGCGCGTGGCGCATGGATATGGATGTACCGTTGATCGTGCCTGAGGTGAACGCGGACGCGGTCGCGGGCTACACCAAGAAGAATATCATTGCCAACCCAAATTGTTCGACCGCGCAGCTTGTGGTGGCGCTGAAGCCGCTGCACGATTTCGCAACGATCAAGCGCGTGGTTGTCTCCACCTATCAATCGGTGTCGGGCGCCGGCAAGGAGGCGATGGACGAGCTTTGGAACCAGACCAAGGGCATCTTCGTCACCGACACGCCAACGCCCGAGATCTTCACCAAGCAGATCGCCTTCAACGTGATCCCCCATATCGACAAGTTCATGGAGGACGGTCAGACGAAGGAAGAATGGAAGATGATGGCCGAGACCAAGAAAATCCTCGACACCAAGATCAAGCTGACCGCCACCGCCGTGCGCGTGCCGGTATTCGTCGGCCATTCCGAGGCGGTCAATATCGAGTTCGAGAAGCCGATCTCAGAGAAACAAGCGCGCGATATCCTGCGCGAGGCGCCGGGCTTGCTCGTCGTCGATAAGCGTGAGGATGGCGGCTACATTACCCCCATCGAATGCGTCGGCGAATACGCGACCTATGTGAGCCGCATCCGCGAGGACCCCACGGTCGAGAACGGGCTGAACCTTTGGATCGTCTCCGATAATTTACGCAAAGGGGCCGCGCTCAACACCGTGCAGATCGCCGAGACGATGATCAATCGCGGATACATTAAGAGCCGGGCGGCTTAGCGCGCGCTTTTGACGGGCACCTCCCAATGAGCGGACGGCGGCGAAGTATTATAGTGCTCTCCGCCGTCCGCCCGATCATCCCCGGCTCGATCGCCTGAGCGTTCGGGGTGAGCTGGCAGAACCATCGCCAGTTTGATAACGGAGAGAGATCAGCCAGCCGGACCGCCTGAGCCCCAATCGCTTCAAGGCATTGTAGCAGGAACGCAACCGAAACGATGACACGGACCTTAGCAACCATTTAAAGCCCGGATCGATTCGATGAGGTTTTCGCCCCGGATTTGAACGGTCCGGACGATGGCAACTCCGTTGCATTTCCCCGAGCCTCTTGCGACAAAACGATAGCGGACACGAAACTCATCCGGGCGGATAGCAACGGCGTCGATGAGGGTGAGAGGCTCGATCAAATTGCCATAGAAATTAGCGATGGCGGATGCGGACAGCGGCCCGGACGCTCTTTTTTGCGGAATTACAAATCGAACCGCCTCTTCTCCGCTTCCCGCGCCGAGCGCCAAATAAAACGCCCGGACCGTCGTCAAGGCGGTGCCGTACTCATCTACGATGGAGGTAGCGCTTGCAATGCTGGCGATCTGGAGTAGCAGCGGCGCATGATGATGCCCTGTATGCGCGCCGAATGCGTTGCTGCCGCTCACGCTAACGCGCTTGCCGGTCATGGCCCTAAGCTCGTTCCATAGATTTTCAGCGGCCCGGTCTTCCCCTTCCGGATAAACTTGGACCTGCTCGATCCGGCTGTTCGGCTCCACAAAATCGTCGCCGGTGACGCAGATAGGCTCGTCAAGCTTGAGTATATAACTAGGCTCGGGGGTGTCGCCGCGCCGGACATCCTCGAAATTGGGCGAGCCGGGGAAGATTTTGTAAGACAAGACGCCTTCGAAGGTGAACCCGCCCGCCTGATGGAGATCCAGGCAAGCCGCTATCGCCTGCAAAGGCATGCAAATAAGAAAACCTACTGCAAACAGTGACGCGAACCTATGCAGCATCGCCCGCTCTCCCGCCAAAATAGGTACCGGCGCTTGTTCCAGTCAATCGGCTTCAAGGCCTTTATCATCGGTTAAATAGACTGGACCGGTGCTGTGTCATTTCAGCGCAAGCAGCAGCCCCGTTCACGTGGCGGTACCGGGGGGGAGTGGACAGCGGCGGCTGCTAAGCAAGCGTGCATGGCTTCGCCAACGCTTGCGCGTATTCTGTAGCGGGTCGATTGCGGTCATCAGTTCGATTCCGGTGTGCAGCCGCCAAACCCCCGGATGCGGAACTCCCCTCGATACAGCCGGCAAGCCGCCGGATACAAAGCGGGTGGTCGCATGGCGCCGATCTGGGGATCGATACTACTCAAAAACGGTAAAAGTTGCCTCGATATCGTAGGAATGATCTGAAAGAAGTTCCTTCGGTTCATGCAGCTCAAACTGTATGACCGGACCATCGGCGGTCACCCTGTAACCAACGTTTGTCAGGCCGATGTCGAAGGCGCGTTTTCCATCCCGAAAGATACCAAATTCCATGGAATCCAAAGGTCCCCAAGTTGGGCATGCCACAGTTCTTGAAAGCAGCCGCGGATCGGACTCATAGCCCGGATAGCCTTTATCTACGTGGATGGATACGCTAAATGTCTTTTTGCCGCAGTCTTCGTTCATAGTTACACTTCGACCTGGGAACCAGCTGCCGCTCACGATGAAGGTGCCATCGGCGGCCTATGCAGACAGTCTACCGCAAAAGCCGTACTCAGCCACCATCAGAAAGCGCGAGCGCGGGGATTGTGGGATGGGCTTCGTTCGATGCCCCCGCTGTCAGCGATCAATTCGTCTTCGTCAATTGAGCTGGTAGTGCGCGGCGGCAGCGAATAGTGCCGAGGTGATGGCGGTCAATCCGCCGGAGCTGAGCTGCGAATCATCATGTCTGTGAGGGGTCGCTTGCGGTAATACTCGTGGCGAGCAAATGTGGGCAGCTGAACCTTTGGAACCGGACTCATTATCAAGGGCACAAATTTCGCCGAGGTAGGCAAGCGCTGCCCGGTCAATTAGATATATCCGAGGGGGCGGCCCCTGACCCACAGCTGCCCATTGGACAAAACGATGGTTTGGTCCTCTCGTGCCTAGCCATAGCGGACGGGCATTACCTCGCGGCTCCGCCCTCGCTAAACACTGCGATCGGTGCCCAAACCCCAGCGACTGCCGCCGCCCGGACCGATGCTTCGCAAGACCGTTTCAAACTGAGCGAAGCCGGGGCGCTTAGCAACACAAAACGGGGTAACAACGCCGCACCGCCAGGCGCTCGCAGCATCACGCGCGTCCTCGCGCCTTAAAATTATATGTTGTACATCAGCGATTGTTCTTGCGGCTCGCTGAGCGCGCGCATCTCCGCAAGGGATCGGGAATCCAGCACCGCCGAAAGCGCATTGCGGGCCTCGACCATAATTCGCCGCACCGCGCAACATTTTTCGTCGCCGCAATCGTCGCAGCGCCGGTAAGCGGTAACACTGGAGCATTGGATCGGTGCAAGCGGGCCGTCGAGCACGCGGATAATCTGGCCTACACTGATGCTGTGGGCCGGCTTGGCAAGGGCGTATCCGCCGGCCTTCCCCTTCTTTGAATGCACAAAGCCCGCCTTGCGCAAATCGGCAAAAATCTGGTCCAGGAACTTCTTCGGGATTCCGTTGGCTTCGGCGATGTGGGCAACTTGGGCAATCTCGGCGGCATCTAGGCCAGCGAGATGCACCATCGCTTTCAAACCGTATTTGCCCTTGTTGGTAAGCAATGGAGGCTCCCTGTTTTCCACGCCGGGGAAAAAACGTTCCCCAAAATGGCGAGACCATAAAAAACACGGTAGAACCTCCAAAGTCTATTTTTCATATATTTTTTGCCGGCTTACGAACGCGCATTCCCCCAAATGGGGGGCAATGACGCACTCCCGTTCAATTCAAGGACGTCAATGGTCGTGGTGTCAAACCATAGGCGAGCGGCAGCGCCGCTCGCCTATTAGGAAAGGCATGGGGTCCCTCGCTGCATTCGGCTTTAGAACTTCAAACGCAAGCCGGTGACGGCGCTGGTGTCGTTGTTGGCCAGATAGCCGGAAGCGAGACCGCCGTCGATGGCTGAGTAATTCACGCCCACATAAATGTCGAAGTGTTTGTTAAAGCGATAGTCCACCACGAAAGAGCCGTCGTTCAAGCTGCCCGCCGTGTAGGCTTGTTGCTGATTAGGCGATCCGGGTTGTGGGGTGCCGGCCTTGCTCAAGGAGGAGAAAGCTGGCTGGTATATGTGATAGTAGCCTGCGGAAAAGGTCCATGCGTTAAGCGCATATGATGCGCCCGTCCATTCAACCTGCAGCTCTCTCGTGCCAACGTAGTAGTTGAAGCTGCCTTTCAGTCCGCCTGAGTTCAGAAGGGTTGGATCGCCGATCTCATAGCCGCCCTCTATCGTATCGCCGACATATTCCTTATCGCGTGCCAGCGAAGAATTGTAATAGCGGATGTCCTCGAAGCCGCCATAGACGGTCAGCTTCGATCCGGCGGCGAGATCGTCCTTATAACCGCCGCCGAACTCGAAGGTGTACTTGCCCTGGACCGACCAGGAGTCGCTATCGGTGATGATTGCTTTCACCAGTGTGTTCGAAAACTGAGCCGCAGCCGGTGCCTGATTAATGCCGAGACCCGACACGGCGTCCGCACTTGCTTGTGCCCCGGCGTTCACCTTTTGGTAGACCGAATCGAGTGAGAAACCGCGATAGGTCCCACCCAAATCGGCACCGTAAGCGGAGCCGAAGTTGCCGGTGCCTTGTCCTCCCGCCGAATAAATGGCTGAACCGTGAACAGGACCATATTCAACCCTATATTTAACTGAATTATCCAGGTTGGACGATTCGGTGATCCCGGCTCCAGCGAGAGCGGACGACCAGCGGAGCAGTGAAAACGCGTTAGATTGCTCCTGCGGGTCATATTAGCGGAACACATCCCCTTGGACGGATGCATGCCGTCCGATTGTGAGCGCTCCGTAAGTGTCGCTGGCGATACCCGCATAGGCTTGCCCGTTGATGGCTTGCCCCGCCCGGCTGGAATCGCCGTTTGCGGATTGGCGGCTTAGGGCGGTACCCGCATTTTCGAGGAGCGACTGCGGACCGTTATTGATCGTTCCGTAAAGCGGATCGAACGATGTTTCGAGGCGGGCTACACCTAACAGCCCTGAGGCGATCCGCTCCTCGACGATAATGCCGATAACCGATTGTTCCATCGCTTGCGATTCCAGCGACGAAATCGGCCCGTTCGCAAATTTGGAACTGTAGATGTTGTACGTGGCATCTTGCCGGAAATCGCCATTTGTGGGAGCGCCATGGCTTTGGTAGCCGTAGCCCACATCTACGGTGCCGTAGAGGGTGACGCCGTTGAAGGTCAGATTATCCGGAATTGGATCCTTAATGCTGCCGAAGTCCAAATCCGCAGCGTGCGCCGTAGCCGCAAAGCCGGTAAGGGCGAGGGCGATTACAATAGTCTTACCCACAGTACTTCCCCAAGATTGAAATGGGCGCCGACGGCCCATATGAGCTGGCGAAATGCCCAGTCCGCCTGTAAGTTGACTAAGACGATGAACATTACGGATTTACAGCGGAAACGGGGCATTGTGCAAGTGCATGCGGGCCACAACCATTGTCAAACTACACTAAGGTGTTGATTTAGAGTAAGTTTCTCAGCGGAGGCGTAATTTTGAGCTTCGATTTCCAACTCGCGCTCGTCACCGATCCGTTTGTTCTACGAGACTCTGGCCGGCAGAAAAAAATACTACAAATCGCATCCGAGCACTCGCTTCCTGGCCTCGAGCGCGCGCTCTGGGCCCGGTACAGCTCCGCCAGATTGTCCACGCTCGCAAGCGTGAGAAGGGATCCCTTTGCCCCTTGCGCCCGCAGTTCCATCGGAGCAGAGATGACTAGCAGCTGGCTATCATCAGCTTAGTGGTGGCGTGTCGCAGATCCGATTAGGGGCGCTGATTGGCCCTGCGTAATTCGATAGCGAGCGCGTTAGGTCCCCAATCGCAGTCACGCTCTCAGTAAGCGTCCACTCTCGAAAATAAGCCCATCAAGTCTCGCAAACCATTATGCAATGCAGAAAGGATGGCGGCCACTTGGAGCGAGTGTAAGACTTGCTTTCTTCGGTGATTGTCCGCTCTAAGCGAAAGCAGCCGGTCTGATCAAGCGCTTCGATTGGCCGGTTATGTGCGCTGGCCCGAGGCGGTCGAACCAGAAATTAGTGGCGATATTCCATTTGACAAACCAGGCG
>JBKQIH010000038.1:0-3263 GCA_052148445.1 Rhodomicrobium sp.
TTTACACCGAGGACATGCAGGACGGCCTCACCATCGACGGCCTGCGCCTCATCAATCCTTTCATCTAATCCGCCTGGAACCACCGCCCTTACGCAAACCTTTCTGGATGGAACGCGCGCCACCAACTTCGAGAGATTGGCGCGTGCGTTTTGATGGAAGGAGGCGGGAATGGGCCTGTTGGTGGACGGGGTGTGGCAGGATCGCTGGTACGAGACGGCAGCCTCCGGCGGGCGGTTCATCCGCTCGGAAAGCCAGTTCCGCAATTGGATCACGGCGGACGGCAGCCCAGGCCCCTCGGGGCGCGGGGGGTTCAAGGCCGAGCCGGGGCGCTATCATCTTTATGTGTCGCTCGCCTGCCCGTGGGCGCACCGCACGCTGATCTTCCGCGCGCTGAAGGGGCTGGAAAGCTTCATTTCAGTGTCAGTCGTGAACTGGCTGATGGGGCCGGAAGGCTGGACCTTCGAGGATGGGCCAGGCGTCGTTCCCGATACAGTCAACGGGGCCAAGCGCCTCTATCAGGTCTACACCAAGGCGGAGCCCGGCTATTCGGGCCGCGTCACCGTGCCCGTGCTGTGGGACAAGCGCGGCGGCACCATCGCGAACAATGAATCCTCCGAGATCATCCGCATGCTCAACAGCGCGTTCGACGGCGTTGGTGCGAAACCCGGCGATTATTATCCCGAGGACCTACGGACTGAGATCGATAGCCTGAATGCGCTAATCTACGACCGCGCAAACAACGGCGTGTACAAAGCTGGCTTCGCGACCACGCAAGCGGCGTATGAGGAAGCCGTGATGCCGCTGTTCGCGACTTTGGAGGAGCTGGAAGCCAGGCTCGCGCGCCAGCGCTATCTCTGCGGTGCGCGCATCACCGAAGCGGATTGGCGGCTGTTCACCACGCTGATCCGCTTCGACGCCGTGTATGTGGGGCACTTCAAATGCAACATCCGCCGCATCGCAGATTACCCCGCGCTATGGGGCTTTACGCGCGAGCTTTATCAGTGGCCCGGCGTGCGCGAAACGGTGAACTTCCAGCACATCAAGGGGCACTATTACCAGAGCCATAAGAGCATCAACCCCACCGGCATCGTGCCGGTTGGCCCCGCCCTCGATTACGAAGCGCCGCACGGAAGGGACCGCCTCATTGCGGGCTAAGCCATGCTCAGTTTAGACGCTTGTCGAGTTCGCTCAAATCGCGGCTCTGATGCAGCACCGCTATGATCTGAATGAGATCGCCGCTCAGCTTAAAGTAGATGGTGAATGGAAGCTTCTTGAGACGCGCGCCCCATACCTAAAATTCGCGGGCTGCTTGCAATCCTTGGCAGGCGCGCATGCACTTCATCGAGAAAGGCAAGTCCAAGTCCCACTTCCTGTTCATCATACCAAAGCGCGGTTTCGGCGATATCGGTTCTGGCCGCTGCCTCGATAATCAAGCGCATCGGCCGAGCTTCTCGCGCAGCTTTTTATAGAATTCGTTCCATTCCATGCCCTGCGAGCCATTTTGTTCCAAGTCGCGAAGCCGGCGGTCGAGCTCCTCTTCATGCCATTTCGGAATCGGCAGCCGGTCACGCTCTTCATCAAGCGAAGTCCAAACGTCCTCCAGCAACTGAAGCCGGTCCTCAACAGACAGCGCGCGCAGCTCTTCCAAAGTCGGTCTTTGCATCAATGGCTCCTGTGCTTCGTGTCATATCACTCTGGCATATCAATGCGCCTCGTCCCAGTTATGCGCGGCGCGGGCGTCGACCTTGAGCGGCACGGAAAAGGCGACGGCGGGCTCGGCGGCGCGCTCCATCACGCGCACGGCGGCCTTGACGGTGGCCTCGACCTCGGCGTCGAGCGCCTCGAACACCAGCTCGTCATGCACTTGCAGCAACATCCGCGCCGAGACCTTTGCCGTGGCGAGCGCTGCCGGCATGCGGATCATGGCGCGGCGCAGGATATCGGCGGCCGTACCCTGGATGGGCGCGTTGATCGCGGCGCGCTCGAAGAACGCGCGCATGTTGCGCTGCGGCATGTTGATTTCCGCGAAGTAAATCTTCCTGCCGAACAGCGTCTCGACATAGCCGTCCTCACGCACCTTGGCCCGCATCGCGTCCATATAGGCGCGGATGCCGGGGAAGCGCTCGAAATACTTGGCGATATACTCGCCGGCCTCGCTGCGCGGGATGCCGAGCTGCTGCGACAGGCCGAAGGCCGAGATGCCGTAGATGATGCCGAAATTGATGGCCTTGGCGCGGCGGCGCACGTCGCTTGGCATATTCTCGATGGGCACGCCGAACATTTCCGACGCGGTCATCGCGTGAATGTCGAGCCCCTCGGCAAAGGCGCGCTTGAGTTCCGGGATGTCCGCCATATGGGCCAGCACGCGCAGCTCAATCTGGCTGTAATCGGCGGAGATCAGCTTCTTGCCCGGCTCGGCGATGAAGGCCGTGCGGATCTGCCTGCCCTCCTTGGTGCGGATCGGGATGTTCTGCAAATTCGGCTCGGTCGAAGATAGCCGGCCCGTCGAGGTTGAGGCCAGCGCGTAGGAAGTGTGGATGCGGCCCGTTTCCGCGTCGATATGCTGGGGCAGCGCGTCGGTGTAGGTGCTTTTGAGCTTGGCGAGCTGGCGCCACTCCAGCAGCTTCGAGGGCAGCAACCGTTGATCCGGCGTCAGCTCCTCGCTCGCAACCAGGTCCTCCAGCACTTTCGCGCCAGTGCTCCATTTGCCGGTCGCAGTCTTTTTCGCGCCGGGCAGGCCGAACTTGCCGAACAGCAAATCCGCAACTTGCATCGTCGAGCCAATGTTGAAGCGCTGACCGGCGAGCGTGTAAATCTCATCCTCGAAGCGTGCGAGGCTTTGGCTGAACTCGCCCGACAGCCGCGACAGCACGGCCCGGTCCACCATCACGCCGGCTAGCTCCATTTCGCCGAGGATCGCGGCCATGGGGCGTTCCAGCGTTTCATAAACCGTGGCCATGCCTTCGGCGGCGAGCCGCGCCTTCATGAGATGCCACAGCCGCAAGGTCACATCGGCATCCTCTGCCGAATATTCGGTGGCCTTATCGACCGGCACGCAATCGAAACCGACCTGCGCCTTGCCCTTGCCCGCGACATCGCTAAAGGAAATGGGCGTGTGCCCGAGATGGCGCTTCGAAAGCTCGTCCATGCCGAAGCCCGCAAGGCCGCCGCGCCCTTGGTCGACGGAATAGGCGAGGAGCATGGTGTCGTCGTAAGGCGCGAGCCGCACGCCATAGCGGCGCATCACCACGAGATCGTATTTG
>JBKQIH010000039.1:0-7964 GCA_052148445.1 Rhodomicrobium sp.
CTGCGTCCACTCCGGCACATCCCACAGCTTCAGCATCTTGTCCTCGCTTCCCGAAAGCGCTGTGCGCGGCGCAGCTCTGAATGACGCGCTTTACGGCCTCGCCCGGCGCGAGCCAGCGGAATTCCAGCGCCCCGCCAAAATCCCGTTGCAGCGCCGCCGCGGCATCGAGCAGCAAATCTTCGGACGCCGGAGCGGCGGTAACGGTGATCGCGATATCCATGATGAGCTTCAATCCGGTGATGACCCGCGCTAAAGTAGCCCGAAGGGCGGTAGCGCACAAACAACCGCGCTCACATAGCCCGGAGGGCGCGCGCGCTAGCGGCTTGCGCTCATGTGGCGCGGAGCGCGACAGGGCATCGAGATGGGACATGACCAAGCCGCCGCTCTATTGCAGGACACCATGCCCTCCAGCGGCCACGAAAAAGGTGCTTCCCTTTGGGATCGAAACCGGGCATGGGATCCCCTTCAGGGCACCGCTCTGTCCTTCCCCCAGCTTAGCAGGAAGCGCAAACCAAGCTGAGCATCACTGATAGTGAACATTTAGCTCGTAAGCCTTGGAAGGTTCAGGGCAGACGCTTCATTTCAATCCACACCACTTGACTCCTGCTACAAATATATTTGAGGGCGATATGACGAGAACTCGAAAAAGCAGACGCAAGGTGCAGCCGACAAACACGAAGCCCCCGAAACTGGAAATGTCGTCGTTTTCAATAGCTGACCACGATACTTTCAGCAGGACCTTAAAAGAGTCGGCCCAACACAGCGTAGATGATTTTCCAAAAACCCTTGAAAATCTCAAGGATCTGTTCCGCGACCGTGAGCCGACAGGAATCGTCGCGAGCGTCGCGATGTATAGTTTGTGGCGCTTCGTAGACGCGCAGGGGCGCCACCAAAAATCTCCAATGCGTCTAGAACAACATCACGTGGAGTTGCTGCAGGCGATTCTACTAATGATCCCAGCCGAGGAGTGGGGTTTGAAACCTGTGACGGCAGACGTCATGCAGGCTGTCTATGACTATATGCCGAAGCTAGCTGCAACCTTCTTAAGTCAGCGATTATTGGCCGCCGAGCACGATGCGGATGAGGTCACTAAGACGATCCTCTCGCTCCAAGAGCGCATCCGTCTTCACACGCAAGCCGTGCGCAATTGGGGTTACTATAGCGATGTCATTGCAATATCGAAGGAGCTGTATTCGCCGCTTGATTCTGCTTTCTCGGAGAAAATCGGGTTTGGGATCAGTGAGTTGATCGATGTGATGGCACACGTTGTGAAAGAATTCGAGCGGAGGACGAACAATCATTGGAGCGTGCTCCGCAAGGTGTTACATGGCAAGACGGTCCGTCAGATGGTTCGGCTCTATTTTAAGTACGTGCCGGACCTGGTCGGAACCCCTGAAGCTCTCATTGCCTCTTTCCCACCAGGCGTGGAGCGCGAGGGCGTCATTTCATTCATCATGCAGCACTTCGACTTACGCCTCTCGGAAAAGGCGACGTTCACACCAGATGAAGTGGCAGCACTTTCTGGTCACCCCAAAGATACGGTTACAAAAATTCTCGGCGCTGTATCAAGACCAAAGGGCGGACTGCTAGCCGTCAAGCCCGAGCACGTTTTTCTATCAAATCCAGTTTGGACTTCGCCCGGAATTGATCTCGGAGACAGGTTCTTCTTTGCCCTGCCGCAAGCGGTTCTTAGCCACATCCATGGGGTCGCTCGGAGACTCGCCGAGGCAACCGGGATCACCGAGCGGCTGGAACGAGTGCGGGCACGCTACCTCGAATCCAAGCTGGAAGCGACGCTACGCCGAGCACTGCCAACGGCCGCTATAAAGGCTGGTGTGACTTGGGACGTCAGCGGCGAACAAGGCGAGACGGATTTCTTGGCATTAATTGACCGGATAGTGGTGATTGCCGAAGCGAAGTCTCACCGTCTTACCCCGGAAGGTCTGAGGGGAGCTCCAGATCGCGTCAAGCGGCATATCCAAGATCTCGTTCTGCAGCCTTCGCTACAGTCGGCCCGCTTCGAAACCTTCATCAACGCAGCCAAGAACGGGGACATTGCTGCGCAAGAATTGATGAAAAAATTGGGCATCGACGCGCGCAAGATTGATCGCGTGATCCGGCTTTCTGTGACGCTCGACGACCTCTCGGTACTTAGCTCGGCCGAGGGCGACTTTAAGAAAGCGGGCTGGATCCCGCCCGATCACCACCTCGCGCCCACGATCCCTATCGCTGACCTGATCTGTGTAACCGACATTCTCGATAACCCGATCCTACTCCTGCACTACCTGGCGGAACGCGCGTATTTCCAGAAGGCATTCAAGTTGCTTGGCGACGAACTCGACTTCTTGGGGCTCTACCTTTCGACGGGCTTCAATATCGCCGGTCTTGAAAGCCACACGGGACTGTTCTCGCCAAGCGGAATGTCAGCGCCAATCGACCGCTACTACGACAGTCGTGACGCAGGCGTGAGAATCCCAAAACCCCAAGCGGCCCTCCAACCGCTGTTCCGGTCCATCATTGACAGGCTGTCCGATCGCCGCCCTCAAGGTTGGGTGACAGGGGGGCTTCACCTTTTGGGCTCCGCCGACCCGTCTGAGCAACTCGCTATCGAGCACTCCCTCAATCAGCTTCGTACACAAGTTCGGAGGAACCACCATGACCCCAAGCATGTCTGCTCGCTTATGGTCAACTCCCCGGCTGAGCGGAAAGCCGTCGTTGTCTTCTACCTCTTTCCGGAGGCAAAGCGGGCTGGGTTGAAGGTCAACATGGAACAGCTAGCCAACCAAGCGCTTGCCGAAGGGAAGCGTCGCACGTCTGTGATTTTTGCGCGGTGCATTGATAACTGGCGAGTTCCGTACGAAGCCTGCTTGTTAGTTCAATCGTGAAGTCTATCTCTTGCTTCACGCCGAACTTACTTATACACAGAACTGAGGCCTGATTGAAGGCCCGTCCGCCACGGCGGCTCAGCCCCTTAAATGGAGGCATCCTAGCTAACACGGCAAAAGTCGGCGCCCTGCTGCCGCGTAAACCTCCAATTTACCGGCCGCCCGCCTAGGCGCATTTCGTAGCGTCGTCCGCGCATTTTCATTGGGGCCGGGTGTGGTTAATCCGGGAATGGTAAATGGGCCAGATTTTAATATCTACCCACCGCGTTTTTCGCGAATTTTCGCGATCCAAGGCTAATTTCTGCGATTCAAAAAGTCCGTTAATATTAGATAATTGCGTGAGTTAACCACAAACCACAACCTTTGCTAGCGTAGACCTGCCGCCACACCTCTCTGCGGCAAAAGAAGTTGTTGCGGTTTCTCGCTATATATCAACGCGTTAGCGGCGTTTAACGCTTGTGTAAGGCGCTTTTGCCGACAATGGCCGCCAAGGGAGAGAGCTCCCCGAAAAGGCGTATCTATGTATTTCAGCGGCAATCGTAAACAGCGCGCAGGCCCGGACCGGCCTAAACTGCCTAGAATGAAAACCCCAACCCCCGCGAAGCCTGCCGCCTCCGCCGGGTACGCCGATGCGGTGAAGCGGCGGCCCCATGAAAGGGGTTTCGTTTGACCCGGCGGGGCTGCGGTTCTAAGACGGCTGCAAGCCTCTCAACCAGGAACCTGCCCGATGCCGCTGATCCGCCCTTTCCCCGGTCTGCGCCCCCTTCCCGGCAAAGCCGCCGAAGTCGCAGCACCCCCCTATGACGTCCTCGACAGCAGCGAGGCCCGTGAGCGCGCGGCCGGTAAGCCCTGGAGTTTCCTCCACATTTCCAAGCCCGAGATCGATCTGCCCGCCGGCACTGACGTTTACAGCCCGGAGGTCTACGCCAAGGGCAAGGAAAACTTCGGCCGCATGCTCGCCGAAGGGGTGCTGAAGCAGGACGGCGCGCCCTGCTATTATCTCTACCGGCTGATCATGGGCGATCACCGGCAGATTGGCCTCGTCGCCACCGCCAGCGTGGCCGATTACGACACGAACCGCATCCGCAAGCACGAGTTCACCCGCCCCGACAAGGAGGACGACCGCGTGCGCCAGGTGGACGCGCTCAACGCCCAGACTGGGCCGGTGTTCCTCACCTATAAGCGCAATGCGGCCATCGACGAGCTGGCGGCCAAGGTGACCGCGGCGGCGCCCGAGATCGACATCGTCGCCGACACCGGCGTGCGCCACTCGCTGTGGGTGGTGTCCGGCGCGGCTGAAATCAATGTCATTGGCCGCACCTTCGACGCCATGGATTGCCTCTACATCGCGGATGGCCACCACCGCTCCGCCGCCGCCTCGCGCGTCGCCGCTGCGCGCAAGGCCGCGAATCCGGGCCACACCGGGGACGAGGCTTACAACTATTTCCTTGCGGTGATTTTCCCCGACAACCAGATGCAGATTCTCGATTACAACCGCTTAATCAAGGACTTGAACGGCCACAGCCCCGAGCAATTGCTGGCCAAACTTGAGGGCGCCTTCACCGTGGAAACTGTGGCGGGCCAGTGCAAGCCGGGCAAGGCTGGCGAATTCGGCATGTATCTCGGCGGCCAGTGGTACCGCCTCACCATCAAGCCGGAGCTGATCCCAGAGGCCGATCCGGTGAAGCGCCTGGATGTGAGCCTGCTGCAGGACAACCTCATCGGCCCGGTGCTCGGCATAGCGGATCAGCGGCGCGACAAACGCATCGATTTTGTGGGCGGAATCCGCGGGCTAAGCGAGCTGGAGCGGCGCGTGGATTCGGGCGAGATGGCGGTGGCCTTCGCGCTCCACGCCACCTCGATGGCGCAGCTGATGGCGGTGGCGGACGCGGGCGAAGTGATGCCGCCGAAGTCTACGTGGTTCGAACCGAAGCTCGCCGACGGCCTGGTGTCGCACCTGCTCTGACCGGCAAGACCGGCCACCGATGCGCCGGCGCGCCGGCCAGTAAGGCCTCTTCGCCCGGCCCATCGCCGGCTCAGCCCATGCCGGCCATGCAGGCCCCGGCAATCAATCCAGGCCGCCCACGGCGCGGAGCCGGCACTCATATTTGGCGGTCTCGCCGGCACTGCCGGCCAGCCTCGCAAGGTCCCGCGCGTGCCGCCAATGCGTGCAGGCCTGCACCATGTTTTTCCGCAGCTGGTAGATGATGCCAAGATCGCCAGCGATGGCGGCTTGCTGTTCCATGTCGCCAAGCTGCTCCGCGATCTCAAGCGCCGTGCGTAAAGCGGCCTCGGCGGCAGCCAAATCGCCCTGCCGAAGCAGAGCGGCGCCCGAATGGGCGGCAGCGGCGGCTGCTTGCGATTTGTCTGCAAGGCCGCCGCCGGAGCGCTCGCGGCAACGTGCGGGCGGCTCTCTTACTGGCGATTGAGGCGGCAACATTGGCTTCCCGGCGGTGCCTGTATGTTTCTGGCCAAACCGCCGGGCGCCCCAGACCAAGCCAGCGCCGGCGACTGCAATCGTCAACCCAATCGCCCATCGCCAAAGCTCTTGCAAAAATTCCATGTCCCGCCCCGCCACGCTTAATTGAACGCGCTGGGTTTATAACGCGGGCAGCGGCAGAGGCAAACATGCGTACCGCATAAGAGCGATGCCGGCGGGCAGCGCGAGCGGTAGCCAGCTTACTTCCCTTTTGCCGCCTTGCGATTGAATCGGAATAATCCAGCCGCTCATCCGTTCTTGCCGTATTGCGTAATCAAAGCCCCACACGAAGAGCCGCACTCCTCCAGGTGCGGCTTTTTTCGCTTGCCGCTTGGCCACTGCGAGCAGCGGCAATTCCCATTTTTCTTCGCGCAACGGAATAGGCTCCCTGCACTATCGTTATACTGAATGTGTATGCGTTTACCAAACATTGACTAAAAATGAGGGAGACCATGGATTCAAGGGCTCAGGCTGGTCGCGCCGAGGCGCAGAGTGAGACACCTCAGCAGGCAAATCCCGCAAGCATCGAAGAGCAATTGCTGGCGGCGATGCGGCGCTGGGAAGCGGAGATCCGGGAGCTGCGCGAAACCGAAGAGCAGCACACCGCGCAGCAGCTGCCAAATTAGAGCCTATTCGCTTTGGGTGGAATCGAAAGCGGGCTCTAAGTGTCTGTTTTTGACGTGCGTCTTACCGGAAAAGCCGCTCACACTTTTTCCGGACGCACTCTAGGTCAATCCGGGCAGCCGCCCTCGCGCAGCCGCGCCTCGTTTTTGGCCGCCATGCTGTCATTGCCGATCTGGCGCCAGAGATCGCGCGCGCGGCGCCACTGTGCGCAAGCCGCCGGCCGGTCCCCGCGCTTTTGATGCACGATGCCGAGATTGCCGGCGGTGCTCGCAAGGCCATCGCCGATGCCGCCGGTTTGTTCGTAAAGCGCGATGGCTCTCAAAAAGAGGGTCTCGGCCGCGTCGAGATCGCCCCGCATCATCGAGACGATGCCGAGATTGCCGCAATCGGCGGCCATGCCTTCCTTGCGGTCCAGCGCCTCCTCGATGGCCAGCGATTTGCGGTAGAACGCCTCGGCCGCGCCGGCATCGCCCCGCGTGCTACAGACAATACCGAGATTGCCGTAAAGATTGGCCATGCTTTCCCGGTTGCCGAGCGCTTCCTCGATCCCCAGCGCTTTGCGGTAAAAGTCCTCGGCCTCGTTGAGCTTGCCCATCTTGAAAGCGATGGAGCCGAGATTCCCGCAATGGCTGGCGATGCCTTCCTTGTTGCCGAGCGCCTCGTCGAGTTCCAGCGCTTCGCTATAGAACTCCCTCGCCTCATCCAGATCGCCGCGCGTCATGGCAATAAAGCCCAGACTGCCGTAACCGGCGGCCATGTCCTGCTTGTTGCCAAGGGCCCGGCCAATCTCCAGCGCTTTGCGGTGGATGGCCTCGGCCTTGTCCAAATCGCCGCGCTCATCGTAGATGATGCCGAGGTTTTCAGCGGCGATGGCCTCCCAGGAACGGTCTTTCAGGCGGCCGCCGAGCTTCAACAGCCGTTCGAAGCTTTCGATTGCGGCATCGATGGCGCCGGCGCTCAGCTGCAGCGTGCCGAGCCGGCTCCAGCCCTCCGGATCGGAGGGGTTCAGTTCGGCGGCCTTGGCGTAGAGAGGCAGCGCGCCGGCGGGCGCGGTCAGGAATTCCAGAGCGCCGCGCTGGCGATAGAGCGCCGCCTCCTCACGGTCGGTGCCCTTCTTGCGGCGGTCGATTCCGGCGATTTTTGCAGCAAGCGCTGCATCGGCCGCCCGCGTGTCGCCGCGCTCCAACGCTTCGAGCGCGGCTATCTGGCGCGCTTCGGCCAGCGTCGCAATGGCCGCGCCGATGTCCTTGCCGATGGCGGCTTCTGCCTCGCGGGCATCGTCCGCATCGCGGTCCGGCTGCGCCGCAATGGCCGCCTTCAAACGCAGCAAAGCGATTTTGAGCGTCTCTTCGGGATTCTTTTCCGGCTCCGGCAGCGCCTCGATGAGCGTTGGCTGTTCCGCGGCGGCCTCCGGCTGCCCCGCGGGCGCCGGCTCCTCGGGCGCCGGCTCTACGGGCTTCGCCTCCTCGATGGGCGCCGCCTCATCTTCGATGAGCTTCGGAGCTTCCCTCTCCGGTTCCACAGGCTTTTCGGGCGTGCTGCGGCGGGAGCCCGGCATCCACCACCAAATCTGCTGCAAAAGCTCCATATCGCGTCCCGCCCTGCTCTAATGGTATCCGCACCGTCATTGCGAGCGAAGCGAAACAATCCAGGGGCAAAAGTCTCCGATGCAGCGCTGGATCGCCACGGCGGCAAGAGCCGCCTCGCGATGACGTGTGAATTGTTCGCACGGATTCAGTATCGATGCTTGCGCAGGGTTATAGCGCGGGCCCGGACAAAGGCAAAGCCGCGGATGAGCGAGACAGGCGAGACACAGGCCGCGCCGGTCTGCGGGCCGGTGGCTAGCGGCCAGCCGGCGCTTGCGCTGGAACTGGCAGACGGATCACACCATCCTTACTCCGCGAAGCCCGCCTCGCGCATCCGCCCTTCGTATTTCGCGACCTCGCCCGCATTGCCGATCTGCCGCCAAATGTCGC
>JBKQIH010000040.1:0-3298 GCA_052148445.1 Rhodomicrobium sp.
GCGTCGACCCTGGTCACGCCCGGTGCGGCTTCCTGAGCGAGCGAGGTAACAGAGGGCACTTCCGTCATAATATACTCCAAAGCCAAGGCACGGGCATAAAACGCGTCGCGGCACGCCCAGCCTTGGCGGGCAATGGCAAGTTCTATGCCAGAGCCGCGGTGTCCTGAGATTTCCGCGAACCCAACGGAGTTCGCGACTTTTTGCGGGGACAGAGCACCACCAACCGCCAATTTTTGGCAGCGTTTTGGCAGTCTTTATGCCAATATTGGCGGCTAATGTCACCTAAAAACATCGCTGTCAGAGTTTAACCTCGCTACAAGAAACCCCTTTGGGCCGTGAGTGGATGCGACAGTGGCTCAAATTGCCCGTACACCAGCCAAGCCGGATACACGTGGATATGGCACATATCGTGCCTTGCAGACCCTCCGTGAAACCGAACTTATGTCTGCGCTCGAATGTATTGTGTCCTTCGAAGCCGTGGAGCGGCTCCGAACTCTTCCCGGATTGCCGCCGGTGCACGCCCGGTACCGATGGCGAATTCGGCCGCCTCCTTGCTCAGACCTCGATACCGGTCCTAGTCGGCGCCGCCGAATGGCCGGGAGATTGCGCGTCAAAGCGGTCCGATGCCGGCGAAAGCAATCGAACGACGGGCCAAACGGCAGCTCGCCCGAATTATGCCGATCATGTTCTAACGTATTGTGGAGCTAGGGCTTTCCATCTCCGTCAGCTTTCGCCTTTGCGAGCCTGCGGTAGAACGTGCGCTCGCTAAGTCCCAATCTGCGTGCGAGCTCTTTACGCGTGGCGCCTTCAGCCAGAAGCTTGCGCAGCTCTTCCGATGAAATGCCGGCGGCATGGGTAGCGTCTGCGAAACTGACTGAAGCAGGCTGTGCTCCGGCTTCGTTAATCCCGCCCCCGCGCACTTCCTCGGCCAAATGCTGGGGCTGCAATTCATCGCCGTCGCATAGGAGGCTGGCCCGTTCCAAGAGATTGCGCAACTCCCGGATATTGCCCGGGTAGTTATAGGCGCAAAGCAGCCTCATGGCCTCGGGCGAAATGCGGAGGTCCCGGGCCGTTACGCGGGCAAGCAGGGACTCTATAAGTAACGGAATATCCTCCCGCCGTTCGCGCAGGCTTGGAAGGCCGATGGGAAAGGTGCTGAGCCGGAAATAAAGGTCCTGGCGGAATTTGCCCTCGCCCATCAAGCGGCGCATTGACTGGTGAGTCGCCGAGATCAGGCGGAAATCGGTCTTGCGCAATTCCGTGCTGCCAACGCGGCGGTAAGTTCCCGTCTCGAGGAGGCGCAGCAGCTTCACTTGCATCGTATATGGAATGTCGCCGGCTTCATCCAGAAACAGCGTTCCGCCGCTTGCCGCTTCCACGAGGCCGTCCCTTCGCGCCGCGGCCCCCGTGAATGCGCCGCGCTCATGGCCGAACAGCTCGCTCTCGAACAATGGCTCCGGCAGGCCTGAACAGTCGAGCACCACAAACGGCGCCCTGGAGCGCCGGCTGGCATCGTGGATCGCCTGAGCCACCAATTCCTTGCCCGTTCCGGATTCCCCTTGCAATAGGACGCTCGCATCCGACGGCGCAACCCGGGCCATGAGCTCGAGCATCTTTTTGAAAGCAGGCGAGCGTCCAACAAGGCCTTGCGCATTCGCCAGGCCCCGGGCAACGGGGATCTCCTCCAGCTTTTCGATGAAATGGGTTATTTCGCCCTGCGCATTCTTGACGGGCGACAGCTCGATGCTCTCATAAAGCTCGCCCGCGGAGCCGTAATGCAGATGGACGGCGCGCTCGCGCTGACCGGATACAAGGCTCCGCGATAGTGGGCAGGCTTCCCCCGCTTGATCGCAAGGCGCGTCGTAGCGGTGCGAAACCTCGTAGCAGGTCTTTCCCAAGACTTGTGCGAAATGTGCGCATTTCCCGCGATAGGCCGCGTTCGCGGCGACAATACTGTAGCCGCGGTCGCAAAGAATATGCGGCTCTGGCAGGGTTTCTAGAAACGAAGCCAGTTCCGCGAGCGCGGCTGCCTGCATGTGTCACTCTCTGCCATTTCGGCATATTTTCTGCCAGAGCTTGGCGCTTGGCAAGCGTTCTGTCAAGGCGGCGTGTCGCAGACCGCTTTGAATTCAGGAGGACTTTTGGTCAGGGCCGTTTTGGCACGAAACTTGATCTTAGTGATCGAGAGTGTGACCGCACGCTCGGCAGCGCTTATGTCTGTGACCGCGAACGTAAGCGGCTGTTACGGGGTTCCTTGCGCCCCAGGAGCGGGGCGGCATTCCTCCTATGCGGCCCCGCTCCCTCAACCTCGCTTGAAGGAGAAAAAAGCTTGAACTGTTCAGCTCCCTCCGCCACCGCCAAAGACCTCATCGGCGGCGAACCCGGCATCGGCATCTTCGCCTCACGCCTTTATGACCTCGCAACCGGGACGGTTTCTGCCGCGCCGAAGGCGCAGGCTGCTGCGAAATCTGCGGATCGTGACAATGTCAAGTCGGCCGGTCTTTGCCGGGCTTAGAGTGCTTCCGGAAAAGTGCGAAGCGGTTTTCCGGTAAGAAGCACGGAAAGACCAAGACCTAGAGCCCGCTTTTGATTCCATCGAAAGCGGATAGGCTCTAGAATGGGACATTGCTGCCCGGCGAAGCGATCCACGGATCGCCAAGGCGGCGGCGAAAGCCATCAGACTCGTTCCATCGCCTATGGCCAACGGTTCTGTAAAAACCGCCGGCGCCGCGATGGCTGAAATCCATAGGCGCCGGCATGATCGAACGCTTGCTGGAACGCCGGCGCCCCCATGCGGCGGGCCGGTGTTACAGCCTGTGAGCTGCGGGAAGAGCGGTCTACCGCCGGATGCCGAGCCGCACGATCAGGTCGCGATAGCGGCCCTCGTCCTTGCTCTTCACATAATCGAGCAAGCGGCGGCGTCCGCTCACAAGCTTAAGCAGCCCGCGGCGCGAGTGGTTGTCTTTCTTATGGGTCTTGAAGTGTTCCGTCAGGTTGCTGATTCGTTCCGTGAGAACGGCAACCTGAACTTCCGGCGAGCCGGTATCGCCGGGCTTCGTCGCATATTCTAGGATGAGCGCGGCTTTGCGCTCGGCAGTGATCGACATCGGGGATCTCCGTTGAGTTGGTCGCTGATCCGGCCTCAGGCGGGGATATTGAAAACCCGGACCGGATGCATCTCGCCGCGTTCCACCTCGCCAATGGCGATGAGGACCCCGCGCGAGGTCGCATAGATCGGGCCTTTCAGGATTGGTGCATTCCCGCCCCTTATGAGGATGGGTTGCCCCCGCTTCAGCCT
>JBKQIH010000041.1:0-26403 GCA_052148445.1 Rhodomicrobium sp.
GAGCCGCAATATTTCCGCGGCCGCGACGCGCAGGATTATTTGCTGGCCGTGGGGAAGTGAGGCGGCTGCCGTTCCCGGCCCAATCGAGCGTCACGCCCCTCACCCGGTCCTTCTCCTCCCGGGAGAAGGACGCCTGAATTAGGGTGCGGTGCGCGCAACAGCGTCCCCTCTCCCATGGGGAGAGGGACAGGGTGAGGGGGTACAGCCTTTGTTTTTCGACGACTTACCCCTCATCCTGTCCTTCTCCCGCTGGGAGAAGGAACGCCTGCCCGAAGCCTCGCGTCCGTTGGCTGGTCAGCGAAATTCTGCTTAGCCGCTCCTTGCCAAGCCGCCGCCGCGTTTTGTCCTGCGTAGACAAAAAGCATCGCTAGACTTCCGCGCGAATAGGGTTGAAAACGGGCCGCGGCCGGGGTTCCCCAGCGGCCGCAATGCCACACTCAATTATTGCCACCGGAGCCTCGCGTGCGCACCGCAGTCATTGCCGCAACCGGCCTTTACACCCCGCCCGAAAGCATCTCGAACGCCGAGCTGGTCGAGGCCTTCAACGCCTATGCCGCGCGGTTCAACGCCGAAAACGCCGCTTCCATCGCGGAGGGCCGCATCGAGGCGAATTTGCCCTCGTCCTGCGAGTTCATCGAGAAGGCTTCGGGCATCAAGTCGCGCTTCGTGGTTGAGAAGAAGGGCATCCTCGATCCGGCCATCATGCGGCCGGTCATTCCGGAGCGCCCGAACGAGGAGATTTCGCTCCTGGCCGAGATCGCGGTAAAAGCGGCGGAAGAGGCGCTGTCTCGCTGGGGCAAGCCGCGCGCGCGGATCGGCGCGGTGTTGTGCGCGGCTTCCAACATGCAGCGCGCCTATCCCGCCATGGCGGTCGAGGTACAGGCGGCGCTCGGGATCGGCGGCTTTGCGTTCGACATGAACGTGGCGTGCTCGTCGGCAACCTTCGGGATCAAGACGGCGGCGGATTACATCGCGGCGGGCTCGGTGGACGCGGTGCTGATGGTCAACCCCGAAATCTGCTCGGGCCATTTGAACTTCAGGGATCGCGACTGCCACTTCATCTTCGGCGACGTGGCCACCGCGGTCATCGTCGAGCGGGCCGATGAGGCGGCGGGCGGCTGGGAGATTTTGGGGACGCGGCTGAAAACCCAGTTCTCGAACAACATCCGCAACAATGCGGGCTTTCTGAACCGCTGTGCGCCCGAGGGCCGCGACTTGGCCGACAAGCTGTTCGTCCAGCAGGGCCGCAAGGTGTTCAAGGAGGTGGTTCCCTTGGTTTCGCAGATGATCCTCAGCCATGCGGCCGATCTAGGCCTCGACCCGCACAAGCTAAAGCGCCTTTGGCTGCACCAAGCCAATCTCAACATGAACGAGATGATCGGCCACCGCGTGCTCGGCCGCGATCCAACGCGCGAAGAGAATGTCATCATCCTCGACGAATACGCCAATACCTCCTCGGCCGGGTCCATCATCGCCTTCCACAAGCATTCCGCCGATATGAAGGCGGGCGATGTGGGGCTGATCTGCAGTTTCGGGGCGGGCTACTCGGCCGGCACGGTATTCGTGCGCAAACGCTGAGCGTGGCGCGGGCCGGACCTCAATCGCGCTAGTATCGGCAAACAATAGCGATTGTAGATTGGCTTTTGCGGTTAGCTCCGGCAAGACTCTATGTTTAACCGATTTTTCGGATGCAGCTTTTAGAGGTGAAACGCGAAAAAAAACGCGACTTTTGCAGCGGCAACAAATAAAAATGCGCCCCCATTCGTCATGCAAAGCTTAACCGTGGCCTTAGTACTGCGAAAATTAGCGTAAATTGTCATATCCCTCGCCTTTTCTTTTTCATAAAATTGGTATCTAATAGGTTCATGCGGCCGGTTCGCCGCTGTTTCCAGAATGACGCATTAGCATGGCGATAAGCCATCTGCGGATACCTTGGCCGGGAAAAGAATTCGTCAATTTTTGCGAAGAGAAGGGCGTCCATGAAAATAACACACCTGATAGGCGCGGCGGTAATGGCGGCAGGTTTGTCTCTCTCGGTGCAAGCGGCATCGGCAGGGTCGGTCGTTCAGAATGACGCGGCATTGAAAGTCCAGGTTAACAAGGTGCTGAAGGCCGATAATGGAAGCGGCCTTACGTTTATTCACGGCGGCGGACGCGGCGGCGGCGGACGCGGCGGCTTCGGTCGCGGCGGTCGCGGTGGCTTCGGCCGCGGTGGCTTCGGGCGCGGTGGCTTCAGGCGCGGCGGCTACGGGCGCGGGTATGGCTACGGTCGCGGGTATGGTTACGGCCGCGGTTGGGGCTATGGCGGTTATGGCTGGGGCTGGGGTGGCTACCCTTGCGCGTGGCCTTATTATTATGGCCCCTATTGCTATTAGTCTGTTCCCAGACTGTCTTAAGGGCCGCGACAGCGGCCCTTTTCGTTTTCAGGTGCGAATAGCGGCAGAATTTGAAGCCTCCGCGAATTCTTTCTCATGAGCAGCGAAGCCGGACGTCCGATCCGGGCTACGGCAGTGAACATCGATGAGATCTGACTCACCTTTCCGGCGCGTCAGGACTTTGTTAGTCTTAGCGGGGCTAATGTTGACGCGGTCGATTCCGGAGGCGCTGAACGAAATGGATAAACAGCCAAGCGCGAGCCATAACGCCAAGGGCGGTAAGTCCCAGACGGCCGCGGCGCAGGACAAGAAAAAGCGGCTTGCCGAGGCGCTTCGCCAGAACCTCGCCAAGAGGAAAGACAAAAAAGAGCCAAACCACAGGAGCAAGCCGGATGCGGGCTAAGCGCGTAAGAGCTTGCCGGGAAGGCCGGCGGCGTCTACAGCTTAAGAAAATGGTGGCGTGCATCTCTAGCAAGCTCCAAGGCATTCTATTCCGGCGGACAAGATGGACAGAATTCGCATAAATGGCGGACAGCCGCTCCAAGGCACGATCCCGATCAGCGGCGCCAAGAACGCGGCCCTGCCGCTGATGATCGCGAGCATGCTCACGCCGGATACGGTTACGCTGAAGAACGTGCCCAATCTTGCCGATGTGAGCCTGCTCATCCGCATCTTGCGCAATCACGGCGTGGATACCGCGGTCGATGGCAAGCGGGCGAACGGCAATGGCTATCTCGGCGACACGCTGCATCTCACCGCCCGCGATATCGTGGACACGACAGCGCCCTACGACCTCGTGCGCCGCATGCGTGCGAGCTTCTGGGTGCTCGGGCCGCTGCTCGCGCGGGAGCATCGCGCGCGCGTGTCGCTTCCGGGCGGATGCGCGATCGGCACGCGGCCGGTCGATTTGCATTTGACGGGCCTACAGGCGCTTGGCGCCGAAATCAGCCTCGATGGCGGCTATGTGGTCGCCAAAGCGCCGGGCGGCTTGCGCGGCGGCGTGGTTTCTTTCCCGAAGGTCTCGGTCGGCGCCACGCATAACGTCATGATGGCCGCCACCATGGCCAAGGGCGAGACCGTGCTCGAAAATGCGGCCTGCGAGCCTGAAGTCGCCGATGTCGCGAGTTGCCTCAACAAAATGGGCGCGCGGATCGAGGGCGCCGGCACGCATACGATCACGATTCACGGCGTCGATTACCTGGAGGGCGCGACGCACACCGTGCTGCCGGACCGGATCGAGACCGGAACCTACGCCATGGCCGTTGGCGCGGCGGGCGGCGAGGTACTTCTCGATGGCGCGCGCGCGGATCTTTTGCCTTCGGTTCTCGACGTTCTGCGGCAGGCCGGAATGGAGATTTCCGAGACCAACCGGGGCCTTAGCGTCGCACGCAACGGCGCGGGGCTCAAGCCCGTGAACGTCACGACCGAGCCTTATCCGGGCTTCCCAACCGATTTGCAGGCGCAGCTCATGGCACTGATGTGCCGCGCGGAGGGGGTGTCGCAGATCCGCGAGACGATCTTCGAAAACCGCTTCATGCATGTGCAGGAGCTGGCCCGGCTCGGCGCCGACATCGCGGTAACGGGCGACATGGCGAAAGTCCGGGGCGTCCCCAAGCTCCACGGCGCCGAGGTGATGGCGACCGACTTGCGCGCCTCGGTTTCCCTCGTCATAGCGGGGCTCATGGCCGAAGGCGAGACGACCGTTAACCGCGTTTATCACCTTGATCGCGGCTTTGAGCGCCTGGAAGAGAAGCTTGGGTCTTGCGGAGCGCGCATCGAACGCCTTCATTCATGAGAGAAATTCGAACTGTCTTCGAACTCCAATGAAGAGGCGCCCGTCATGCGCTCCGGCACACCCGAACCCCTCAAACTCCTCGCGCTCGATCCCGACGACCTTAAGATCCTGTCCGCGCACCTGCAAGATGCTGTCCTGCGTATGGCCGACATGGTGTACATGCCCGCCGACCGGCATTTTGCTGCCGTTATGAGCCGTTTCGATTGGCTCGCCGCCGAAACGGACGATGGCAAACACTCCAATCTGCGCCGGTGCCGATGCGCCCTGCGCTTAGACAAGGTCAAGCGGGCCCAAGTGCATAAGATCCGCCCCGGCGACCCGTTTGCGGTCGCAGAGCTACTCGCGATGACCTTCGAGGAGGCCGACCCGCCCGGCGGGTTCATTACGCTTTATTTTGCGGGAGGCGGAGCCGTGCGGCTTGAGGTCGAGTGTATCGAGGCGGAGTTGCGCGATCTCGGCACCGCTTGGCGTGCGACAATGAAACCCGAGCACATGGCCGCGGAAGCCGATAGTGTGCCCGCCGCACCCAAGATCTTCCAAAACACCAAATAGGACCGTTTCCTTGGCACAGTTTCTCCGCTCCTCCGATCGAGCCTTCGCGGAGCAGTTTAAGGCCCTTGTCCAGGCGCGGCGGGGCCAAACTCACGATGTCCAGGATGCCGTGCGCGCCATCCTCGCTGCAGTGAGGCAGAGGGGCGACGCGGCGGTGGCCGAATATACCGCACGCTTCGATAAGGTCGATTTGGGCAAGGCCGGCCTTCGTATCGCGCCAGAGGAGCTGGAAAAAGCCTATGCCACGCTTGCGCCAAGCCTAAAAGCCGCACTCGCGCTGGCCTATGAGCGCATCGAAGCGCATCACCGGCGCCAGCTGCCATCGGACGGGCGCTATGTCGACGCCATCGGAGCCGAGCTTGGCCATCGCTGGACGGCGCTCGAATCGGTAGGCCTCTACGTGCCGGGAGGAAAGGCGAGCTATCCAAGCTCGGTCTTGATGAACGCGATTCCGGCAAAAGTTGCAGGCGTGCCGCGCGTTGCGATGGTTGTGCCAACGCCGGCCGGTGAGGTGAACCCCGCGGTGCTCGCCGCCGCCCATCTCGCCGGCGTTTCGGAGGTGTACCGCATCGGCGGCGCGCAAGCCGTCGCCGCGCTCGCCTATGGCACCGAAAGCATCGCGCCGGTTGCGAAAATCGCCGGGCCCGGCAATGCCTATGTCGCGGAGGCTAAGCGCCAAATATTCGGGACCGCAGGCATCGATATGATCGCAGGGCCATCCGAAGTCGTCGCCGTTGCAGACAAAAACGCCAATCCGCATTGGCTCGCGGCCGACCTCCTCGCGCAGGCCGAGCACGACGAGGCCGCGCAGGCGATTCTGATCGCGGACGATTTGGTGCTCGCCCAAACCACGGCCTTGGCGCTAGAGGACCAAATTCTGGCGATGCCGCGCGGCGCGATCGCGGGCAAGAGCTGGGCGGACCATGGCGCGATTATTCTCGTCTCCAATCTCATGGAGGAGGCGCCCGCGCTGATCGACGCGCTCGCGCCCGAGCATTTGGAGCTGGCCTGCGATGCGGCTGAGGACATGATCCCAAAAATCCGCAATGCCGGCGCGATTTTCATCGGCCACTTCACACCCGAAGCGGTCGGCGACTATACTGGCGGATCGAACCACGTCCTGCCGACGGCGCGGGCCGCGCGGTTCTCCTCCGGCCTTGGCGTTCTGGATTTCATGAAGCGCACATCCCTTTTGAAGCTTAACGCGCAGAGCCTCGCGGCTCTCGCCTCCGCGACCATGACCTTGGCTGAGGCCGAGGGGCTCGACGGTCATCGCCATTCCGTGGCCGTCCGGCTGCATGGGGCAGGATAAGTTCACGACATGTCCGATCATGCGAACGCTTCCTCCCCCTCCCGGCTGGTCGAAATCGACCTAGACGAATCCTCCATCGGCAGCCACACCACCGAGGTCGATCACGAGCGCAAAGTTGCGATCTTCGATCTGCTGGAGGAGAATTCCTTCGAGCTGGCCGCTGGCCCCGCCGGTCCGTACAAACTTCGCATCGCGATCGCCGAGCAGCGCCTCGCCTTCGCGATCACGGCGGGAGAGGCCGAAGCGCCTTGCGCGACATTCCTGCTTTCGCTCAATCCTTTCCGCAGGGTTGTGAAAGATTACTTCCTCGTTTGTGAGAATTATTTCGAGGCGATCAAGACCGCCCCGCCAAGCCGGATCGAGGCGCTTGACATGGGCCGCCGCGCGCTCCACGACGAAGGCAGCAAGCTCTTGGCCGAGCGGCTGGACGGGAAGGTGCGGATGGATGTGCCAACGTCGCGGCGGCTGTTCACGCTGCTTTGCGCGCTGCATTGGAAGGGATGATTTTCCGGTCCGCCCAGTCCCGCTATCGCGATGAATGCCCGTAAAGCTCGCCGGCGGTTCCGGAACAGGCGCCGCGGTCCATGCATTTGTAGAGGTGGTTAAATGCTGTCCGGGAGGGAACCCGCTGTCATGTCGAACCGTCCGTTTAAGCTCGAAAGAGGAAAATCCGAGCCTATCAATTGGCGCCGCGGAATGTACCGGCTTTGGCTGCTCGCATCCGCCGCGTGGATCATGGGCTGGCTCATCAACTTCGCGATAGAATTCATTAGAGACGAGCTGACAACGCACGACCTCCTTGTCGTACCCGTCGTGCTGTTCGGACCCCCGGTGGCGCTCTTGTTCTTTGGAGTCGCCACGCGGTGGGCGTTTCAAGGTTTCAGCACTGACGAATTGTGACCTGGCGCTACCGCGCGAAGCCTGCCTCGAGCGATGCGGTCATCGGGGCTGCTGCAAAATGGACGGAGTTTCGCCCATCGTGACCGTCGACGAATGCCGCGCTCTGACCGATACCGATGTCCGCGACCGCATCCGCGCACTCGCCTCGAGTGCGCGGATGCGTGATGGCCGGCACGAAAGGAGCACGGGTGCCCTGCCTTTACGGCTCGCTGGGAGCTGAGCGGCCGTATTTTGCAAAATAGATTTCGCCACTGGGAAAAACGCTGCTCGCAAACCGGAATTGGGGCACCTCCTTTTCGCCGCAGCAGCTGCTGTCTCCGAGCGCTTCGAGCCTTGCCGCCGGCGGTTCCCGCCCTACGTTCCGTATTAAGCATCGGCTTCGGAAGGAGCATGGCATGATCGAAATCCGCAAAAGCGAAGACCGGGGCAGAACCCAAACCGGCTGGCTCGACAGCCGGCACAGCTTCTCCTTCGCCCATTATTACGACCCGGCACATATGGGCTTCGGCCCGTTGCGCGTCATCAACGAGGACCGCGTCGCGCCGGGCGCCGGCTTCCCGCGCCACGCCCACGACAATATGGAGATCGTCTCCTTCGTTCTCGAAGGCTCGCTGGAGCATAAAGATAGTCTCGGCAAGGGCTCCGTGATCCGCGCTGGTGACGTCCAGCGCATGAGCGCGGGCACCGGCATCGAGCACAGCGAGTTCAATCCTTCGAAGACGGAGCCGGTACATTTCCTGCAGATCTGGTTCTTGCCCGAAGCGTACGGCATCAAGCCGGGCTACGAGCAGCGGAGCCTCGGCTGCGGCCGGGACGGGCTTGTGCTGATTGCCTCGCGGGACGGGCGCGAAGGATCGGTCACGATCCATCAGGACGTCTCATTTTTTGCAGCCCGGCTGAAAAAGGGAGAGCAGGTTTCGCGCCCGCTCGGCAAAGGGCGCATCGCGTGGCTGCAAGTTGCGCGCGGCACAGTGGCGCTTGGCGGATACGAGCTGAAAGCCGGCGACGGCGCCGCGCTCAAGGACGAAGCGGCGATACCGGTCAGCGCGCAGGAAGATGCCGGGTTCCTTCTGTTCGACATGCGCCCATAAAGGGCTGCTACTCGGCCGGGGGCACCCAGACAGTGCCGCCGCCGCCGCAGCCATGCGGCGCAAGGCCCCTTGTGGGCAGGGCTTTCGCCAGCGGCGGCGAACCTGGTGCAATTGCGGCCCCGTTTTCTCCAGCCGGAGCCGTTTCCACCTTATATCCAATTTGAAGCAATGCGGAGTGCCGGGCTTCCCAGGCCTCCCTTAGTTTGCGGGCTTTGAAGGCGGCGACCGCCCGGTCGCGCAGCTCTTTGGCTTTCGCAAGCACGGGGGCGTCCAGCTTGAATGTCTCGATCCCCTTGTCGAGGAGGTAGATCTCGCGCTGGTGAGTAGATTCCGGCGGCTCCATGCAAGCCATTGCGGGCGCGGCAGCTGACGCGACGATGAATAGAGCGAGAACGGTACTTCTAATCATGGAAAAAAACCTTCTCAGCGCATGAACACGGGATGCTCGTGCGCCACATTATATCCGCTTCTGGCGCTAAATGAACAGCTTGTTCCGCCGAAGCTGCGAGACCGGCACCGCCCCATGGCGCCCGCCGCTGCGGGAGCAGCGGAGAGTACGCTTGGGATTCGGCCGTGCAAGCGTAACATTAGCAGTTCGGCTAAATGCGGGGCGGCTGGGGAATTGCTAAGGTCCGCTCACTGCCTTCCTAAGAGCGAGTTCGTGCCGCGAATGACCGACACTCTTCCGAAAGTGCTGCTGCATAATTCGCGCGTATTTGCGAAGCGGCCTGCTATCCGGCTGAAGGATCTCGGCATATGGCAGACCTGGACCTGGGCCGAGGCGATGGACGAGGTACGGGCCTTCGCGGTTGGCCTTAGCCTCTTGGGCGTCCGGCGCGGCGACACTATCGCCATCGTGGGCGACAACCGTCCGAGGCTTTATTGGTCGATGATGGCAGCACAGAGCCTCGGCGCGATCCCCGTGCCGATGTATCAGGATGCCGTGGCGCAGGAGCTGGCCTATGTGCTGAGCCATTCCGGGGCAAAGCTCGCCGTGGCCCAGAATCAGGAGCAGGTGGACAAGCTGCTCTCGATGGAGGACGCGGCGCCGCTACTGCAGCGCATCCTTTATGACGAGCCGAGGGGCCTTCGCGATTACGAGCCGGGCCGGGTTGGGAGCTTCGAGAGCGTTGCCGCGCAAGGCCGCGAAGCGTTGAAGCGCGATCCCAAATTGGCGGACGCTTGGCTTTCGGATGTGGCGTTGGGCTCGGGCGGCGATCCAGGCGTGATCCTTTACACATCGGGCACGACGGGTCAGCCCAAGGGCGTGATTCTGAGCCACGATAATGTGCTGATCACCGCGCGCAACGCGAACCGGTTCGACAAAATTACCGAGCGCGACGAAATCATCGCCTATTTGCCGATGGCTTGGGTCGGCGATCACATTTTCAGCTATGGACAAGCGCTCGCGGCGGGATTTTGCGTCTCCTGCCCCGAAAGTCCGCAAACCGTGCTCGAAGACCGCCGCGAGATCGGCCCCACCTATTTCTTCGCCCCGCCACGCGTTTACGAGAACCTTCTCACTTCGATCATGGTGCGTATGGAGGACGCGGGCTGGACCAAGCGCACAATGTTCAAGACCTTCATGAAGGTCGCAAAGCGCTCGGGCGAGCGGATATTGAACGGCGAGCGCGTTTCGCCCTTCAGGCGCCTGTTTTACGGCCTCGGACAAGTGCTGGTCTACGGCCCCCTTAAGAACCGCTTGGGGCTTACCCGGACCCGCGTCGCCTATACGGCTGGAGAGGCCATCGGGCCCGAGATTTTTCGCTTTTACCGCTCGCTCGGGCTGAACCTGAAGCAGTTCTACGGCCAGACCGAGGCCAGCGTGTACGTCACGCTGCAGGCCGATGGCGAGATCAACGCCGATACGGTTGGCAGGCCGGCGCCCGGAGTCGAGCTTCGTGTATCGCCTTCGGGCGAGCTGGAATATTGCGGGCCCGGCGTCTTCGTCCGCTACTTCAAGAACGACGAGGCCACGGCGAACACCAAGACCGCGGATGGCTGGGTGAAGACCGGCGATGCCGGCATTATCGAGCCGGACGGCACGCTCAAAGTCATCGACCGGGCGAAGGATGTGGGCCGGCTTAACGGCGGCTCGATGCTGCCGCCGAAATACATCGAAAACAGGCTCAAGTTTTATCCGAATATCAAAGAGGCCGTGGCGTACGGCGACGGGCGCGATTTCGTAGGCGTGTTCATCAACATCGATCTGTTATCCGTCGGCAACTGGGCGGAGCGCAACAACGTCACCTATGCGAGCTATCAAGAGCTTGCCGCGCATCCGCGCGTCTACGAGATGGTCCGCGCCCATGTGGACGAAGTGAACCGCAGCCTCGCCAAAGAGCCCATGCTCGCCGGTGCGCAAATCCGCAGGTTCCTCATTTTGCACAAGGAGCTGGACGCCGACGACGGCGAGCTGACACGCACGCAAAAAGTACGGCGCGGTTTCATCGCCGAGCGCTACGCACCGCTGATCGCCGCGCTTTACGACGGCTCCTCCGAAAAGCACATTTCCACAGCGGTGACCTTCGAGGACGGCCGCAAGGGGGTGCTCGAAGCGACCGTCCGCATCGCCGATGTGCCGGCCTATACCGCCACGGGGGCGCCCCTCGCAGCAGCGCCCGCCGCGCACCAATTGGAGGCTGCCCAATGAACGCGCCCGCCGTTCTTGCCGCGCCTGCGGCCGCCGCAGAGGCAGCGCCGCCCCCCCGGCGGCAATTCGGCGAAGTTCTGCTGTCCGTCGATAACATAACGCTTAATTTTGGCGGCGTGCGTGCGCTGAACGCCATCAGCTTCGACATCCGCAAAGGCGAAATCCGCGCCATTATCGGCCCGAACGGCGCAGGCAAGACCTCGATGCTGAACGTCATCAATGGGTTCTACCATCCGCAATCGGGGCTCATCACTTTTAAGGGCAAGAAACGCCGCCGCATGCGCCCGCACCATGCCGCCGCCCAGGGCATCGCCCGCACGTTCCAGAACGTCGCGCTGTTCAAGGGCATGAGCACGCTCGACAATCTCATGGCCGGGCGCATGTTGAAGATGCGGCGCGGGTTATTCTGGCACGCGCTCTACTGGGGGCCGGCGCAGCGCGAGGAAATCCGCCACCGCCAAGCGGTCGAGGACATCATCGACTTCCTTCACATCGAACACATCCGCAAGACGCCGGTCGGCAAGCTCCCGTACGGTCTGCAAAAGCGGGTGGAGCTTGGGCGCGCGCTGGCGATGGAGCCGGAGCTGTTGCTGCTCGACGAGCCGATGGCCGGTATGAACGTCGAAGAAAAAGAGGATATGTCCCGCTTCATCATCGACGTGAACGAGCAGTTCGGCACGACCATCGCTCTGATCGAGCACGACATGGGCGTGGTGATGGACCTTTCGGACCGCGTTGTTGTCTTGGATTACGGCCGCAAGATCGCGGACGGCACCCCGGCCGAAGTACAGGCAAACCCGGATGTGATCGGCGCCTATCTCGGCGTCCCCCATGGCGAGGCCCCGGCATGAGAATACCGTTCGCTTTCGCGTCTAAGCCCCCCCTCACCCAACCCTCTCCCCGAGGGGAGAGGGCGTTGAGTTGCGGCCCCGCAGCCGAAGCAGAAAGATATCGCAACGGCAGCGGCGGCGTTCCTTCTCCCGGCAAGCTCACCTTGGTGAGTTTGCAACAAGGAGTGCCCGCATCCGCGAGCGGATGCGGGCGGGAGAAGGACAGGATGAGGGGGTCTGCGCCATGATCTCTCTAACGGCGTTAACAGAGACGGTATTGAACGGTCTGTTGACCGGGGTGATGTATTCGCTCGTCGCTCTGGGCTTCGTGCTGATCTACAAGGCGAGCGGCGTCTTCAATTTCGCGCAAGGCGTGATGGCCCTGTTTGCGGCGCTTACCTTCACCGGCCTTATGAACGAGTATCATGTGCCGGTTTGGGCGGCGATCCCGCTGAGCGTTGCGGTCATGATCGCGCTTGCCTATGCGGTGGAGTGGGCGATCCTGCGCCGGCTCGTCAACCAAGAACCTATCGTCCTGTTCATGGCGACGTTGGGACTTGCCTACATTCTCGAAGGGCTTGGCGATATTATTTGGGGGCCGGATGTGAAGGTTCTCGATATCGGCTTGCCGGAGGGCGCGAACAACTGGCTCCTCGACAATTTCGACATCTATGTCGAGAAGATCGAGATCGTTGCCGCGGCCATGGCGGCGGCGCTGGTGGCGGTACTTGCGATCTTCTTCCAGCGCACCCGCACCGGCCGCGCGCTGCGCGCGGTAGCCGACGATCACCAGGCCGCGCTCTCGGTCGGTATTTCCCTCTCAACGATCTGGGTCATCGTCTGGTCGGTTGCAGGCATTGTCGCGCTTGTGGCCGGCATCATGTGGGGCGCCAAATCCGGCGTTCAGTTCTCACTGTCCCTCATAGCATTGAAGGCCTTGCCGGTCCTGATCCTCGGCGGATTTACGAGCGTGCCCGGTGCAATCGTTGGCGGACTCATCGTAGGCGTCGGCGAGAAGGTCGCGCCGGTCTTGCTGGCCCCTCTCTTCGAACTGATCCTCGGCGTCAGCACCAAGGGGTGGTTCGGCGGCATCGAGAGCTGGTTCGCCTATGTGCTGGCGCTTTTGTTTCTGCTGGTGCGGCCCCAGGGCCTCTTCGGCGAGAAGATTATCGAGCGGATTTAAGATGACAGGGCTGTACGGCGTCATTGCGAGCAAAGCGAAGCAATCGAGGCGCAAGAGTGGATTGCTTCGAAGCTGCGCTTCTCGCAACGACAAACAACGCAGGGCAGGGGCATAACGATGTTCTACCGTGAGGCAGGCCAGCTCAAGACGAGCTACGCAAACGATATGGCGATCTTCCCGCTCCGGGAGGACCGCACGCTTATTCTGGCAATTCTCGCCGCCGCCTATCTTGTGGTCCCGTTTTTCCTCACCGATTTCTGGCTGAGCGCCGTGCTGATCCCGTTTCTCGCCTATGCCATGGCCGCGATGGGGCTGAATATCCTCACAGGCTATTGCGGCCAGCTCTCGCTCGGCACCGGCGGGTTCCTCGCGGCGGGGGCCTACTCGGCCTATAAGATCACAACCGCTTTTCCCGAGCTGAACCTTGTCTTCGTCTTTCTCGGCGCGGGGCTGTGCACGGCAATTGTCGGGCTCGCCTTCGGCATTCCGTCGCTGCGTATCAAAGGATTTTATCTCGCGGTGGCGACGCTCGCCGCGCAGTTCTTCATCGTGTGGCTTGTAACGAAGGTGCCTTGGTTCACCAACGATAGCGCCTCGGGGCAGATCCAGATGCCTCCGCGTTCGATCTTCGGTTACACGGTGACGGGAGGTGCCATCTCAGGCACGGCGCAATATCTTTTCGCGCTGACCTTCGTCACCGTCTTCGCCCTCATTGCCAAAAACTTCAGCCGCACGAACACGGGCCGGGCTTGGATGGCCATCCGCGACATGGATATTGCGGCGGAGCTGATCGGCATCCGGCCGCTGCACGCGAAGCTGTCGGCTTTTGCGGTGTCGTCGTTCTACATCGGCGTCGCGGGCGCCATGATGTTCGCGCTGTGGCTGTCGAGCGTTGAGCCCTCGTCAAGTTTCGGCATCAACCAATCCTTTTTGGTGCTTTTCATGGTCATCATCGGAGGACTCGGCACGGTTCTCGGCTCGTTCTTCGGCGCCGGCTTTCTTGTTCTGCTGCCCTTGGCGTTGAGCGTCGTGCTTGTGGACTGGCTCGGCATCTTTCCCGCGCAAGCAAAGCACGCGGAGATCCTCACAATGGGGGTGCTGATCGTGTTCTTTCTCATCGCGGAACCGCACGGCCTCGCAAGAATCTGGCACACAACGCGCGAGAAGCTCCGGCTCTGGCCGTTTCCATATTAAAAACAAACGGGAGGACTGCATGGCATTATCGAAAAGGCTTATTGCTGGCGCGCTCATCGGTGCGCTTGGCGCAGCTCCAGCCGCTCGCGCGGCCGAGCTGATCATACCGGCCTTCGAATACCGCACCGGCGCCTATGCCTCGAACGGTATTCCGTTCTGGAACGGCTTCTCGGATTACCTTACGCTTTTGAACGAGCGCGATGGCGGCATTGGCGGCGTGAAGATCAAGATCGCGACCTGCGAAACGAGCTACGACAACAAGCTCGGCGTCGAATGCTACGAGAAAACCAAGCAGGGCGCTCTTACCATCAATCCGGTTTCGACCGGCATTACCTACGCTCTGATCCCAAAGGTTACGGCCGATAAAATTCCGCTGCTCAGCTCGGCATACGGCCGCACCTCGGTCGCGAATGGCCGCGTTTTTCCCTGGGTCTTCAACTTCCCGGTCAATTATTGGTCGGCGGCTTCCGTGATCGTCAAATATATCGGCGAGAAGGAAGGCGGCATGGACAAGCTCAAGGGCAAGAAGATTGGGCTTGTCTATCACAATAGCGCCTACGGCAAGGAGCCGATCGCCACGCTGACCGCGCTTGCGCAAAAGCACGGCTTCGAGTTCAGCACCTATCCCATCGACCCGCCCGGCAACGAGCAAAAAGCGACATGGCTTCAGATCCGCCGCGACAAGCCCGATTGGGTGCTGCTCTGGGGCTTCGGCGTTATGAACCAGGTCGCGATCAAGGAAGCCGCGGGCATCCGTTTCCCGATGGACCACTTCGTCGGTAATTGGTGGGCAAGCTCGGAAAACGATGTGAAACCGGCCGGCGCGGCAGCGAACGGCTATCTCGGCGCAGCCTTTCATGCAGCGGGCGCCGGTTTTCAAGTCCACAAGGACGTCCTGAAATATGTCTATGGTGCCGGCAAGGCCGTCGATCCGTCCTTCAAGGACCGCATCGGTGAAGTGCTCTATAATCGCGGCCTCGTGACTGCGATGTATACCGCCGAAGCCATCGTCAAGGCGCAGGAGCTTCACAAAACGAAAGAGGTCACGGGCGAGATGGTGCGCGACGGCTTCGAAGCCCTCGATATCACCCCGGACCGCCTGAAAGCGATTGGCTTCGACGGGCTTGTCGAGCCGGTCAAAGTCACATGCGCGAACCACGAAGGCCCCGGCCGCGGCGCCATCCAACAGTGGGACGCGGCGGCTGGCAAATGGAAGCTCGTCTCGGGTTATTACGATAGCGACCGCGAGGTGATCGATCCGCTCATCAAGGCCGACAGCGAGAAGTTCGCGAAAGAGAACAACATCACGCCGCGCGATTGCAAATAGGCGGGTGTAAATAGGAAAGGCGAAGACCCCCTCACTCTGTCTCTCTCCCCTCGGGGAGAGAGGACGCCTGCCCCTAAGGGGAGAGAATGCAACAGCGTCCCTTCTCCCCTCGGGGAGAAGGACAGGATGAGGGGGGTCTTCGCCAAGCGAAGAGGCCCGCGATGACTGAACCCGCAAAGACCGCAGAAGCATCCGAGGCGGCGCCTGCCATCCTCTCGGTCAACAACATCGAGGTCATTTACGACCACGTGATCCTCGTCTTAAAGGGCGTATCGCTCTCCGTGCCGCAGGGCGGCTTCGTTGCGCTGCTCGGCGCCAACGGCGCAGGCAAGACCACAACGCTCAAGGCGATTTCCAATCTGCTCGGCGCAGAGCGCGGCGATGTGACTAAGGGCTCGATTGTGTTCGACGGCGCGGCCGTGCAGGCGATGACCCCGAACGAGCTCGTGCGCCGGGGCTGCATCCAGGTGATGGAGGGCCGCCATTGCTTCGGGCATTTGACGGTCGAGGAGAACCTGCTGACGGGCGCCTATACGCGCCGCGATGGCGGCCGTGCCGTCGCGCGCGACCTCGAACTTGTCTACACCTATTTTCCGCGGCTCAAGGTGCGGCGCAAGTCGCAAGCCGGCTACACCTCGGGCGGCGAGCAGCAGATGGTGGCCATCGGGCGTGCGATCATGTCCCGGCCGAAAATGATGCTGCTCGACGAGCCTTCGATGGGGCTAGCGCCGCAACTCGTCGAGGAAATCTTCGACATCGTCGGGCGGCTGAACCGCGAGCAAGGCTTGAGCGTGCTTGTCGCCGAGCAAAACACCAATATCGCACTGCGTTACGCCCGCTATGGCTACATTCTCGAAAGCGGCCGCGTCGTGCTCGACGGGGACGCGGCCTCGCTGAAGGCGAATGAAGACGTGAAGGAATTCTATCTCGGCGTGTCCGCCGGCGAGCGCAAATCCTTCCGCGATGTCAAGCATTACCGGCGGCGCAAACGCTGGCTCGCTTAGACCCTATCGGCTTTTGATGGAATCGAATGCGGGCTCTAAGTTCTTGTTCTGCGTTACGTCTTACCGGAAAAACCGCTCACACTTTGTCCAAACGCACTCTAGCGGCTCAACCCTGGAGTGCTTCGCTGCGCTCGCAATGACGCAGCTCCGCTTTCGCTGAAAACGCCGGAGCGCGGCGCACAGTAAATTAGTTCGAACACAGCCGGCCCGCCCTGATATTGTCAAGATGGTGGCACATTCCAGCCGGAGTGTACGCTACGCTGCTCGCGGCTAGCCTCGATTGCTTTTGAATGGCGGGACATATGCCGGAAAATCCGAAACCTTGGCGTGTAGAGATTACCAACCGCAAGCGATTGCTCGACGCGTTCTTCAAGGTCGATGAATTTACAGTCTCGCACGAGCAATTTAGCGGCGAGATGAGTACGGAACGGCCCTACCTCGTTTTTGAGCGGGGCGATGCGGTCGGGGCCCTGCTTTACGATCCCGAGCGGCGCAAAGTTATTACCGTCAATCAATTCCGCCTGCCGACGCGCGATAAGGGCCAAGGCCGGGGCTGGCTCGTCGAAGCCGTCGCGGGCATGATCCCCGAAAAAGACGGCAAGCCGGAGGAGACCCCGCTGCAATGCCTGATCCGGGAAGTGCAGGAGGAGACCGGGTATCAGCTCACCCAGGCGACCCCCCTTTGTACATTTTTCTCATCGCCCGGCGGAAGCTCGGAGCGCATCTATCTGTTTTACGCGGAAGTCCGCAAAATCGATAAAAGGTCCGGAGGCGGCGGTCTCAAGGAAGACGGGGAAGATATCGAAATCGTCGAGTTCGATATCGCGGATTTTTTCAGAAAACTAACCGGCGGCGAGTTCGAAGACCCGAAGCTCATCATCGCCGGTCAATGGTTCATGGCCCAGCGCGGCAGCCTGCCGGCCGAATTCGACGAGGATACGTCGCGCACATTCGAGTACAAGGTGAAGGCGAGCGCCGGCAAGTCGCCCTTCATTCTTGGCATCAAGACCGGAAACATTAAGGCCACCAAAGACGTGGACGTCTGGGTGAATTCCGAGAACACCGATATGATGATGGACCGGTTCTTTAGCAGGACGGTCTCGGCCACCATCCGCATGCTCGGCGCGAAAAAGCATGAGGATGGCCGTTCGATCGCGGAAGACACGATCGGCAAGGCCCTTGCCGCCGAGTTGGGCGAGCGGAATTTCGTGAAAACAGGCACGGTTTTGCAGACAACGGCCGGCGAGCTTGAAAAAACGCATAATGTGCGCCGGATTTTCCACGTGGCGAGCGTTGCCGGCAACATCGGAGCCGGACTTTCGACCTCGCTCGCCAATATCGAGCTGTCGATGGATCGGGTTTTGGAGGAAATCGCTGACACCAAGCGCTACCGTTCGGTGCTGGTTCCGATCTTCGGAACGGGACATGGCGGATATCCCGTGAGTGAGGTCGCGCCAATGCTCGTTGCCCGTGCGCTCGCATTCTTTAAAGACAATCCGAAATCCTATTTGAAGAAAATTTACCTCTTAGCCTATTCGGAAGGGGATCTCGAAATCCTGAAGAGCGCGATTGCCAGGTCTGGGGAGGTTGAAGCCGAAGCTGTTGAAGAGGGCCTGAAGAGTACATAACAGTTGCGGCTTGTGACGCTCGCCGTTTGATTTGGGGGAAAAACCGTGCTCACAGACCGATTTTGGACCAAAGCCTTTACCAACGGGGCTCGATCTCGCCTTTTAGGCCGATTGCAGAACCGGTTTCTATATCTGACTCCGCGTTATTTGCGATATCTCAGCCAGACTATTGTCCTAACGCCTTGGGTGATGGGCTTCCTCTCGCTTTATCTGCTCGCTTTCATTCCGCAGACGCAGGAAATCTATATATCGGTGGCCGAGGATCGCGATTTCGTTCATGGCGTCCTTGGCCTTGTCTCGCTCTCTGTTTTCAGTGCGCTCTTGTACTATTGGAACCACAAGATGGTTACAAGACGCATCGACGGAATATATCCCGATCACGCGGACATTTATTTCGACCGGGGCATCGGCGGCATCCGCAATCTCAAGACAATCGTCTCGGCATCGCTCCCTTTCGCCGGGCTGTGCATCGGACTTGTTGCCGCACGGGCCCAGGTGCAGGCCGCCGCCAGCCACGTCAAGACGGTATCCGGCGCGCTGGGAAGTGGATTGGATCAAGCGGGGCCCTTGCAGGAAAGGCTGCAAACTCTGCCAGGTGCCCTGGTCGTCTGGCTTGTAATCGCAATCGCGGTTTCCATCGGTGTGATTTTCGTCCTTCACCGGTCGCGGAACAACGTGTGCTGGCAGCGAAAGTTCATGGCGGCCTGCTATGCCGCGACTGTCTTGCTGGTACTTGCGCCGGTCTTCTTTTCGAACACGACCCTGATCGCCGCCCGGCTGGCGGGGCCGCTTGCCGGCACCGGGCTTGTGCTCATCGCCGGCGCCGTTTTCTTGCGCTTTTTGTTTTCCGTGGCGGCGAAAATCGCCTGGGTCTTGCTGACGCTACCGTCTCTGTTGATCTTATCCATGCGACGGATGCCGTTTGCGCTGGGGCAGTTCACCGCGTTCCTGGTGCCCTTGCTCGCGGTTGCTTGGATCGGCGCGACGTTCGTACAGACCGGCACCGGGCAGGAGGGCCGCCGCCCGGCATCCATCTTCGAAGAGCTGCGCGAGCGGAGCAAAAACTCGAATTTGCACAGGGCTAAGCTTGCTCAAACCCTTGCGAGCTGGCTGCAGGCCCGCGAAACCGGCACCGGAGAGTATCCCGTCTTCATTATCAGCGCTCAAGGCGGCGGCATTTATGCCGCCTCCGCAACATCTTTCTTCCTGGCCGGAATGCAAGAGCGCTGCCCGGCTTTCGCCGAACATGTTTTCGCGGTTAGCGCGGTATCGGGGGGGAGCATCGGTGCAAGCCTTTTCGACGCGGCACTCGCGGAAAAGGCCGGGGGAAAAGACGCTTCGAGAGCGGGTGGAGCGCCCACCGGATGCATCGAGCCCGCGGGCCCAGGCGAGCTTTTCGAGCGCTTGCGCAAGATCACAAGGGACGACCATCTCAGCCCCGTTCTGGCCTACATCCTTCCGGACCTTGTGCGCGATATCCGCGAGCTGTTTGCCGGCGCTCCCGGCCCCAAGGAGCCGTGTAAGAACGAGGCGCGGTTCGAATGGTTCGGACGGGATCAAATCCTGGAGAAGAGCTTCATTGCGAGCTTCGAGCGAAGCGATAAGAAGGACCGGGGTTTCACCGCCGTCTGCCCCAGCGCCGCGGACGCGAACATGCTGATGCGCAACTTCAGCCAGTCCTGGTCCCCCGATGGCAAGCTCCCCGCGTTGCTCCTGAATGCGACCTGGGTGGAAACGGGCTATCGCGTGGCGTTTTCGCCCTTTTCGCTGCAGCACCTCGGCGAGGGAACGCTTTACTCGTTCGACGACGTCGGAACGCTTTCCGGCGAGAGGCAGGAACAGGGTCGAATTTGGCAAGATCCTTCGCTCATCGGCGCGGCCGCCGTCAGCGCGCGCTTTCCCTTCGTCATGCCGCCCTGGGCCTCCAATCCGAACGCCAAAAGCCGCTGGACGTTCGTCGACGGCGGCTATGCGGATGCCTCCGGCTCAACGACAGGCCTTGAGCTCTACAATGAGCTGAGAAAGGAACTGAACGAGTCTCCGGAGCTAAAAGGGCTGACCGACAAGAACGGGAAAGAGATCCGGCCTGGGCAAATCAAACTTTACCTGATCTCGCTGACGGACGCATTCGCCGAGCCCGACTACCGGAGCATTACCGGCAGCTCGCTCGACGACTTCATCTCGCCTGTCAGCACGATTTTGACTGTGAGGGAGCTCTTGGCCAGGCGTGCGATTACCCGCGCCTACGCTCAGCTTGGCGTCGAACTTATCACCGTCCAGCTCGATCAGCAGACCTTCCCGCTGCCTCTCGGCTGGAAACTCTCAGCGCTTTCGAGCGACATCGTGCGCCTCACCATGGGCAAGCCCGGCGCCTGCGATCCGGCCAGGGAAAACGACCCCAATTGGGCCGTTTGGACCGTGAACCACAACAGCTGCCAGCTTAAGCGAATCACAACTCTACTTGCGGATGCGGCAATGCCAGTTGCGCCACCAGTGGCATCGCAGCCACCTGCACCGGCGACGCAGGCATCGCCGCCGCTATCTCCGCCGCCCGCAAATCCTTCAGCCTCCTGGCATCCGGTGGCGCAATAATCGCCGCCGGTGAGGTTCCGATGCAGCTTAGAATTGGCGACAAGCGCGCATTCCGCGCGCAAGTGGAGGCGCGCGATGAACGGCAGTCCTTTCTACGATGATTTGGAGATCCGCGACACCGCCGGGCGCGAGGCGGACCTCTTCTCGAAGCTCCCGGCGCTTCTCGCGAGATTGCTCGCCGTGATGCCAGGCTGGGCGAGCCGGCTCGCCGGCATAGACCCCGCTTCGATAAACAGCCGCGAGGCATTCGCCGCTCTTCCGGTGCTGCGGAAATCGGAACTGACGCAGCTTCAAGCCCAAACTCCGCCCTTCGGCGGCCTCGCGGGCGCCCCGGCGCGCGTCTTCATGTCGCCCGGGCCTATTTTCGAGCCTCAATCGCCGGTGCCCGATGCTTGGGGCTTCGCGCGCGCGCTTTATGCGGCAGGCTTCCGCGCGGGCGAGATCCTGCACAATTGCTTCGCCTATCACATGACGCCCGGCGGCTTTCTGCTCGACGATGGCGCGCGCGCCTTGGGGCTCGCCGTGTTCCCGGCAGGGCCCGGCAATACGGAAATGCAGGTGGAGGCCATCGCGCATCTCCGCCCGGCGGGCTATGCGGGCACGCCCGATTATCTAAAGGTCATCCTCGACAAAGCCGCGGAGCTTGGCCGCGATGCGTCTTCCATCAAGAAAGCGCTCGTCTCGGGCGGCGCGCTCTTCCCAAGCCTGCGCGAGGAATACCGGTCGCGCGGCATCGCGGTGCTGCAAGCCTATGCCACGGCCGATCTTGGCTGCATCGCTTACGAGAGCGCCGCGATGGAGGGTCTAATCGTCAACGAGAACATGATCGTCGAGATTGCCCGCACCGGCACGGGCGACCCCGCGGACGAGGGCGAGGTTGGCGAGGTGGTTGTGACCACGTTCAACGAAACCTATCCGCTCATCCGCTTTGCCACTGGCGATCTTTCCGCCTTCATGCCGGGTCGAAGCCTCTGCGGCCGCACCAACCGGCGCATCGAGGGCTGGATGGGGCGGGCCGATCAAACCACGAAGATCAAGGGCATGTTCGTTCACCCATCGCAAATCGCGGAGATCGCGCGGCGCCATCAAGGGCTTGGCCGCTTGCGCCTGACCGTAAGCCGCGAGCAAGAACAGGACGTCATGGGCCTGCAAGCGGAGAGCGCGGCCTTCGATGAGGTCATGCGCCAAAGCATCGCGGAGAGTTTGGCCGCGGTGACAAAGCTCAAAGGCGCGGTAACCCTCGTGGCCCCGGGTTCGCTGCCGAATGACGGCAAGGTGATCGCGGACGAGCGGAAGTACGATAATTGACGAGGCTCATAGGTATCCTCATCATCGCGTTCGGTGCCGTCTTCGCACTCCTCGGCGCGATTGTTCTGGCGGCTGTAATCCAGGCGTTTGCGACAGGAGTGCCGCTTTCTTCGGATGGAAGAGGCGGCGCCATATTCCTGTCGATTGGCATCGCAGCAATCGGCTATGGCTGGCAGTGCGTGAAGGGCTTCGACAAGCCTCGTTCCGGGAAGCAGGAGCGGCCCGTAAAGCCGATCCCGCCAGAAAATAATCGCCGCCGGGGACGAGGCGAGAGACTATAATTCGACCCAATCGAGGCTGGAGCAAAGTTATTCCAACCCGTGGCTGTGCCGTGAAATAAGTTGAGTTTTTTTACAGCCATTATTGACGTTTCTGAGTATAACATTCCATATAAGGTCTCTGACCGAAGTTCCACGGCTAGGAGGCGAACATGGCGTTGCAATTGGGCGATACGGCCCCGGATTTTGAGGCGGAGACCACGGAAGGACGCATCCGCTTCCACGATTGGCTCGGCAATTCCTGGGGTATTCTCTTTTCGCACCCGAAGGATTTCACGCCGGTCTGCACCACCGAACTCGGCACCATGGCCGGGCTGAAGGGCGAGTTCGACCGGCGCAACGTCAAGATTCTCGGATTGAGCGTCGATCCGGTCACCGACCATTCAAAGTGGCTCCAGGACATCCAGGATGTGACCGGTTACGCTGTGAATTATCCGCTCGTTGGCGATAGCGACCTCAAGGTGGCCAGGCTTTACGGCATGCTGCCCGCGGACGCGGGCGACACCTCGGCAGGGCGCACGGCCGTCACGAACCAGACGGTGCGCAGCGTGTTCGTTGTCGATCCGGCCAAGAAAATCCGCCTCATCCTCACTTATCCGATGGCGACCGGGCGCAACTTCGCGGAAATTCTGCGCGTGGTCGATTCGCTGCAATTGACCGACCGCCATAGGGTCGCAACGCCGGCCAATTGGAAGCAGGGCGAGGACGTTATCATCGCCGCAAGCCTCTCCGACGAGGACGCAAAGCAGAAGTTTCCCGCAGGCTGGAAGACGCTGAAGCCGTATGTGCGGGTGGTGCAGCAGCCCCGGGATTAGAACATCGAGCGGATTCGGTATAGCATCCGTCAAGCACTTCACCCCGGCCCTCTCCCGCGAGGGGACAGGGTGAGGGGTAAGTCACCCATTGTGCGGGTTAATATGAACGCCACGCCCCAAGCCAAGCGTAAGCGGCGTAGAAATGCACCATAAAACAAAAGAATAAGACCTCCGGCAAAAATATTGTACGATATTCTCGGGAAGCTATGCAATGTTGCGCGTTGTTCCCCAGGTCGCCGCGTGTGTATGGAGTATGGTCCGGTTTCCCGTAATCTTCTTTTGTTGCTTCCTGATCCCAAGCGCCGTCTTCGCATTTCCGAAGATCCGCATCGGCGAAGGACCTTCCCTTGCCATCCGTGTTCAGGATAGCGAGGATTTTCCGCATTTGCGGCCCCAAAATCCTGCTTCGTCTTCATCGCAGCGCCTTACCCCAGCCGATTGCCGGCGTTACAGCGCGGAGGATAGCCCAGCCGCGTGCTTGGAGTACAGGCGCAGGCTCGCCGCGCAGATTAGGGAGAGACAAGCTGCGCTAGCAAGGGCGAAGGCAGCGCGAGCGCAGGCCGCCGCCATTAAGCAAGCGAGCAAGAAAGCCGTAAGTAACCCCTTGAGCGAACACGAGCGCAACGCTGAGGCGCCGAAACCGCTTGTAACGCCCCGCGCCGCCGCGCCGCTCAAGGCCGTGCCAGGAAAAACGCCCGAGGAGCGCCTTCGCCATATGGTGGGGCAGCTTGTCCTCACGGGCTTTTCCGGCAGGCAGCCCGAGGACGCGGATGTCGAGCGGATTGCCCGCGAGTTGCGCGAGGGCAAGGTCTCCGGTGTCATCGTCAGGGATTCGAATATTGCAAACGCCCAGCAGCTTCGGCGGCTGATTGCCGCTTTCGGCAACACGGGCGGCGATAACCCCGCACTGATCGCCATCGAGCAGCCCGGCGGGCCGGACACCGTTCTCTCCGAGGAAAAGGGTTTTGCCTTCTACAGCTCGGCGAACGCCGTGAGCGGCGCCGGCAGCCCCTACGAGGCACAACTTCTATACCGCGCGATGGCCAGCGAACTGGCCGGCCTTGGCGTGACCTTGAATATCGGCCCGAGCGAGGATGTTTGCCGAGAGAACGGCGTGAATTTGTCGGCCGTTTGCTTCGGGACTTCGCCGTCCCGTATCGCGGCCTTCGCCCGCGGGTTCAATTTCGGCCACCACGATCGTGGCGTTCTGACCGCGCTTCGCCACGTGCCGTTCCGGACGGGACTGCGGACCTCCTGGATTAGCGAAAGCGCAAGCTCGGCGATCCTGCACCGGCTCGTGCAAGGAGAAACGAGCGATGCGCTCGTTGTGCGGGTGAAAGCCATGCAGCCGCTGCACCTGACAGACGTTTCTTTCGGCTTATCCAGGAAAGCCCGGGCACGCGGCGAGCGCAGCTTCGGCTTTCATGGCGCTTTGATATTCGAAGTGGAAATGGGTTCTGCCGGCGCTCCCATGCGCTATGGCGATGCGATCGTGCGGGCGTTCGAAGCCGGTGCCGATATGATCCTGCTGCGCGAGCCTAACAGCATGCCGGGCGGCATCCCCGCCGTAAGCCTGGAAGCGATCCAGGCCGGGGTGAAGTCCGGCCGCTTGCAGATGTCGCGGATCGAGGATGCCTACCGGCATGTGCAGCGGTTGAAGGCGCGGCTGCGAACCTTTCCATCCAGGACCAAGATTGCCGGGCTCGACCGCTAGCTGAGGACAAACGCGCGGCCATGCTGCCGCTCCGGGCCGTTGAACCGATCCATCCGCCCCCGATGCCGCGATACCGAACCGGGACGCGGAGGCGGGACCGGTCAAAACTTTCGCCGCCTGTCATCATTCGACAGGGACGAAGCCCGTTAACAGCTTTCCGGGATTGAGGATGCCGCGCGGATCGAAAACCGCTTTTATGCGCCGCATCGCCCCGAGCTCCATGGGCGGCTTGATGCCTTCGAGGGCGTGCGCCTTCATACGCCCGATGCCGTGTTCCGCGCTGATCGAGCCGCCAAAGCGCAAGACGATGGCATGCACCGCATCCGACACCTCGTCCCAGCGCGCAAGGAAAGCGGCCTTATCCGCGCCCTGCGGCTGCGAGATATTATAGTGAATATTGCCGTCGCCATAATGGCCGAAGGGAACGGGCCGGGCGCCGGGAATGAGCTGCGCCACGGCGGCATCCGCCTCGGCAATGAAGGCGGGGATCGCCGAGACCGGCACCGAGACATCATGTTTGATGCTGCCGCCCTCGTGCCTTTGCACCTCGGAAATGTTCTCGCGCAAGCACCAGAACGACCGGGCTTGCAACTCCGACGCTGCAAGGGCTGCGTCCCCAGCGATGCCTTTTTCGAGCGCGTCTTCCAAAAGCGCCATGGCAACGCGTTCGGCAAGCCCCTCGGCGAGGGGCGATGCCACCTCCAAGAGCACATACCAGGGGTGCGCATCGGCGAGCGGATCGCGGATGCGCGGCAGGTGCTTGGTGACGAACTCGACCCCCACGCGCGGGATCAGCTCAAAGGCCGTGAGCAGGGGACCGGCGCTTTCGTAGGCGCGGCTGAAAAGCTGAGCCACCGCCTCAAGGCTTGGACAGCCCGCGAACACGGTTGCGACCTCGGCCGGGCGCGGAAATAGCTTTAGCGACGCTGCTGTGACGACACCGAGCGTTCCCTCCGAGCCGATGAGCAGGCTCTTGAGATCGTAGCCGGTGTTGTCCTTGCGAAGCGTCTTGAGGCCATGCCAAATCTCGCCGCCCGGAAACACGGCCTCGATGCCCAGCACGAGGTCGCGCATCGTGCCATAGCGCAGCACATGAATGCCGCCGGCATTGGTGGCGATGTTGCCGCCGATTTGGCAGGTTCCTTCCGAGGCGAGGCTTAACGGGAAAAGCCGGTCCACCGCCGCGGCGGCGGCTTGCACCGATTGCAGCGTTGCGCCGGCTTCTGCGATCAGCGTGTTGCCGGCTGGATCGGCGGCGTGGACGGCTTTCATCCGGCCGAGGCTGAGAACAATCTCGCTGCCCGTCTCGAATGGAATTTGTCCGCCGACGAGCCCAGTATTGCCGCCCTGTGGCACGATGGCGACGCGCTCGTCGTGAGCGAGTTTGAGAATGGCGCTGACTTGCGCCGTATTCGCGGGCCGGAGCACCATCGGCGTACGGCCGAAATAGCGGTCGCGCCATTCGACACAGTAAGGCTGAACATCGGCCGATGTTGTCAGCACGCCCTTCACGTCGACAAGGGCGGCGAAACGTGCGAGCAGTTCCAGCGATGGTGTTTTCAACTCACCCGGCATGTTCGGCCTGCCCGGCGCACTCGCCTTCGAGCGCGGCAAACCGCTCCAGATAACTTGCCTGAGCCGCCGCGGTGTCTTGCGGCTCTATTTGCTGGCGAATGCCCGGCAAGGCCGCTTCGAGCGCGGCGGGATCGCCGAAATACTGCCGCGCGTCGGCAAGCGAAAACCCCGCGAGTTGCGTCGCCTCATAGTAGGCCGCGAACTTGTCGGCTTTCTTGATCAGCTGCGCCACGCTCACCGGGAGCGTGGGCGGCAGCCCGAAGCGGATATGGATCGC
>JBKQIH010000042.1:0-17542 GCA_052148445.1 Rhodomicrobium sp.
CCAGCATCAATTCGACCTACGTCGACGGGTCTCAAACCAATATCGTAGGCGGCGCCATCCAATCTACAACCAGCGATGGCAGCGCGACCAACATTTATGGCGGCTTCTTTCAGACCACCGCGGCCAACGGCAATACCGTCACCATTAGCAACACCACTGGCGCCCTTTCAGTCGCGGGAGGCGGCCTCAGCGTAACCGGAGGCGCAGCGATTGACGGGGTGACTACTTTCACAAACGTCACCTCCGCTAATCCCAATCAGGGCAGCACCACGATCAATGGTGCCTATGCCAGCCTGTCGTCCCCTCAGGGCAGCATCACATTAGACGCGACTACGGATCCGACCGTCAAGGTCACGAATGGGACGAGCACCACGACGATCCACAACGGTGAGGTCACGACGCAAGGTGCCGGGAGCGGTATCACCGTCCTGAACGCGGCCGGCACGGCGACTCAGTTTACTGCCAACGATACTGGCCTCATCAGCGCCGAAGGCAACCGCATTCAAGACGTTGCAACTCCGATCCTCGGCACCGACGCTGCGAACAAAGCCTATGTCGATGCAGGGCTGAAAGCGGTCAATCAGCGCGTGGACCAGTCCAATCAGGGTGTGGCCATCGCGATGTCGCTTCAGAACCCTGTCTTGACAGGTAGTGACCGCTTCGGCGTGGCGGTGAATTTCGGCGACTTTGCGGGCAACAACGCGGTTGGCGCTTCTGCCGTTGGCATCATCGGCCAGAATATGTTTGGCGCAGGCGAGAAGTTCGGCCTTACCGGGGGCTTCGGCGTCAGCAATAATCAGGCTGCGGGCCGGGTCGGTATGCAAGTCACGTGGTAAGTTTTCTCCTAAGCAAAACCGAAGCAGGGGCTGGCGCAAGCGTCAGCCCTTTTTCACATTGGGGGCAAATGACAAGGCGCTGTTGTCCACGGCGGCGCCCTGGCCTTGCGGCGGACTGATAAACAAACAGCCGCAGGCTTACCGGTTTGAGGGCATGGCCCTGATCTGGGCAACGCATGCTGCCTGGCTCTTGAAGGGCGCCCAAGTGCCGGGTACTAAAACAACAAGCGCGTTCCCCAGTACGCCGCAGGCGCTATCAAGGTTCCCCATTGTGAAGAGCACGAAAATGCTTGCTTGGCGTGCCTGGTCTGACGCAGTGTACTCCAGCGTGGCTCAAGGCTGATGACATTGTGAACGTTAGAATAACAAAAGTGCGGGGCATCCGCGTGTATTGCGGCTAGCCCATCGCTCATCAGAGTTCCGGAGAGGAAAATGCAAAATCATCAGATGAAGATCGGACTGGCGGCTGTAACTTTTTCCGTATTGAGCCTAGTTGCGGCCGGGGTTAGTGGAACGTTTACGGCAGCCGCTCAAACGGACAGCCTTAGCGAAGCGCAAGTAAAATCGTTCGAAAAGGTTATAAGAGATTATCTGTTGAATAATCCCGAGTTCTTGCTGGAGGTTCAACGCGCTTATGAAGCAAAGATAGCAGCCCACCTCGTCCAGGCTACGCAGTTGCGGCTGCCGGCTTTTTACAAGACGCTTGCCAGCATGAAATCCGAATTAGCGGGCCTGAGCGTGGGGAGCGGCGACGTAACGGTTGTCGAGTTTTTCGATTATAATTGCGGGTATTGCCGCAAAACGTTTCCCGATCTCGTCAAGCTGATTGAAAACGATCATAATGTGAAAGTGCAATTTATGGAGTACCCCATCCTCGCACCCGGTTCAAGGGAAGCTTCGAAAGTTGCGATTGCCGCGTCTAAGCAGGGCAAATATTACGAGTTCCACAAGGCGATGTTCGCATCCGGGCGCGCTTCGAAGGACTCCGCGCTTAAAGTTGCGGAGCAACTCGGTCTCGACATGGGCCGCTTGAAGGCAGATATGGCCGCGTCCGAAACGGATGCGCTGATCTTGAAGATTTCCGAGGCCGCCAAGCTGATATTGGTCAACGGTACACCGTCCTTCGTCGTCGGCGACAAAACGAACCCCGGTTGGATGCAATACGATCAGCTGAAAAAGCTTGTCGGCGATGCGCGCAAGGACGGGTGCAAAGCCTGCGCCGAGGCCAACGCTGTAAAGGACGAAAAAAAATCCTAAGGCTTTTTGCACTCCGCTACAAAGGCTGGCAGCCGCGTTCTTCGCTTTGGTGGACTAAGCGAAATCTCCTTAATTCGAAAGGGTCCCGGCGCAAAACCGCCTCATGGGAAGGCGTTATTCTGCCCTCCTGCCGCCATTCGTGGACTCCGGTGTTCGCATGCGGCCAAATAGCTAAAACATGTGCGGCTGCTAGTTTCAGCCGCTAGGTTTACACTAGCGCAGAAGTATGAAACACCTGCAAGCAATCCGAACTTCTTCAAAGCGTACGATTGGAAGTGGGGTCACGGATGGTGGATGCACAGCGTCCCGTCCTTCGGTTTATCCAGCGAGGCGGAAGTGGATACCGGTCTAAATTCGAAAAGGCGGTACGTTCTCTATGCTGCCGTAAGCGTTCTAGCTGCCGGCGCCTATCTGTGGATGGGCGCCGCTCCCGCTCCTCCCCCCGTCTCAAACGGAAGGGACCACAGCGAGGTGGAACTGCCGGCACTCAACTCGTTCGATTACGGATCTGAAGCGCAGGAACGGCGGGACCTCTTTTCATTTGTTAAGTACGTCGAGCAAAAGCCGGTGTCCGTGGCGCCGCCACCTGTCGTAACCAAGCCCGTGCCTCGCGCCAATGAGGTGCCTTCGCACCCTGACCTTTTGGCAAATCTTAAGGTCATAGGGCTCGTGCGCCATCCGGACGAGGTCTCGGTCCTTTTGCAGATCGGAACGCAGCTTCGAACCGTCGCCCTTGGGGAGCGTTTCGGAGAGGGAGACTCTTTGGAAGTTGCAGCTATCGAGGGGCGGAATGTGCATATTGTGGACCAGGTCGCGAAGACCTCGAGAACCTTTGTTCTGAGCGAGGAGTAATCGCTCGATTTCGAGGGACACGTCTCCGAACCAATTTAGGAGACAATTCCCGGCTGTAACTTTACAGGGCCTGTTTGCGAAGGGCGCGAATGCTCTCAATCAAGGTGCGGTTAACATTCCGTGCTCGCGAGACGCTACGCCGGCGCGTGAGCGCTCCGGCTTGCTTGCTCCCACGATGCAAATGGTGAATTCGAGTCAGATCGCACGCATCGCCGGCCCGGCGCTAATGGCGCTGGGGTTTACTGAGGCGATCAATATCATCTGAATAATACCGATTCCGGTTAATTGATTCCTGTGGAAGGCGGGATTCCCGTTGGGAATCCGCCCCATACTACGAATCAATTAGCCAGATCCGGTATTATAGATCAGGCTGCGGGAGATTCCGTAGGCCTGGGCGGCGGGCACGGCGCCATCCCGGGCGCTGGCGCGGATAAAGCCCGCGCTCGGGGAACATAATCGGCGATATGATACAAAAGAGCGATTTCAAATCGACTTGAGCTTAAAACCCCTCGCCTTAAAGGCGAGGTATGTTCAGTTTGTCGAAAATATGGCCGCCGCCGCCACAGTTTTTTCCTATTTCCCCCTCAGCGTGCGCCGGACCCGGGAGGGATTAATGTAATGGAGGGTAGTTTTATGAAGACCATTTTTGCGGCGTTGCTCGGGCTTTCCGTTGCTTTCGCTGTAGGCGCAACCGCCGTGCAAGCGCAAGAAACTACGGAGCAAAAGATCGAGCGTTTGAAGCACGAGGGTAAGGAATACCTCGAGAAGAAGGCAAAGGAAGCTGCCGAAGCTAAGGAACAGCTGAAAGCTGCGATTGCCGAAGTGAAGAGCAAATACGATACCAAAGAAAAGCGGCAGGCGGCGATTGCCGAAGCCAAGCAGAAATACGCCGAAACGAAAGAGCGGCTTGAAAAGGCTCACGCGGAAAAATGCACGGCGGTCCGTGGAGATTGCACCGCCTTGTATCCTGATGCCAAGCTCAAATACCGGGCGTGCCTTATTTGGCACGGATGCTTTCTCTAATTTGTGGGCAAGGCGGGTTAACCCGCCTTGTTTTTTTTCTTCTTCAACCAAACGACGCCCCTTTGGTGGTGCTCTAAGTTCCGGAACCCGCGCCGCGGCCAGCAAGAAGTGGCCCGCCGGCGGCAAAAGTTGAAAGCGGCCCGTCTGGAGGGCGCGGGAGTATCCGTTGAGATTTTGCAACTTGCCACCAGCGCCGGAAGCCGCTAACGGACCTGAAAGCGGGCGCTTAGATATTTGTAGATACCTATATTTGCTCCGGCGGCACCGGGGCTATTCCGGACGAAAATGAGCGCGAAGCTTGCAGAAGAGAAACTTCCGAATTGGCCCACTTTCCCAAACGGCCACATTTGAAGCGATTTCGCGAAACCGGCGGCCATGACCGAGGCCCGGCCTGTTCAAATTTCCGGCCGGCAGAATTATCCGGGAGCTAGCTCGAAGGTGTAGGATGGCGCGCTCAGAGGTTTGCAGAACCAGGTGGAGATTGGGATGAAAACAACAATATTCGGGATAGAAGGCATGAACTGCGACGGTTGTGCAAACACCGTCAAAGACGCCGTCGAGAAAGAATCCGGTGTGCAGATGGTTTCGGTGTCGTTTGCCGAGCGGCAGGCGCGCGTGCTTTATGACCCGCTGGCCGTCGGAGAGGATCGCCTCGTGGCAGTGATTGAGAAACCTGGTTTTCGTGTCGTAAGCCGCGAAGCTGCGCGCTGAGCAGGGTGACGGCCTGGCATCCCGGACGGCTCCGGCAAAGTCCCGAGCGTCCGTTTTCCGGCCTTCCGGGATGCGTTGTGGCAGGTAGGAGGCCATAGAGGATGCGGCAGCCGCTTTCCGCCACGTCACGGCCGGATTCGAGCTTCTCAAAGCCGGCACCGCCGGCATTGCTCGCCTGGGGCATGCCGTTGCGTTCATGGCGCGCAATAAAGCCTACTAGCCGTTGATCGCCGAGCAGCTGTTGACTGAAGATGCGGTATTCTGCCGTCACGCGGCAGCTCGCGAGCTCCGGCAGATAAACGAGCGTGGCGAGGCGTTGCCTTTACGCTTGTAATCCTTTTTGAGTGAAGTCGAGCGCTCAATCGTCCGCTTTCAAATCGGCTATCGACGCGTCGGCACTGTCGAATTTCTTTCCCTTGCCTGCTTCAAGCTCGGTCATGGCCTTGCACGTCGCGCGCTTTCGGCGGCTTCACCCTGAAGGGCAAGCGGCATTCGCCGGCGATGCGCACCATCGGCAGTCGAATCCCGCCGGAGATCGAAACGCCCATCGCCTTGAGAGTTAAGCTCCGCCATGGTTCACGAGTGCGCTGCCGCTCGCCACAAATGGCTCACGCCCTCGCATTGGCAAAAGCGCTAAGCCTCCGTATGCAGAAAAAAATGCGCGCCGCGCTCCATTATAGGGAACTTCAGCCTAGACACAGTATTTCCTAGTTCACTTGAAGGATTTGAACTTCATTCGGGGACTAACAAAGCAAGAGTGAGAACAGGCGCGGCGCGATAGGGAGACGCACATGAACGGTAGAGCCGCAGATACCCCCTATGGAAAACGGATGCAGCCTAAGCCTGGGAGGATGACCGAACATAAGCCGCAGGTCAGCGAGGTCCATATCCTTTGGATCACTGGCGGCCTCGGCTGCGACGGAGATACGGTCTCCATTACGGCCGCAACCCAGCCGAGCCTGGAGGACGTGCTTCTCGGAACTATTCCGGGGCTGCCCAAGGTTCACCTGCACAACCCCGTTCTCGCTTACGAAGTGGGCGATGAGTTCATGGCTCCCTTCCACAAGGCGGCGCGCGGCGAGCTTTCGGACTTCGTGCTCGTTATGGAAGGCTCGATCCCAAACGAGAAGCTCAGCGGCGAAGGCTATTGGGCGGCCTACGGTAACGATCCCCATACCGGTAATCCGATCACGATCCCGGAATGGCTCGACCGCCTCGCCCCGAAGGCGCTGGCGGTTGTCACGGCTGGAACCTGCTCCGCCTATGGCGGCATCCACGCCATGAAGGGCAACGCCACCGGATGCATGGGCGTTGCCGACTATCTCGGCTGGAATTGGAAATCGAAGGCCGGCCTTCCCATCGTGAACGTGCCCGGTTGTCCGGTTCAGCCGGACAATTTCATGGAAACCTTGCTCTATCTGCTGCGCCAGCTTGCGGGCCTCGCCCCGATGATACCCATCGACGAGGCGGGCCGGCCGAAATGGCTGTTCGAGAAAACCGTGCATCAGGGATGCGACCGTGCCGCCTGGTATGAGACGGCCGAGTTTACAAAAGAATACGGCTCGCCGAAATGCCTCGTGAAAATCGGCTGCTGGGGCCCGGTCGTGCAATGCAATGTGCCCAAGCGCGGCTGGATGGCCGGCATCGGCGGCTGCCCCAATGTCGGCGGCATTTGCATCGGCTGCACCATGCCGGGCTTTCCCGACAAGTTCATGCCGTTCATGGACGAGCCCCCCGGCGGCGTCTTTTCATCGACCCTCGTTTGGCCGTACGGCAAAATCGTCCGCTCGCTGCGCCGGCTGACGCAAGCGGCGGTGAACGCCGAACCGAAATGGCGGCACAAGGGGGACAAGCTGACCACCGGCTATCACGCGCCCAGTCGTTAAGCGCGCCGTACACCCAATTTGGAGACAGCCATGTCCATTGAAGCACCGGTCGTAACGCGCACTCAAAAGCCCGCGCAAATCGTCGAGATGAACTGGGATCCGATCACCCGCATCGTCGGCAGCCTCGGCATCTACACTAAGATCGATTTCGCCAACCGGGTCGTTTCGGAGTGCCACGCGACTTCGTCGATCTTCCGCGGCTACAGCATCTTCATGAAGGGCAAGGACCCGCGCGACGCCCATTTCATCACAAGCCGCATCTGCGGGATCTGCGGCGACAACCACGCCACCTGCTCGGTGTACGCCCAGAACATGGCCTACGGGATCCGCCCGCCGGCGATCGCCGAATGGATCACCAACCTCGGCGAGGCCGCCGAGTATATGTTCGACCATAACATCTTCCAAGACAACCTCGTCGGCGTGGACTTCTGCGAGAAGATGGTCAGGGAGACGAATCCCTCCGTGTGGGAGTTGGCCAAGCACACCGACGCCCCGCACGCCGCCGATCACGGCTACCGGACCATCGCCGACATCATGACGGCGCTCAATCCGTTCACGGGCGAGTTCTACCGCGAAACGCTGATGGTCAGCCGCTACACGCGCGAGATGTTCTGCCTGATGGAAGGCCGGCACGTCCATCCCTCGACGCTCTATCCCGGCGGCGTCGGCACCGTGCCGTCGATGCAGCTCTTCACCGACTATCTAACGCGGCTGATGCGTTATTGCGAGTTCATGAAGAAGTGTGTGCCGCTGCACGACGACCTGTTCGACTTCTTCTACGACGCGCTGCCCGGCTATGAGGAAGTGGGCCGCCGCCGCATTCTGCTTGGCTGCTGGGGCTCGTTCCAAGACCCGGATGTGTGCGACTACAACTACAAGACCATGACGGACTGGGGCCGCGCCATGTACGTCACCCCGGGCGTAATCGTCGACGGCAAACTGATCACGACCGATCTTGTCGATATCAATCTCAACATCCGCATCCTGCTCGGCCACTCCTATTACGACGACTGGGACCGGAGCGAGACGTTCGTCAGGACCGACCCGCTCGGCCATCCGGTCGATCAAAAGCACCCGTGGAACCAGACCACGATCCCGCACCCGCAGAAGCGCGAGTTTAGCGGCAAATACTCATGGGTGATGTGTCCGCGCTGGCTCGACAAGCGAACTGGCGATCATTTGGCGCTGGATACGGGCGGCGGGGCGATTGCCCGGCTTTGGTCGACGGCGCTCGCCGGCATCGTCGATATGGGCTACGTAAAGGCAACAGGAGATAGCGTCGTCATTCATCTGCCGAAGACGGCGCTGAAGCCCGAGGCGACGTTCGAATGGAAGGTTCCGAAATGGAGCAACGCCATCGAACGCGACCGCGCACGCACTTATTTCCAGGCCTATTCGGCGGCGGCGGCTCTCTACTTCGTGGAGCAGGCGCTAACCGAGATGCAGGCTGGGCGCACGAAGACATGGACCGAGTTCAAGGTTCCGGACGAAGCCATCGGCTGCGGCTTCCACGAGGCCGTGCGCGGCGTACTCTCGCACCACCTCGTGATCCGCGGCGGCAAGATCGCCAACTATCATCCCTATCCGCCGACGCCGTGGAACGGCACGCCTCGCGACATGTACGGCACACCGGGCCCCTATGAGGATGCGGTCAAGAACACGCCAATTTTCGAGGAAAACGGACCCGCCAATTTCAAGGGCATCGATATCATGCGCGCGGTGCGCAGCTTCGACCCATGCCTGCCCTGCGGCGTGCATATGTATGTCGGGAACGGCAAGACCATCGAAACCGTGCATTCGCCGATGTTCGGCGTGGGGCGGACTTAAGCGTGGGCGCGCAAGAAAAACAGGATGCAGACGAGGCTCTCCGGCGGCTCGAAGCGCTGATCGAGGCGCTTGAAACGCATCCCGACCCGGCGGCGGGTGCAACCGCGCGCGAGCTGGTCGGCCTTGTCATAGAGTTGCATGGGCTCGGCCTCGCGAGGCTCATGGCTATTCTCGCACCGGCCAAGGAGGGCGCTACGATCCTGGCGCGCCTCGCGGAAGACGAGCATGTGCGGGCGATGTTGCTCTTGCACGGGCTTCACCCCGAGGATCTCGAAACCCGCGTCCGGCGCGCCGCGCAGAAGCTACGGCCGCATCTCGGCGTGCATGGGCTGCGCCTTGAAGTTGTGGAGGTGGCGAACGGCGCCGTCCGGCTGAGGCTGCACGGAGCGGGCGCGGGGATCGCCGCTCCGCTGTTATGGTCTCTTCCGCGCGAGATCGAGGACGTCGTGTTCGAGGCCGCCCCCGATGCCGAGACGGTCACGATAGAAGGACTGGACTTCGCGAGTGTGACCGGTGCGGCCTGCGCCGCGGAATGAGAGGCCGCGATGGAGAGGGAGCTGTGGACGCAATGCGCATGACGTTAAGTTCCCGGCCCGGTAATTGGGTGGCGGCCGTGCACAAATTCGCGCGCGGGCCGGCGCCAGAGGCGGTTGCCGGAATTTGCGAACTGTGCGCCGGGCCTCTGCCATCCCAGCATGCGCACCTCGCCGAGCCCGCCCGGCAGCGCCTTCTCTGCGTGTGCCGCAGCTGCGCAATGCTGCTTGGCAACCGGGCGGACGGGAAATACCGCCTGGTTCCAGAGACGCCGCAAATGCTCAAAAATTTCCGCCTAAGCGATGCGGGGTGGGACTCGCTGGGCATTCCGGTCGGACTTGCTTTCTTCTTTTACAGCACCGCCCAGGCACGCGTCGTAGCGTTCTATCCCGGCCCGGCTGGCCCCACCGAATCGCTGCTCGACCTTGGCGCCTGGACAGTGCTCGCGGCGTGCAATCCTGTGCTGACGGAGATGGAACCGGACGTTGAGGCGCTCCTTGTCAATCGCATGAACGGCGCTCGGGACTACTACCGGATGCCAATCGACCGCTGCTACGCGCTTGTGGGCCTCATCCGCTCCCATTGGCGCGGCGTTTCGGGCGGCGGCGAGGCCCGGAGCGCAATCGATAGCTTCTTCGCGAGCCTCGGCGCTAGCAACGGCAATGGCGGAGGCCGTTTCCATGGCTGACCTCAGCTTCGCAATAGCGGGCGTCGAAGCCGAGCGCTATGCGGCGGCGCCGTCGCTGCTGTTCAAGCTGCGCGTCGCGAGCCTGCCGGCCGGTTCCGCGGTTCAAAACGTCATGCTTTCCTGCCAGGTGCGGATCGAGGCGGCCCGGCGGCGATACTCTGCCGCGGAACAGGAACGCTTGGGTGAGCTCTTCGGCGAGGCTCATCGCTTCGCGGAGTCGCTGCATAGCATGCTGTGGACCCACACCAGCTTGCAGGTGCCCGCTTTCGAGAGTGAACGCATGGTGGATTTTCCCGTGGCTTGCAGCTTCGATTTGGACGTTGCGGCAGTGAAATACTTTTACGGACTGGAAGACGGCGAGGTGCCGCTGTCGTTTCTGTTCAGCGGCACCGTCTTTACCCGCGACGCGGAGGACGGCTTTCTGCAGATGAACCCGATTCCTTGGAGCAAGGAGGCGGGCTACCGGCTTCCGGTCCGCGTTTGGCGCGAGGCAATCGACCTCTATTATCCGAAGAGTGCCTGGCTTCGCCTCGACCGGGATGTGTTCGACGAGATCTACCGGCATAAGCGCCGCAATGGGTTCACGAGTTTCGAAGAGACGCTTCGCTCGCTTTTGAGCGCTCAAATCGGGGAAACCGTGACATGAATCTTGCATCCGCCGAAGCTATCGTCAAAGCGGTCCTTTACGAGGGCTACATTCTCTATCCCTACCGGCCGTCGAGCGTGAAGAACCGGCAGCGCTGGACCTTCGGCAGCCTGTTCCCAGAGGATTATGCCGCTCGCGATGGCTACAGCGCGTCCAGCATGCAGACCGAATGCCTCTTCAAGGGCGGGCCGGAAACAACAATCGAGGTGCAGGTGCGCTTCCTGCATCTCATTGCCCGCGAAGTTGGCCGCCTGCTTGCCGGGCTGCCCGCGAACGAGCCGGCCTTCGAGAAGGTCGCAGTCTTGCGGCTGGACGGCGAGGTCTTCCAAGCTTGGGAGGAAGCGGTGGAACGCGTGGCCGGCCCGGCCCGGTTTAGCGTCGCGGAGCTGACCCGATCGCCGGCGGAGGTCCCTTTCGCCTTCACTGGCGCGCGCGCCTTGGAGCCGCTGCGCGATGGGGGCGGGCGGGTCGCGGGCGCGTACATCCGCACGAGCCAAAGCGTGCGGGGCAAGCTTGCCATTTCAGCCCAGGAAGTGGCCCCGTCCACGTACAAACTGACTGCGATAGTCCGCAACACGACGCTGCTCAGCGCTCCCGATGGCGATGACCGCGCCGCCGCGCAGCGCTCGGCTCTTGCATCGACCCACACCATCCTTGGCGTCGAAGGCGGAATGTTTGTCTCGCTGCTCGATCCGCCCGCGGAGCTGAAGGACGCCGCAGCCGGTTGCAAAAACCAAGGAACCTGGCCGGTGCTCGTTGGCGGCCAAGCGGCCTCGGATACGATGCTGTCCTCACCCATCATCCTCTACGACTTTCCGCAGGTGGCTCCCGAAAGCCCTGGCGATCTTTTCGATGCGACCGAGATCGACGAAATCCTCACCTTGCGCATCCTTGGCATGACGGACGAGGAAAAACGCGAAATGGCGAGTGCCGACAGGCGCGCGCGGGCGCTTTTGGAGCGGACCGAGGCTCTAACGCCCGCGGATATGGAAAGGCTTCACGGGGCGCTGCGCGCGCCGAATTCGGGCGCCGCCCGGCCCTGCGAGCGTAAGCCGGAGCTCGCCTTTCTCCGTGACGGCGGCAGGGATTTCAAAGTTGGCGACCGGGTCCGGCTTCGTCCGAAAGGGGGCGCGGACATTATGGATATCGTTTTGAAGGATGAGCTGGCCATCATAGAGGCCATCGAGCGCGATTTCGAAGACCGGGTTCACGTCGCCGTCGTGCTTGAATCCGACCCGGGCCGTGAGCTCGGCCTTGAGCGCATGCCGGGCCACCGGTTCTTTTTCTCGCCCGAGGAAATAGAAGCTGCCGAAGGAGAGGGGCGCGCATGAGCCGGATTCTCGTTGCGGGTATCGGCAACATTTTCAAGGGCGACGACGGGTTTGGCGTGGAGGTCGCGCGGCGCCTTGCGAGAAGGCGGCTTCCCGATGCCGTGAAGGTGACGGACTTCGGCATCCGTGGCATCGACCTCACTTACGCGCTGCTCGACGGCTATAACGCAGCCATTCTGATCGACACGCTTCAGCGGGGCCTGCCGCCTGGAACGATCTCGATTGTCGAGCCGGACCGGCCCGCAGCCGGTGAGCTTGGCCCAGAGGCGCTACTGCTTGAGCCGCACAATCTCGACCCCGCCAAGGTGCTGGCGCTCGTCTCCGTCCTTGGCGGCGGCTGCCAGCGTATCCTTTTGGTCGCGTGCGAGCCGGAAACATTCGGAGACGAGGAAATCGGCGCGATGGGGCTTAGCCGCGCGGTTGCCGCAGCGGCCGGCGAGGCCGTGCCGATTGTGGAGCGGCTCATCGGCGAGCTGCTCAAGCAAAGCGAACCAACGGCCGTTCGAGCATAGCAAAGGAGTGAAACCCGATGAACGGATGGGAAATCCTTGGGATTATTGTACTGCTGTTCATTCTGATCGGCATCGGCACTAACTTACGCGACCTCATCCGTTATTTCCGGATCCGGGCCATGTAATGAGTCTTCCCCTTACCGGCTCCGCAGCTGGAAAGACAGGCTTTCTGACAGTGCTGTTTGGAAGGTAGAACCATGTGCCTCGGCATCCCCGGACAGATCGTCGCAATCACCGATGCGGAAAACATGCTCGGCATCGTGAACGTGTCGGGCGTCCGGCGCGAGATCAATCTGCTGTGCATCGTTAGCAGCGATCATCCGGTCGAAGCGTGCGTTGGCGATTGGGTGCTCGTGCATGTCGGCTTCGCGATGAGCCGCATCGATCAGGCGGAAGCTGCGGCGACCCTCAAAATGCTGGCGGAGTTGGGCGAGGTCGAGCCAGAGCTAGAGGCGATGCGTGTCTCGGGGCAGACCTGACGAGCCCTGGAGTGCTTCCGGAAAAGTGTGAAGCGGTTTTCCGGTGAGAAGCACGAAAAAAAGGTCCGGTGGGAGGAGCGAAGTCATGCCCAGCGAAGAAACCCTGCAGCAGCTCTATCCATTCTTGCATGGAAAGAAGCAAGACCCGCGGGCATTGAATGCGGCGCTCATCGAATCCGTGCGGCAAAAGGCACAGCATCACCAGGACGTATTCGCGGCCTTCTTCGCCAAAAACGGGCAAGCGGTGGTGTATGCGGCGGAGGCGGTCGCGGATGTGTACCGCCGTAATGGCCGCCTATTCTCGATGGGCAATGGCGGTTCGAGCTGCGATGCCTCGCACATCGCTGTCGAGTTTCTGCATCCGATTACGGCGGGACGCCCCGCTCTGACGGCCATCGACCTGACTGCGGACCGCACCATGATGACGGCCGTTGGCAACGATGTCGGCTTCGACCACATTTTCGCGCGCCAAGTCATCGCACAAGGGCGAAGCGGCGACGGCTTGATCGGCATCTCGACCAGCGGCAATTCGGCTAATCTTGTGAAAGCCTTCATCAAAGCCAAAGAAATGGGGCTGAAGACCATCGGGCTTTCGGGCAATACCGGCGGCGAGATGGCCCGGATCGGGCTCGATCATTGCTTGATTGTCGAAACCGATAGCATCCACCGCATCCAGGAATGCCACGTGGCGATCTACCATATTCTTTGGGATCTTGTGCACACGCTGCTTGCGGACGACCGGGGCAATCTGCAGGTCCGCGCAACGGGTTAGAGCATTTTCAGAGAAAGCGTAGCTGGCACAATTACGAGCGAAGCGATGCAATCCAGAGCCAAGTCTCCGATGTTGCCCTGGATCGCCGCGGCGGCAAGAGCCGCCTCGCGACGACAGATGGGAACGGACCGTAGAAAGGAGCCACGATGAAATATGTCGATGAGTTCCGCGACCCGGAAAAAGCGCGGGCCCTTCTGCGCGAGATCGGCAAGCTCGTTGGCAGGATCGAAATGTGCCGCCGCCGGCCGCTGTTGCTCATGGAAGTTTGCGGCGGGCACACGCACGCCATTTTCAAATTCGGCATCGAGACCATGCTGCCGGAGGAGATCGAACTGGTGCACGGGCCGGGCTGTCCCGTCTGCGTCCTGCCCATGGGCCGGGTGGACGATTGCATCGCCCTCGCGGAGACGCCGGAGGTAATCTTCACGACCTTTGGAGACGCGATGCGCGTGCCAGGCTCGAAGAAAAGCCTGCTCCAGGCAAAAGCGGACGGAGCCGATGTGCGCATGGTCTATTCGCCGCTCGACGCGCTCAAGCTCGCGCGCCTGCATCCAAAGAAGGAGGTCGTATTTTTCGGGCTCGGCTTCGAGACGACGATGCCCTCGACGGCGATCACCATCCTGCAGGCCGAGCGCGAAGGCATCTCGAATTTCTCGTTATTTTGCAACCACATCACCATCATCCCAACCATCAAGGCGATCCTCGATAGCCCCGAGCTTGAACTCGATGGTTTCCTCGGGCCGGGCCATGTCAGCATGGTGATCGGCACAAGGCCGTATCGCTTTATCGCCGATCACTATAAGCGCCCGCTGGTGATTGCCGGGTTCGAGCCGCTCGATGTGCTGCAAACGGTTTGGATGGTATTGAAGCAGATAGCCGAGGGTCGCTGCGAGATCGAAAATCAATATAACCGCGTCGTCCCGGAGAACGGTAACGCCGCGGCGCTTGGCGCCGTCTCGCGCGTTTTCGAGCTGCGGGAATTCTTCGAATGGCGCGGGCTCGGCTCCATCGACCATTCCGGCGTCAGGCTGCGCCAAGCCTACGCGCGCTACGACGCCGAGCGGAAATTCACCGTGCCGGCCGTGAAGATTGCCGACCCCAAATCGTGCCAATGCGGCGAGGTCTTGAAGGGAGTCATCAAGCCCTGGGAGTGCAAGGTGTTCGGCAAGGCCTGCACGCCTGAGGCGCCGCTCGGCGCGCTTATGGTGTCCACGGAAGGCGCGTGCGCGGCTTATTATCAGTTCGGCGCCCTCAAACGCGAGAACCCAGTTGAGCATGCGGCATAACACCAGCTTCCGCTCAATTCTTTTCGAGTTGCTGGTACACTTGCCTTGTGCCGAAATAGACCCCCTGCGCGAGCAGGGCGCATCCGATAAGATCGAGCCCCAGGCAAACCGCGATTTGCCAGGAGGCGGCGGGTAACGAAGCCGCCGCCACAATCCTGGCCATGAAGGTGCACCAGGCCAGCGCCGTCCTTGCTCCGTGCCGTGCGGCGAGGCGCATATCGATGCCGGCGAGGGAGGGCTGCCGGTATTCCAGCAACCCCGTCACAATCGCGGCGGCGCCAATTGCAAGGCCGGCCGCCGTTGCCCCCTTGGCCAGCGTCCACCATGGCTCGCGCCCAGCGAGGAGTGCGGCTGCGTCGAGCACGGGAACCGCGAGCCAAAATGCGATAGGGAAATGCACCAGCAGCGGATGCACCGGGACCCCAATGGCTCGCCTTATCCCGCTCATACCGCCTCCCCATCGGGCCGCACCAAGGGCGCCAGCGATTGCTTACGCTGTTTACGATTACTGCACAAAACCATGGCTGCTCCCCCGCCTCAACGCCGCTTTGTTAAGGGGACAGCATAGCGAATGCGCTTTGCCAAAGCCTTAAAGGCTTGCAACGCATGGCCTAACATGCTGCTTTCATGGGGTAATCTTGCATCGGCCACCCTGCGGGCAGGTTCGCCGCGTGCGCGTCGATTTGGTTAATTTCGATCTGCAAATATATTTAACGGACTTTTTGGAGTCCAGATTCGCAGGCAAAAACGCGAAAAATCGTGGGTTTTGCGCCGGAAAGATAATAAATCCCCGCCGCGTTTACTGTCCCAATATTAAGCATGTCACAGCGCTAAGAAAATGTGCGCAACAGGCCGGCTGCAACGCTTTCTGCTTGGATGTAACCGTCCGGTGCTGGAGGTGAAGCGCCATAGCTATCGAAAATGAGGCCAGCATCCGAACGTGATTTGTAGCCGTTGGCGATACCGCTCCTAATCCTGTTCGCCGAGCGTTTGGACATAGGTTTTGCCGTAAGGATAAAAGAGTTCCTTGCGGCCTTGCTGCCACGCCGTTCTGAGTTCGGGCGTTGCGATGTCCCAGTCCGGCCGGCATTTTTTGGTGACGGCGCGCAGGTCCTGACGGAGATCTTCCAGCGTGGGCCGTCCGAAGAACCAGTAGCCGTTGTAGATCTTGTAAATGATGAGGCCAGGCTCAAGGACAATCGCGTGGGGGATCATGGGATTGTTGACGGGATCGGTATACTCGGCGATGTCGAGATCTTTTTGGATGGTTCTATGCGCGTCGGAAAGGAAAGGCCAATGGGCACCAACTCCGCTGCGATATTCATTGGTCTGAGCGATATTATCGGTGCTGATCGTGACAAGCCGGCAATAGCCAACTTCGAGTTCACGGTAGAGTTCGACGAGACCTTCAGCCTGCCGGCGGTCCTTGGGGCAGAAGCCTCCGCGGCTCAGGACAAGCACCATGGGATGTTGTCCTTGCAGTTCGGAGAGCTTCCGGCGTTTCGCTGTGTGGTCGGAAAGCTCATAATCGGGGAAGATAGCCCCGGGGACCATGTCAGATCGCATGCAGAATCCTCAATAGTTGGATGCACGTTGCGGGTTCGTCTCCTTCAACCCGGGCTCAGCGCTGAGAAGCCGGAAACCAGGAGGGTTACCATTTGCCAACGTGCGCACCGCCATCCACGTGCAGCACCTCCCCGGTCACTTGATGGGCTTCCGTAAGATAAACGATCGCGTCCACGATATCTTTCACTTCGATAATCTGCCCCATCGGCTGCAGCGTCTCGAGAACATCCTTCGGCTGACCCTTGTGCATCGGCGTATCGACCGTGCCCGGCGCGACGGCGTTCACGCGTATGCCTTGTTTCGCATATTCCATCGCCAGGCTCCGCGTGACGGCCTCAAGTCCGCCTTTCGTGAGCATCGGAACCGCGCAGTTTACTCCGGCGATTGGGTGACCCGCGAGCGTCGTCGTGATATTGACAATGCTTCCGCCGGTCTTCCGAGTCAGCATATCTTTGATCGCGAGTTGGGTGATAAAGAAAAACCCTTCGATGTTAACGGAAAAGAGAGACCGCAGATCTTCGGCCGTATAATCCGTGAAGTGCTTCGCGAAAAATATGCCTGCGTTGTTAACGAGTGCGTCGATCGATCCGAATTTGCTCTTGGCGGATTCGGCGATCTTGGACGCCGTTGCAGCTTCGGCGATGTCGCCGTCAACCAAAGTAAGGTTATCTGAAGCCTCGAACGCACCCGACTTGGTGATGTTTCGCGAATTCGCCACCACGTTGTAACCGCGTTCCAGAAAGGCCCTTACAAGACCCGCGCCGATACCTTGCGAGCCGCCAGTCACGATCACTGTTTTATTTGCCATTTGTCAGCTCCTTTTGTGAGCCGGTCATAAGCCGCCGCGGATGCGAACGCCCAAGTTGGGATCCGTTTCAAGGAGCGCTTTTATACACAAGCGTCGCCGGGGCTTGCTGAATCGCTGTGTTTTCTCCTGGTCCAATGTAACGCCGAAACCGGAGCGTGCGTTCCGTAACTGCCGCACTCAGCGTCATTCAAAATCCGGTTAATTCGTTCCCCGGGCGTGCTGCGATGCGCAGTACTGCTGCGCAGATACGGGATCTTTGCGAGCGCCGTCGCCGGTTACGATCCCGTGCCTGCAGGGCATCGCTTCGCGCTGCACTGCACACGGAAGTAATCGACCGGATTCGATATAACAGGCCTCCTCAACAATCACGCTAGGCTCATCCCAGGAAAAGCTTAGCGGCGATGGCGACCAACGCGGCGGCGCCGATCCAAAGCGGGATCGAGATCGCGAGGCGGCTTCCGGCCGGCGCCGATGCGGCGGAGGCGCGCTCCTCGCTAAGCGCGTCCGCGATGCGCGCGCTTTTCTCTA
>JBKQIH010000043.1:0-6004 GCA_052148445.1 Rhodomicrobium sp.
ATTGATCTTGGCGATATGCTTGGGCAGCAGGGCGGAAATTGTCAGGACAAGGGTGACGGAGTCGTTGATAAACACCGGCGCGAGGAAATCCAGCGACTGGCTGAGAAAGACCGTTCCAAGGCCGGGCATTTCGCCTCCCAGCACCTTGGAGATCATCCCGAACATGATCCCGCCGTGGGCAATACGCTGGCCGAATTTCGTCTTCTTGGCGAACGCGTCGTCGACATGGATTTTGTTGTGGTCTCCGGTCAGATCCGCGTATCCCCGGACCAGCTTATCGTCGACCAGCTGGTGATAGGTGCATGTTTGGCCGACGACGAACTCGCTGACTGGGACCGGCCGGGGTGAAATAATCATTTTCTTTCTTCCTTAAGGTTTTGCCCGGCTCAGAATTGGGGCCGGTCTTGCTCCGTCGCCGGGGCGAATTCAGGGGATTAGAGGATGCCCGCAGCGATAAGCTTATCGGGGAAGTCATCTGGGGCATCGAACAGGGTCGTACCGGCGATATCGCGGAACATCCGCGCGAGCGGCAGGGTCCCCTTGACATGCTTCGGCACGGTTTCACAGATGCCCATGCCGCCTTCGATCTGGATGGCATCGACCAGCATCCTTGAGCCGAAACGGCCAATAAACAACTTCACCATCGCCGCTTCTGGCTCGAACGGCTCTTCGTCCTCGATCAGCCGGGCGACATGCTGGATACCCAGCCAAGCCATGTGACTGTCAGTGAGGATCTCGGCGAGCAATGTCTGGATTGCCTGCAGCCTGGCGATCGGATGACGGAACTGCACGCGCTGCCTGGCATATTCGGCGGCGTGCGAGACGGCCGCTCTGGCGATGCCGACCGTTTGCGCTGCCTCGGCCACGCTACTAACGGAGAGGATCTGACTGGCAATGCCCGATCCGCTATTTTCAGTGCCCATGACGTCAGCCCCGTTCACCGAAACGTCCTTGAAACTGAGATGGGCGACCGGGCAGGCCTTCAGGCCCATGGTTTCCAGTCGCGGTCCAACGGTCAAGCCTGTTGTCTTTGCGTCGACGATGAAACCGGTCAGCCGGGTGTTATCGGCATCCGGCCTGATGATGGCGAAGACCAAATACACATCGGCCACCCCGGCGTTGCGTACGAAGGCCTTGGTTCCGTTCAGCGTAAATCCACTTCCCTGACGGGTGGCGAGCAGTGCGCCGGGACCGGTCCCAAGGACCGGACCGTCTTCCTGGATGCCGATAGCCCCAAGTTTTTCGCCTTTGGCTAGGGCAGGCAGGTATTGTTTCTTCTGCGCCTCGCTGCCCCAATGTGCGATGGCATAAGCGAACAGCGCGTGGTTGTTGATGACAGAGGCAATGGCCGGACAGGAGCCCGAGAACGCGTGAACCGCCTCGACATGACTGACGAAGCCAGCGCCGGCCACACCTGAGTATTCCGGGGCCAGAAGGCCGAGGAAATTGTGCGCCGCCAACTGTCCAACCAGCGCCTTAGGGAACACCTGGCCGCGATCCAATTCGGCCGCGGCCGGATCGAGAAATTCGCCGGTGAAATCGAGGGCGCGTTGCGCCAGGGCTTGCTGTGCTTTGGTTAAAGGGTAAGTCATTTCGCACCTTCCTTCATGGCCGGAGCCAGCACCTTTTGCGGGGCAAGGACCGAACGGGCGATTACAAGACGTTGGATTTGATTGGTCCCCTCATAGACCTGCATGACCTTGGCATCGCGCATGAACTTGCCAAATTCCGAGGTGTAGGCATGCGATCCCATCAGGCGCATTGCCTTTGATGTGACGCTCATCGCGACATCGGTGCACAGCGTCTTGGCGACCGCCGACTCTTTGGAGAACGGCATGTTGGCTTCACGCAGCGCCATGGTGTGATGTTGCGCCTGCCTGGCGCCTTCGATCTGGATCTGCATGTCGGCGAGCTCGAACTGCAGCGTTTCTCCGGGAAACGGCTTGGCCGGATAGCGCTTTTGCAGATGCTTCACGCATTCGTCGAGGCAACGTTGCGCGACACCAACGGCCAGCGCTCCAATGGAGGGCCTGGCGACATCGAGTGTTTCCATTGCGATCTTCATCCCGTCACCCTCCTTGCCCAGAAGATTGGCGGCTGGGATACGAAGGTCCTTCATAAAGAAAAACACCGTATTCGAGCTGCGCAGACCAAGCTTGTCTTCCTCATCGCCCATGATGAAGCCGGGCAGGCCGCTCTCGACGATGAAAGCGCTAAGGCCTTTCGCGCCTGCCGCCAGATCGGTCGCCGCAAACACCACAAGGACGGCGGCCTTCCCGCCGTTGGTGATCCAGCATTTGGGGCCATTTAGGATGTATTCGTTCCCGCTCTTGACTGCGGTTGCGACCCCCGCACCAGCATCGGAGCCCGCCGCCGGCTCGGTCAACGCGAAGGCGCCAATTCCGGCGGTGAGCATCGGCTTGCAAAAGCGGCGCACCTGGCTGTCGTTGCCAGCGATTAGCACCGCCTCCATGCTGAGAATACTGGCCGAGAGCGTCGTTCCCATAGCGGCGCAGCCATATCCCCATTCCTCGAGCACCAAAGCCTGGGTCAGCGGGCTATAACCAAGGCCGCCATAGTCCCTCGGAACGGCCATTGCGAATATCTTGCTTGGCTTGGCAGCCTCCAGAAGGTAGGCGTGAAATTCGCCGGATTTATCGTAGTTGGCCGCGTGGGGGATGATGTTCTTGGCGACGAAGTCCCTAGCGTCCTGCCGTATCGCCGATTGTTCGGAGTTCATGATAGCGAACCTTTCTCAGAGCAGTTTTGAGTTCTTCGAAGCGAGGATCGCCTTCAGTCCACCCCACTTGGGTTGGAAAATTTCGGCGGGCATGGATTTGGGCTTGGATGGCATGAGAGGCATGAAATCCATGTGGGCGAGGATGTCCTTATCGATGTCGATGCCCGGTGCAACTTCGATCAACGCCAGTTGACCGTCGTGCAATTCGAACACCGCGCGCTCGGTAACGAACAGCACCGGCTGCTTGATCTTCGTCGCGTAAGCGCCGCTGAAGGTGATCTGCTCGACCTTCTTGACATATTTCTTGGCTTTGCCCTCGTTCAGGATGGAAATCTTGCCGTCTGCGATGGAAACCTTCAGGCCGCCCGCGGTGAAGGCTCCGCAATAGACGACTCTCTTGGCATGCTGGGTGATGTCGATGAAGCCTCCGCACCCGACGAACCGCCCATCGAATTTACTGACGTTGACATTCCCCGCGCCATCCACTTGGGCTGCGCCCAGGAAGGCCAAATCCAGCCCGCCCCCGCTATACCAGTCGAATTGGACTTGCTGTTCCACGAAGGCCTCGGGATTGAGCGACATGCCAAAATCATGACCGCCCGCCGGGATGCCACCGATCGTGCCAACCTCGGTCGTCAGCGTCATCATATCGCCAGCCCCTTCCTCCGCGGCTACAGCGGCGACCCCTTCGGGGACACCGATGCCAAGATTTACGGTGCACCCCGGCACCAGTTCCATGGCCGCTCGCCGGGCAATGATCAGCCGTTCGTTCATGGGAAGCACTGGAATTTCGTTGAGCGGGATCTGCATCCGGCCTGCGAAAGCCGGATTGAAGCGCGTGCCGGCCGACTGCCAATGATTGTCAGGACCAGAAACGACGACATAGTCGATCAATACGCCCGGCACCCGCACTGTCTTGGGAGGCAGACTGCCGTTCTTGGCGACATATTCGACCTCGGCGATGACGATGCCGCCGCTGTTCTTGGCGGCTTGCGCTAGCGGCAAGCATTCCAGCAGCGCACCTTCATCGGTAACGGTCATGTTGCCCTTCTCGTCCGCGGTGGTACCCCGGATGATGGCGACGTCGACATTAAAGCTTGCAAAAAACAGCCATTCCTCACCCTCAAAGTTTATGACTTTGACGATATCCGTCTTGGTTCTCTTGTTCAGTCTGCCGCCTTCCACACGCGGATCGATAAAGGTGGTCAAACCCGTCTTGGTAATCAGACCGGGGCGGTGGGCGGCGATATCGCGCCACAACTGCGCGATTACCCCTTGCGGCAAGCACCAGGCCTCGAACGCGCCGTCGGTAATCATTTTGGCCATGCCCGGCGATAGGCCGGCATGTGCGGCGATCCAGCGCGAGACCATCCCGGGATGGGCGAAATGTTGCGGGCCTTTGGACTTCCAGTCGCCGATTCCAGAGGCATGGACAAAGGTCATGCTCGTAGGGTGACCGGAGGCCAGGAACCGCTTCTCTATGGCGATCGCAACCTCTTCGGGCCAGCCCGAAAGGCCCAGGGCGCTGGCGCCAAGCGTGGCGCCGTCTTTTATCAAGGCCGCGGCTTCGCTTGCAGAGATGACCTTGGACATTCGCAACTCCTTTGGAATGGGGCACGATCAATCGGCAGTTCGTTTGGCTGACGATTGCGGCGTTGGCGTAAAGCTCGGCAATTCGATCTGCCATTGGTTGGCCGTTGGTGCGAGCGCGACGGATTCCTGTGTCTTGTAAGGAGTTTTCTGACGGCGTCATCGATGTGCCGTCCTGGATCTCAATCCTTTCGGACAAGGCAAAGCTTAGCGCCCAAAGCTTCAGGACCTTCCGGTTCTGAAGTTTCAGCGGTGAATGACGTGCGTTCGCAGTCTTGAGCTTGATATCAACGTGTTTTGCAGTCCGCTCGATAGCGCTGGCAGCACGGGGCTGTTTCGATAAGCCAAATTATAACTAAACGGCGACGGCGCCCCCAGACTCGGAATCTACTCATACTGGTGGCCCATGCCCCGCGCCGCAGTCCTGAGTGTGCAGGGTAGGATGTGAGACGAAATCCGTGCTCAGAAATCAGAAACCCGCCGGCTCCTGGCACCTGATCCGCCTTATCAACAGAACGCTCAGCTGCGGCGGCGAATGGCTGTGGCGACCAGGCCCGCGGCCTAGCCGGGGATGACCATCCGCACGGCCGCCGCTCCCATTACCGCCGTCGCGATCCAGCCGAGGATGACGAGCGGCCGGCTGGCTGTATATGCGCCCATCACAGACTTCTTGGAGGCCAGCAGGATTATCACAGCCATCAGCGGCACGGCCGCGACCCCATTGATGACGGCGCTCCAGAACAAGGCCTTCATCGGGCTGATCGGCAGATATTGGATGCCAAGTCCGGCGAGTACGCTGACCGCAATAACGCCGTAGAACCCCCAAGCGTCGGTCGCCTTGCGTTCGAGTCCCCATCGCCAGCCCATCGCCTCGGATAGGGCATAGGCGGCCGAGCCCGCGAGCACCGGCACGCCGATCAAACCCACTCCGAGAATGCCAACAGCGAAGAGTGTGTAGGCGAAGTCACCGGCCAGAGGCCGAAGCGCGCTCGCCGCCTGCGCTGCCGTATCGATGTCGGTAATTCCCGCAACGTTGAGCGTAACGGCGGTCGCTAGGATAATGAAATAGGCGGTGATGTCGGAGTAAAACATTCCGCTCCAGGTGTCCCACCGGATGCGGCGGAGTTCCGTCTCTGCCGCGTGCGTATCGCGCACGAGGGGCGCGGCGTTAGGTGCTGCCTGCATGTTCTCGACCTCCTCGGATGCCTGCCAGAAGAAGAGGTAGGGACTGATGGTGGTACCGAACACGGCGACGATTACGGCAGCGGCTTCGGCATTTGGCGCAAAACGCGGCCAGACCGTGCGCAGCGCGACCTCACCCCACGGAACGCGGACCGTGAACAGGACCGCAGCGTAGGCCAGCAGGGATAAGGTTAGCCATTTCAGAAAGACGACGTACCGGTGGTAAGGAACGAACACCTGCAGCACGAGAGTCGCAAACACGAAGAATGCCGTCATGAGATGGCGATCGAAGCCGGTGACGAGTTCGGCGGCTTCTCCCATTGCGGCGACATCGGCAGCGATATTGAGGATATTGGCGATCAGCAGCAGGAGCACGACACCTAGCAGTATGACTGGCGGGAACGCGGTCTTGATGTTGGCGGCGAGTCCTTTTCCGGTCACCCGGCCGATGCGCGCGCACATGGATTGGATCGCGGCCATCAGAGGGTAGGC
>JBKQIH010000044.1:0-4450 GCA_052148445.1 Rhodomicrobium sp.
GACGCATCGGCGATCCGCAAGAGCCGCGCGTCGCGGGCCACGAGACCGAAGAGCGGCGCGGCGCATTGCACCAGCGCGACGCAGAAGGCGAGGATGAGGGCGAAATGCCCCAGTTCAACGATCACGGTCCGGTCTTTCCTCGCCTAAGTTCCTGGAGCGGCTTTCGGTTTTGCGCTCTGCTCTTGCCAATGCCCGCTTTTCTTGAGAGCGGCGGTGACTTCGGGCGGCATGTATTTTTCGTCATGCTTCGCAAGCACTTTGTCCGCGAGGAAAACGCCGTCCGGCCCCAAATACCCTTCGGTCACGGCACCCTGCCCCTCTTTTAGTAGATCGGGGAGGAGATCGCTCGTGGAGACGGGAAGCGATTTCGCGCCATCCGTCAGACTGAAGGTGGATACAAGGCCCTTGTGTAATGTGCCGGCCTCGACAAGCCCGCCGAGCCGGAAGCGCGTTCCCGGCTTGGGCTGGTTTGCCAAAACCTCTGTCGGGCTCATGAAGAACGTTACCTGGTTTCGAAGCTGCAAGACCACAACAATAAGAGCGACCGCTGCCGCTATCAGGCCGCCAACGATCAATATGCCGCGCCGCTTTTTTCTCGTCATAATCACGGCTGCCCTCCTTTGGAGCCCGCTGGCGCGAGACCGAGCCCGCGCGATAAATTCTCTATTTGTTCAAGCGCTTGCGGCTCGGAAGCGAACTGCGCCCGGGCCGATGCAACCGCCTCTTGCGCTTTATCCGTTTCCTTGAGAACCGCGTAGGAGCGAATAAGCTTCAGCCAGCCGTCCAGATCCGCGCCATTTTCTTTCAGCCGCGCGGCCAAGCGTTCGACCATCCCGCGGATCATGGCCCCCTGATCGCTCTGAGCCACGCCGCCTGACGCCGGCGCACCCGCTACACCGAGCCCGCGTACCAAAACTTCGATTTGCTCTAGGGCTTGCGGTTCTGAAGCGAACTGCGCCCGGGCCGATGCAACCGCCTCTTGCGCTTTGTCCGTTTCCTTGAGAACCGCGTAGGAGCGAATAAGCTTCAGCCAGCCGTCCAGATCCGCGCCATTTTCTTTCAGCCGGGCGGCAAGGCGCTCGACCATGCCGCGGATCATCGCACCTTGATTGCCTTGAGCAGGATTACCGGACGCTTGCGCGCTCTCCGCGCCTTGGCCCTCCGGCTCCTCGCTCAACGCGGCAAGCTGCTTCTCGATAACGCCCTTCCACCCGCTTGAAATATTTTCGCTCAGCATCTCGCGGTAAATATGCTCCGCGTCGGCTTTTCTGCCCTCCTGGCCGGCAAAGATCGCGAGCCAGAACCGGCCGCGCAAAGACTTTGGATCGCGGGCGAGCGCCGCATCGAGGATCGGTTTGGCCGTGGCCGGCACTGCGCCGTCATTCGCGAAGGTTAGCGATTCGAAAAGGCCGTAAAGCTTGTCCTCGTCCTCGCCAGAGAGTTGCATGGCCCTGCGATAGGCATTCGCCGCTTTGTCGAATTGCCCGGTCTTGAAATAAACCGGAGCGATGATCGTCCAGCCCTGCGCATCTTTTGGATGGGCGCGCAGCCGCCGCTCCACATTCGCGATCTGCAATTCAATCGTTTGTTTTTCGGGGGGCACGCTAAGCCGCGCTTCGAGCGGCTGATCGGGAAGGCCCGCCGCGCCATATTCCGCGTAGAGTCCCACGGCGCCAATTGCAACCGCGGCCGCTGCGATAAAGAAGGCCACGGCCGGGTTGAAAGACGCCCGGCCGTCCGGAAAGACTAAGGTGCTTTGCCGGCCCGCCCGGAGTAGCCGCCGCGAAATTTCCGTCCGCGCTTGCGCCGCTTCTTCCTTGCCCAGCGTGCCGCGTTCTTCCTCACGGCCGAGTTCGGCCAGCTGAAGCTTATAAGCTTCGACTTCCGGCGTAGGCCCAGCCGCACCCATGCCGGCGCGCATCAGCGGACGCGCGACAGCCAAGATCACACCAGCCGTCACTACTGCAAAGACAATCCAGATCATCGCCGCGACAGTACTCGGCCGCACCGTGGAGTCAACCAGGGTGATACAATTCACCTCATAGACTAACCCCGCGAGGAGGAATCCGAATGCCTCAGGGGCTTAAGACATTCGATGGGCATTGGGGGAAGGTGCGGGCGCTGGTGTTTTCACACGCTCATGAGCCGGTAACGGGACCCCATTTTTGCCGCTATATAAAGTGCCCCAAGCGGGGTTGGGATTCAGGGGGCCGGATTTAGGGCTTGACAGCCAGCTTGCGCTAAGCTCACGCTTTTTTCGATTCTAATGCATGTTGCCCGGGTGCAGCTTTCGTATAGTTGCTCAACTGTCACAATCGCTTCATGGAAGTGTCACAAAGCCCCACCTCGCCATTGACCGGAACGTGGCAGTTCCGTTAGATCATACCAGGCATGAGGCTATTGGAAATTCTCTGCGAAAAGCCGGGCAGGCTACGCAGGTGAAGCACAGTAGCGGGGGGGGGAAATTGATCTCTGGTCATAATTCCCACAGTGCAAGTGCGGACGTCAGTCCGTGCGAAGAAAAACGTTGTGCGTCTTCGTTCAAACTGGGGGAATTCCTATGAGAAAAGCAATAATTTGCGCACTTGCGCTCGGCGGCTGCGTAGCCTCCGCTCAAGCGGCCGATCTGGGCCTCGACAGCATGAAAGACCCGCTGCCGGACACCCTGACCTACAAGGGCGTCACCATTTACGGCACGATCGACGTGGGCTACGGCTATCAGAGCAACGGGCTTTCCAACAGCGGTTCTCTCTATACGGGTCAAGGCTACAACATCTACGGCGAGTCGAAGGCACTCGGCTCTAACTCCTCCCTGACCAACAACGCCCTTTCGCAATCGACGATCGGCGTAAAGGTTGAAGAATCCGTTGGCATGGGCTTCGTGGCGATCGGCAAACTCGACACGGGCTTCAACCCGATGTATGGCACGATCGCCGATGCGTGCCAGAGCTTGGTCACCCTTGCAAATTCTCTTGTCCATGGCAGCCAGCTCCAAGCGTTCGGCGACGGCAGCCGCTGCGGTCAAGCCATCAACGGCGAAGCCTATGCAGGTTTGAGCAATTCCTCCTACGGCACGCTGACCCTCGGCCGTCAGAATTCGCTTGAGCTCGACGCGATGGCCAAGTACGACCCGATGGGCTTGTCTTATTCCATGTCGCTCCTCGGATGGTCGGGCTTCTCTGGAGCCGGCGCAGGCAGCACGGAAACCGCACGCTGGGATGACTCCGCGAAATACGTCTTCCAATACGGCCCAGTGCACGCTGCCGTCATGTATTCGGACGGTAGTCAAGATGCTCAGCTCCACGGCGACTCAGTGGCTGGCAATATCGGCGGCACCTATCACGGCTTCTCGCTTGACGCCCTCTATACGAACGAAAAAGGCGCGGTCAACGCCCAGCTAGGTACGCTCACAGGCGCCGACATCAATCAGCTCTACTACTTCCTGACGAATAACGAAGCTTATTCGTTCATGGGTAAGTACACCTTCGATTTCGGTGGTGGCTTCAAGGACGAAGGCCCCACCTCGAAGCTGACGCTGTTTGCTGGCTATAACCACACCGATCAGACCAACGCAGGCGGCGCGCTCGGCTCCAGCGCTGGCTCAACGATCGGCGGCTATCAGCTCACATACAACAACGTTAACTTGCTCAGCACGCGCACTCTCGAAACGGAATGGGCCGGCGCGAAGTACGAGATGGGTCCCTGGGCCTTTACCGGTGCTTATTACCACGTGTCTCAAGACGCCTTTAAAGAAGCCAACTACTTCAAAGGCACAACGGGCGGTTGCGCAGTTAACGCGTTTGCCTGCGCTGGCGACACAAGCACCGCTTCGTTCCTTGTTGACTATAGCTTCAACAAGCATTTCGACGTCTATGCCGGTGTTTCGTACTCCACCATCAGCGGCGGTCTGGCTGCCTCGTCCTTCTCGAACGACCCCTACGAAGCAACCGACAACACCACCGTTGTCACCGGTATGCGCCTGAAGTTCTAAGGTTGTAAGTAAAAGTGTACGATTGACGCGGTTCAGGGCTCTGCCCAGCCCTACTGCAAAATGAAGCAAGTGGTGTCTCACCGTCACCACTTGCTTTTTTGTTTGTTCTATCAACAGTCATTAATGCCAACCCGTGCGGCGTCATACCAACCCGCATAAATTTTGACCCGCCCTTCATCTGTCCTTCTCCCGCGTAGGTGGAAGCCTATACTCCTAGCGCCACCTGCCCCCATTCCCCATCCGGCAACTCAGCGCGCCCGCAGGCGGATGCGGCTTCGAACCGCCCTGTGTAGGCTCGGGCAATTTTTTCAGAGGCTCCTTCGCTGGGATACCCGCCGGAGGCTCAAGTTCGCTTGACAAAGCGTTAGAGCGGCGTGCCTGAAACCGGTAACTCCGTCATTGCGACGCCGGGCGGAGCGAAGCCGGAAGTAATCCAGGACCAAGAGTTACAGCTGTTGT
>JBKQIH010000045.1:0-2856 GCA_052148445.1 Rhodomicrobium sp.
CTTGATGGTTTTGGCCAGCGCCACCGTATCGTGCTTGATGGCGTACAGCACGTCCGCGACATTCTGGAAGGCCGTCAGCACCGCCAGGCGGTATTGCGCCGCCACCTGATCGAAGCCGGCTTCCGCCGCCCGCTGTCTTTGCTGCAAGGTGAAGCCGTCGAAGATGGTCTGCGATGCGTTGGCGATGCCGGTGTAAAAATGGAAGGCAGGGTTACTACTGAATAGATTCTGAAATTGGGTCCCCTGCCGGCCCAAATCGCCGTTCACGGAGAATTGCGGAAGCCTGTTGGCGATGGCAACGCCGATGAGGGCGCAGGCGGCGTGCATATTTTCTTCGGCGGCGCGCACGTCGGGGCGCTGCGCAATCAGCTGCGAGGGCAGGCTCACCGGCAAATTACGCGGTAGCGTCAAGCCCTTGAACTTGAAGCGCTCGGGCAAACCTTCCCCCGGCAAATGGCCGGAGAGCACGATCAGCGCGTCGCGCTGCTGGTCGAGCGCTTTGCGCAGGGGCGGCAGTGTCGCCTCGGTCTGCGCGACGAGGGCCTCCTGGGCTGCGACGTCCAAGCCGGAAACCTGGCCTGCATCGTGTTGCGCGCGGATTTTTACGAGGATGCCGTTGGCGATCTTGATCAGGCTTTCGGTGACGGCGATTTGTTCGCGCAGCGACGCCTCTTGGATCGCTCCCAGCGCGATACTCGATGTCAGCGTAAGGAAAGTTGCCTCGTTCGCGAAGCGCTGGTTCTGTTTGAGCGCATCCAGGTTTTCGATCTGCCGCCGCGTGCCGCCCCAAATGTCGGGCACGTACGACACGGAAAATTGCGCGGTGTGAAGCGTGTAATAAACGGGATTGGGTTGAACCTGACCCACAATCGGCGAAGCTGTGCCCGTGAAGCCGTTGGTCGCCACCTTGCCGCCCGTGGGCTGATAGATTCCGCTTGCGAGGGGGAAAAGCTGGCCAACCTCGGCATAGACGTTCGCCTGCGCCACGCGCAAGGCCGCCTGCGCCGCCGGAACATTCGGATTGTCGCGGAGCGTGCGCTCGACGAGCGTATTCAGCGCGGTTGAGTGGAACATCGCCCACCAATCGCCGGGAAGCGATTCGCTCATGGCGAGATGCTGCGTCTTGCCGCCAGCACTGTTATTGGCAGGCACACGGTCCGGCGTGAACGCGCCGATATTGGGGGTCTCCGGCAATTGAAAATCCGGTCCCACGCAAGATTGCAGCCCCAAGCAACCGGCGATACCCACGGCCCACCACTTCTTGAACGCGCCCTTCTTTCTAAAGGCGGGTTTGAAGCTGCTGCCTGTGGCCATTTTTGCCTCTGCCCCAGCCGGCATGGATCGCCGGCCTCACGGGAGCGTTAGAAATCGATCTAAACAGAACAGATTCGCATCGGGCGCAGAAGGTCTTAGCCCTTGCACCGCGCGCGGCAGCCTGGGTTATGCAGAACATACCGCCCAGGCCCCCGGCTCTACCGGCGCTACAAAGAAAACGCTTAATTAGTCACTTCCCAGGCATTGCCGCGAGCTGGGAACCGGTCAGGCCGCGATTGCCGCGGCGGCTCGCGGCGAAGCCGCAGTGGCGATCAGCTCTTTTCTGCCATCCGAAAAGGTCGCGGCGATGCTGCGGCCGGGATAAAGCATCAAGCTCAGAACCTGCCGCTTGGCCCAGCCGTCTGCGGTGAGCTGGGTGATTTTCACGCGCCCCAGCTTCGAAGGCAGGCAAGTCAGCTTTCCCTCGGGGTGCGTGAGCGTGAAGGCGCGCCCGCCAAGCACGATCGTCAAATTGCCAAGCCCATTTAGCAGTGCGCCGCCGCCCGCCTCGAAAACGTAATCGTGCCCGGCCGCCGTCCAAACGCCCGAGGGGCGCAGATTTAAGAAGAGGCGCCAGACAGCTCCGATCGATGTGTGTGCGGTGAGGCAAACCCAGCGAAATGAAATCGTATTGCGGATGCCGCCGTCCGAAACGATCGAAACCTGCCCGCCCGGGAGCGAGGAGGCCAAGAACGCTGCCTCCGCCTCGGGCTCGACGGTACCGGCAGGCGGCTGGCCACCCGGTCTTGCGGACCCGCACGGTTCTTTTTGACCGGGCCAAGCCGCAGGGAGATTGCAGGCGTAGGCGATGCTCGTTGTGGGGCAGGGCTCGGTCAGCCAAGGCGGCAGGACCAAGGCTTGTGCAACCCGCGCGCTCTCCGCTCCGATCCAGCCGAGAACGGGGTCCAAGTCCGGCGTAACGATGCGTTGACCGGCGTCCAGGCTTAGCGGAACCGGCGCTTCCTTTTGCGATGAGATGCGCTGAAACATAAAAGCTCAATCGATCCGGAATGACATAGTCTCCGCACTCTCGCACGAAGCCGTCACCAAAACATGAATAACAAGATGCCACCGGGCCGATGAAATATTAGTGCGAAAGCGCGCTATCTGCGGGAAGGGTGGCTGCAAAGCCTCCTTTAAGCCCACGTCTGTCCGGTTAAATGTGCTTAAGCGATACACGATAGAACCTCGGCGTCATCCCGGAAAACGCATTGCGTTTATCCGGGATTTTTACGGACATTGGGCCATGGCGTCCTGAACGATCCCGGATAGGCGCGAAAAGCGCCCTATCCGGGATGACGATGTTGAAATTTATGCCGGATTAAACCTTTCAGCCGAGCCTTTACGCCAAAGCGAGTGGGCTTCGGTTCTCCCACCGGCAGTTATGCGAAGAAGGGGGAGGCGGCGTTCGCCGCAACATTCAAAGCCCGTCCAGCGGTCTCCACTTTGCGAGTTCGGTCTGCAATGCCTCGATACGGCGGTTGAGCGTATCGATGGTCTTTGCGGCATCCTCTGCCGGCAGCAGTTGCGGTATATGTTGCG
>JBKQIH010000046.1:0-8578 GCA_052148445.1 Rhodomicrobium sp.
GCTAGATGTGAGGCATCGGCGCGCCCGCGTCAATGGGAATGCGCTGCGGCCAGTCCGCCCGCCGGTTTGGATTTGCAGCTATTCATATAAACAAGACCGTAAAAATGGGCCGATAGGGGAAAGTCGCACTCGTTTAAGGGCCGGTTGCAAGCTGGAGGAATTGCGGACGCGATAATATTTGCCTAAAGCTTGCGCCCAGGCAGAATTACAAGTTCGCGAACGTTGAATGACTCTTCTTGTTCAAGCCGGTAACGAAAGGGCGCGCGCACGGCCATCGAGGTGGCGCGTCCAACCTGTGCGCCAGATTTTATATGCATGGGCCGGCCTGCTATGGGCTGCACCCATTGTCTCGATACTGGCCATCGCAGTTGCAAGCGCGGCGCATGCGTGGGAGCATAATTACGCTATCGGCCGGTTTTTCGGCGCGACAATCTATACTACGTTTAGTTTTGTTCTTTTCTTTTCTTGGAACATAATTCCGCTAACGCTTGCTATCGTGTCCTTTGCCGCACATCGAACTTCTGTACTTCGTTTGTTCTTCTGGTGCACAATAATTTTGGCACATTTATTTCGTTTTGCTGCGGCTCACAGAACCTACTCTATATTTTTTGAGGGCTTGACCGGACCGGGAATAGGTCCAAGCTTCGATGTCTTATGCCCCGCCGATGCTGATGCGCCTGTCGAACTGGCAATCAAATGCACAGAACTTGCTAATATTGAAAGGAGTTGTCTCGCGGCAACCGCGTCTGTCAGCCTGGTTTTTTTTGCGCTCGAAGTACGAAGGATGAATGTGCCGAGGATTGAAAGTGTGCGGTCACTTATTCATGACGGCGGAATGCCAGCCGCGGCGCACAATTCCGCTGCTGAGAGTCTTGCGACTAAGCCCTTCGATTAAGCCGATAGCTGCTTCCGGCCCCGCGCAGGCGTGGCGAGAAGATTGAGATTCGTCCATGCGCGCCGTCAAGCCCATCGAGGATCGAGCGGAGCGCGATTTTTGCGCATCGCCCGGCACTCTACCAGTCTGCGGCCGCAAACCATGGGGTAAGACTCCAGTAGTCAGCCACCTATTGGTCAAGCGGGCCTCCAGTGAGCCGGGACCGAACGAGCCGCTGAATGACTGCGAATATCATGGCAGTGGAGACACCGAACAGCAGTAACCCGTTGGCTGCTTCAAGCGGTCCCAAAAGCTTCCAGGAAGCGGACATGACAATATCGCCGTAGCCTAAAGAGGTATAGTTCATTGCCGAGTGATAGAAAGCCCTAGCAAGGCTGGTAAATTCACCGCAGAGGATTAATACTACCGCCCATACTGCGATCTCCACCAGATGAGCCAGGAGTGCAAGCTGCGTGACCGTGGCTATGATGGCGAGGTCTTGCCAGAACCGGGTGCCCGCGCGTCCCAGGCGGTATTCCCGGCTAACGATATAAAGCACAGCTAAGAAAGCAAGTCCATGAATCACAATCGTTGTTAGAGTCGTCACCAGCGACACCAGAAGCGGAAGCAGGACTGCGGCATCTTGGGGTAGAGAAGAGGGCATACCCAGGCATGATGGTGGCCAAAGCTTAGATTTTCCTTACGGCAGCCGAGCCTTTGGAGAGGTAATACGGGATCGCCTTGGTCCGCTCTTGAAGGGTTTGTTGCCTTAAGTTCGAATTCTATGAAGGCCGGTTCACGGCCCGCAGTACCAACTCCCGCAAAGACGGATGCCGGACAAAAACGCTCAGATTCCGCATATCTTTTTACGAGGTTAATCGAATATCTTTTTATGCACGGGCGCGGCTTGCGCGAATTGACGGAAAAACTCGACGATCCGTTGGTTGTCGCTCTCGCGGCCGACGGTAATGCGGATGCATTCCGGCATATCGTAGTCGTGGAGCGGACGCGTTAGAATTCCCTCCTCCAAAAGGCCTCGATAGGCACAGTCTGCGCTCTGCAAATCGCGAAAAACCACGTTCAGGAAATTGCCGCCGCTCGGCTCGGCCCGCAAACCGGCCTGGGACAGCTCGTCAATCAAGCGGGCACGCCACAGAGTGTTATGACGCCGCGATGCGTCGGCGTGATCGAGATCGGCAAGCGCCTGGATCGCGGCCATCTGCGCTGGCGCAGAAACATTGTAGGGGCCCCTGAGCCGGTCGATTTTGTCGATGAGCGGCGCCGGAGCGATGCACCAGCCGATGCGCAGCGCAGCAAGGCCGTAAAGTTTGGAGAATGTGCGTAGCACGATGACATTTTGGAATTCTTCGGCAAGGTCCGAGCCGTCGGAGTAGTCCGGGTCATCGGTGTACTCGGCGTAGGCGCTATCCAGGACCAGCGGGATATGAGCCGGCATGCCCGACCTCAGCCGGCAGATCTCGCTCTTGGTTAGGCAGGCGCCTGTTGGATTGTTGGGGTTGGCAACAAAGACGATCGCGGTCCGGGCGGTAATGCCCTCCAAAATGCCATCCACCGAGAGCCGGTATCCATCGGTTCGCGCAGCGATGGGCGACGCTCCGGTCCTCAAGGCGTAGCGCGAGAACATGATGAAACTATAACCGGGGAACAGCACTTCGTCGCCTGGTCCGGCAAACAAGCGCATCAGCAGCGAGATCAGCTCGTCGGAGCCGGCGCCGCAGGCAAGCTTTCCGGCGGGCACCGCAAAACGCTCCGCCAGCGCGGCTTTCAACTTTCTCTGCGCGCTGTCCGGATAGCGGAAAAGGTCCTTCGCCGCCGCTGCGTAGGCTTGCAGGCTCAGCTCGGAAGGGCCGAGGCGGTTCTCGTTCGTCGCCAAGTCGACAAGGCCATCGAGATGGTCCAAGCCGTTTCCCTGGTACCGAGGAAGTAAGTCCGTTCGAATTTTGGTTGGGAGCGGCACACTCTTCCTCCCCTTATAAATGCTTATAATATGCTGTAATCGAAAAGATTTTCGCGGGCAAGCTTCGTAGACGCCGAGGGCGATCGAGCGGCGCGGGCTGCCTGCAGCGGCGCGGTCCGTCACTTTGCCTTTTTATAGGGCGCAGCGGTGGATATGCACCGCCATTCCCCGTTCGGACTGCACGCAATAGCGACATTCGAGCAGTGAAACTCATTGTCCGCTCCTCGCAGGCAAACCTGGCAATTGTTCTGAACCTCATTGCAACCGGGCACGGTTTTGGCGAACTCAGCTAAGCTCGGTTCCGGCGCCGCCGCTTGTCCGGGCGATTGCGCATAGGACTTAACGCTCATGGCACAAACCAGGATCGCGAAGCCGGTGCCTATCGACGGTTTCATGCTTAACTCCAAAATATAACGAGCCAGAAGTTTTTCAGGCATATTCGTTGGCGCCAGCCCTGTCCCGCTGTCTGCGATAAAACTATACGCGGCCTGCAGGTTAGATGGAAGGCGCTGCCATTTGCGCGGCTGCGCGAGGGAGAAGGGGCGCAAGACGCTGCCCCGTTTGGGCTTGCCGGGGCGGACACGCCGCCTTAAACTTCCGTACGATTACAATAAAGGAACTGAATAAATGCGTTTTACGAGAGTGTTGCTTGCCGGCCTTGTTCTTGCTTCCGCCGCGACCGCCGTGTTCGCCGACATCCTTCCCGGACCTAGGCCCCGCCGGCCGTATGTGGCGCCCGAACCGGCTCCGTCTCCCGAGGCGGTTCCGACCAGGGTTAAGGTGACCGGCGCTACGGCGAATGCAATCGTAAGAATGACCGGACCGGGCCGCTCCGCCCTGTCCGTCGATTGCGAGAAATCGCCAGAGGCCACCAATTACACCTGCGTCTTCGTCCGAAGCGCGAGCACTGGCCCCGGCGCTCGCTTCGATGCTCGCCCCGGCCCGCGCTTCGAGGGCCGCCCTGACGAGCGTGCCGATGGCCGCCCTGACGAGCGCTTCGATGGCCGCGCTGAAGAGGGCTCCGATGGCCGCGCCGATGAGCGCTCCGATGGCCGTCCCGACCCGCGCTCCGATGCCCGCCCAGACGCGGACCCGTATGGCGCGCGCTGACGCAGCGCATCGGTCTGCCCGCATGAATACGCTCGCGGCCCCGCGTCCGGCCGTGGTGAGATACCCGGTTCTTGCGGCGCGCATTCGCCGGTTGGTCCTAACTGCGCTGGAAGCTACTGCTGGGGCGATGCTGCATGCGCTCGCAATTCGCATCGACAGGCTGCGCGGCCCTATTCTGACTGTGACGCTCCGCGTACGGCTTATCGAACGGATTTTCCGCGACCGGGCGAAGCGCCTCGCCGTTATATTTATCGTATCGCTTTTCGTTGCGCTCGGCCTCGCTCTGACGGTCCCGCTCTGGATGCTCTTGGCCGTACCGCTGGTGCTGGGCGTCCCTCATCTCGCGGCCTCGCTTAGCTTCGTGCCGCGCTTGACGGTGCCGGCGAACGGAGAGGCTGGCGCGGGCATTGCCGTGCGGGCTGGGGCTTGCTTCCTCGCGGTTGCGGGCATCCGGCTTTGGGCGGGAGCATCGGGCCCGGCCATTCTCGAACGCTTTCCGAACGGCATCGAGTTGGCGGCTGCGTTCATCGCGGCCGTGTGGCTGGCCTCGGTTTCGGGCGCGGGAGCCGTGCGCGCGGCAGCTACGGCGATGATTTTGTGCGCACTGGGGGCCGCGTCGCTGGCAGCCCCGGCGGAAACGCTGGGCGCCCTCGTCCTAGCACACAATTTCGTAGGCTTCGCTTATTGGATCGCCCGCGCTCCCACGGCGGCGGACCGGCGCGTAGCCACCGGGGCGCTCACGTTTTTTGCGCTAGCAACGGCGGCCATTTTTGCCGGGGCCTTCGACGCGATCCTCGCTCAGCGCGCATCGAGCATTTTTGCCGGCGCTTTGAGCGATGTCGACATCGGCCAGACGATCTTGCCCAATAGTCAGAGCGAAATCTTCTGGAGCCGGGCCGTTTCCGCATTCGCGTTCGGGCAGAGCCTGCATTATTTCGTCTGGCTGAGGGCGATCCCGGAACAGGAGCTGCCGCACGGGCATCCCATCGGCTTTTCCAAGTCGGTGCGTCTCATTGAGCGCGACAGCGGGCGTCTTGTGCTGTACGGCGCGGCTTATGGCCTCGCCGGACTTTTTGCCTACGCGCTCGTGCGCGGATGGCTGGAAGCGCGGCTTCTTTATCTGACAGCCGCCGCGTTTCACGGCTATTTCGAAATCGCCGGCCTTGCTTTGATCCGCAGGGCCTTGCCAGCACGTGCGCGATGAACGCCGCCTGCTTTGCGCCGCCCGGGATCGTGCTTGGCTTATTCGCGCCGGGCATGCTCGGCGAGACCTGCCGTGTGCTGCAACTGAGCGAGGCCGGCGGCTCGGAGGACATTTCGGCCGCGGCCTATGGGCTCGTTTTCCTCGTCAATTGCATCCTGGAAGCGCCCGCCTATGCCATCGCCGGGCGCATCATGGGCCGCCCGGCGCACGCCATCCTTGGCCAAATAGCCGGGCTCAACCTAGCAACCCATCCGGCGGTTTACTTCGTGCTCCCCGTGCTCGCGGAGCGCCTCGGCTGGACGCTCCTCACCCAAGCCGCCGTCTCGGAGGTTTTCGCCTTTACCGTGGAGGCGGCGCTCCTGCGGGCCGTCTGGAAATATCCCTGGCGCGCCGCCGCCGCGGCCTCATTCCTGGCCAACCTCACATCGTGGTGGAGCGGAGCCTATCTTTCCGGCTCCGGTTTCTTGCCTTGACGCCCCGCTAATGAAGCGTTGGCTGCGGCCGAAAATCTTCCTCCGGCGCCGGGCTATCGAAATGTCTTTGAGGATCGTGCGTCGCCAAGGCGTGGCCCTTGTGCGGAAGCTCATTTTTGCGGACTAGCTCCACCTGATCCAGTTGATCGGACTTCGTCAAAGCATTGGCGGTGACATCGCAGATGAAGCCAAGCGCCTCCTCCACATGCGGGGTGAACCCGGACGGAGAGATTTCCCTGCAGCATTGCGACAGCACCGACTTCATCGCATTGAAATGCGCGCGAGTTATGCCAAGATCGGCGTGGATGGTCCCAAGCCTATCGAGAACGGGCAGCGATGCCTGTCCCGTGAAAGCGCCGATGGGCCAGAGATGGGCCGAACGCGTAAGCTTAATCATCGTTTGCAGCATGTGCATGTAGCGTCCGCGTTGCTCTTCGAGGTTGCCCTTAAAGAGAGGCTTCGCCTCGGGAACGGCTTCGAGCAGGCGGCTGTACATGACCGCAATAACTTCATGCAATTGCGGCTCGATCGCTGTAAAAAACTTTCTTAATTCCGCCAGCCGGTCTGGACGCATGGATGGTTCTCCTGCGGTCAAGAATGGCTCCCCGGCCAGCGGGCGACGGCTTAGGGAGGTTCTATGAACGATTGTGCCGGTAAGATTTCGTTAGAAGTGCCCCACTTGCCCACAGAAGCATGGACTGAGCGCTTGCCGGGCAGCTCAATCCATTCGTGGGCAGATAGTGAACAAACAGGTGTCGAACCCGGTTCCATCGGCCGGCGAAGTTATCCACAGGAAGCTGCAGGATGGCCGTATACAATCGGCGGCTAAGCAGACTTTCGTTGGCTACCCAACGAATGCCCGCTTAGATTCACTTGTTTTCGCAGAGTGAGCGCTTGCCGCTCACGATAAACGTTCGCCTTGTGTTTTTTCACAAAACCGGGAAGACCACTTTTGCGACCTCTGCTTAGGCAGTGAACGACTGGATGCCCGTGATCGCGCGGCCGAGGATGAGCGCGTGCACGTCGTGCGTGCCCTCATAGGTGTTCACGGTTTCGAGGTTCTGCGCGTGCCGCATGACATGGTACTCTTCGGAAATACCGTTGCCGCCATGGATATCGCGGGCGGCGCGGGCGATGTCGAGCGCCTTGCCGCAATTGTTGCGCTTGATGAGCGAGATCGCTTCCGGCGCCGCTCTGCCTTCGTCGAGCAGGCGCCCGGCGCGCAGCGCCGCCTGTAGCCCGAGCGCAATTTCTGTCTGCATATCCGCGAGCTTTTTCTGCACGAGCTGGGTTGCGGCCAGCGGCCGGCCGAATTGCTTGCGGTCGAGCGCATATTGGCGCGCCCGGTGGAAGCAGTCCTCGGCGGCGCCCATCACGCCCCAGGCGATGCCGTAACGCGCCCGGTTCAGGCAGCCGAACGGACCGGCGAGTCCCGAAGCGCCCGGCAGTAGCGCAGTTTCGGGCACCTCAACATCCTCCATGACGATTTGGCCCGTCACCGAGGCGCGCAAGGAAAGCTTGCCGCCGATCTTGGGCGCGGAAAGTCCCTTCATGCCCTTTTCCAGAACGAAGCCGCGGATCTTATTTTGATGCGCTCGCGATTTGGCCCAGATCACGAAAATATCGGCGATAGGGGCGTTGGAAATCCAGGTCTTCGTGCCGTTGAGGCGGTAGCCGCCGCCGATCCTGTCCGCGTGCGTGGTCATGGCGCCCGGGTCCGAGCCCGCATCGGGTTCCGTCAGCCCGAAGCAGCCCACATAATCGCCGGCGGCGAGCTTCGGCAGATATTTATTCCGCTGCTCTTCGCTGCCATAGGCGAAGATCGGGTGCATCACCAGCGAGGATTGCACGCTCATCATGGAGCGATAGCCCGAATCCACGCGCTCGATCTCGCGCGCCACAAGCCCGTAGGCCACATAGGATGCGCCCGCCCCGCCATAGTCCTGGGGCAGCGTCAGACCGAGCAGCCCAAGCGCGCCCATCTCGCCGAAGATCGCGCGATCCGTCTTCTCCTGCGCGTAAGCTTCGACGATTCGCGGCCGCAGCCGCTCTTCCGCAAAGGCGTGAGCCGTTCGGCCGATCAGCCGTTCTTCTTCGCTGAGCTGGCCTTCGAGCTGAAAGGGATCGGCCCAATCGAACACGGCTTCCTGTCCGGCCCTTGTTGCGAGTGAATCCATCCCGGTACCTCCCGGCGCCCTATGCGCAATTCCTATTCTTACCGCTTGCGGGCGGCGTCCGCGAGACACTTACCCCATGCTGACCCGCTGCACACCATGTTCCGAGCGGTCGTTGAGGTACATCACCAGCGTGAAGATAATCCAGGTGCCGTTGAAGAGCACGCCCGCTGCGAGAATGAATTCTCCGGGAATCGGCCCTATGGTGGCCCGTTGGACGAACTCGGCGAAGCTCGTCACGGGTGTTGGATGAATGAGGATCTTGCCGAGATAGGCGAGGGCCTGGATCGTGAGGACATAGGCATATGTCTGCCGCAACCTGCGCCCGATGGCACGGGCCATGCTGATATGGTGCTTAGGTTCGCAGTAATCGCGCGCCAGGACCCTTTCCCAACCCGCCGGTCCGCTGCTGCCGGTCAGCATGGGAGCATAGAAATTCGTCTCCATCCATCGCGCCCGCGCCCGCCAGACGTTGAAATAACGGTAGCGGCGCGCCTCGAAGAGAAGGAAAACAACGATCAGAAACCCGATGAGGAGGATCGGCAGCGCGGAGGCCTCGGAGCGCGAGAACGAGATCGAGAGCGCAAGGCCAAGCCCCGCAACCGCCCAGTTCGTGGTGTTGTCGAGCCGTGTGCGCCATACCGTGCTGCGGTAGACCTCGCCGCGATAGAGATGCGCAATCGCGCCGATCTCCGCTGCGCTGTACTCGTGAAGCGCAACCGGCGAAGTTTTATGCCCGTCATCCATGGCCGCCCTACCCTATGC
>JBKQIH010000047.1:0-4301 GCA_052148445.1 Rhodomicrobium sp.
GATCAGCGTGCGATCGACGCGCGCCAGCTCGAGGAGATCTCGATTGGAGACTATGTCCTCTCGGGCGGCGAACTCGCCGCGATGGTGTTGATCGACGCCTGCGTGCGGCTGCTACCCGGCGTGATCGGTGCCGAAGCTTCCCTGGCCGAGGAGAGTTTCGAAAACGGCCTCCTCGAATATCCGCATTATACCCGGCCACGAATTTGGGAGGGGCTCGAAATCCCCGATGTGCTGCTTTCCGGCGATCACGCCCGCATCGCGCGCTGGCGGCGCGAGCAATCGGAGAGCATCACGGCGGAGCGGCGCCCCGATTTGCTGCGACGCAAGACGAAAGGCTGAGCGCCTGTTTATTGAACTCGGCCAGCGACAAGCGGAAAGCGCGTTGGATGACCGGAGCGCACCATGGATAGCAGTCCAGAGCGCGGATCTTTGTAGACTTGGGTTTGTCCAAGCCGGCCCGCAGCGCCTGGAAGCCCGCCTCTGCATTTTCCGCGGGGCGCGTGCCCATGGAAGCCGAGGGCCCAAATGCGCACCACGCCGACTTCACCGGTTTCCGTTTTGAGGATGTGCGTCTCGGGCTTTCTTGCATAGCACCAGCCCGCGAAGACTTGCTGTTGCGCTCCCAACACATCGAAGTAGTCGCCGACATTGGCTTCGAAAGAAGCCTTCGTAGGCCGGTGCGTCCTAGGGAACCAGACATAAATGAAGATGTAGGAACCGTCAGCCTGAGCTTGAGGAAGCTGAATCTTCTCTAAATCTGGAATATCCAGCGTGCTAAACTGTTTCGCAATTGTATCGATCCTTTCATGAAAAAAGTCAGACTGTTGCGATAAAGCAGGTGTTGGCGGGAATACAATCAGCAATGCGAATGCGAGAGGAAAAAACCTCATAATGACTCCCCGGCTGTTATAGCCTGCGACGCCAAACCTTTTCCCTCCCTCAAAGTGTACCTGATTTTCTCGCTTTGCCAAGCATTTCTCGATTGGCTTTAGGTAAGCGCCATGCTCCCCCCTGGCGCTAAGCCTGGGGCTGAACCCTCGGTTGGTGTCTCAGTTCGAATATCTGAAGGCAGACAGCCGGACAACGCAGAAGCCTACGCTAGTTGTCATAACCTGAGCTTTGGTACCCGCTGCGGATAAATCCAACGGCTGGAGAAGGCCGGGAGCCGGCGTCTCGGCGTGTGAAAGGCATGTCTCTTGCTGAAGGTCATGCTGACTTGAATTCACGCGCCATGTGCCACTCAGGAACCAGGTTCCCATAGGGCACTTCAGAAGGCTGCATGCGGGCGGCAATGTCACTTCCGTTGATGTATTTCCCAAGGCATCGGGCAATAGTGGAACGCAGCGTTGCAGACAACGGCGTAACTTATAACCGAACTGATAACCGAACTGGCGAGTACGGCTGCGGCGGAAATGGCGAAGGCGCCGAACGGCGGAATTTGCCGCCGCATTGATCTTAGCCAAGCGATTATGGCGAGCGCCCCCACGAGAACACCCGGAAGGGAGAACATGTAGACAAACGGATAAAGGAACCCCTCCCCTCCGTAGACCCTCACCTCGAGGCCTACAGTCGCCGCCAGATCGAGCCCCAGTGCGGTTGCGATGCCGCCAATGGCTGCTAAACGCGGCGCAAACCCCTTTCCGGCAAGCAGCGCCAAAAGGACAACGGCAGCCTGTGGAAGCACAAGGATCCCGGTGCTCAGGAGAAAAACCACATACCAAGCTCGGGAATCACCGGTTGATGTCGCCACGATATAGGATGCGATGGCCACAGCCACGCCGATACAGCAGGCGATCCCGATTGCGGCCCAGTGCGCGACGTCTAACGGCTTCATGGCGCCATTGCCTGTAACACTGCCAGCGCTCCCTGCATTTGCCGAAGTCCCGAAATCTATGCGCTCCGTGTGCAACAGAGACACGATACGAACTACTAATCTTCACAAGCGTCAACGGCCTTTGCATTGCCGTTAAGAGTTTTGGGCCCCTCAAACGTGATTGGATCAGTTGCAATAGGCCGGATACAGACATTTTGGTTTTTGAATGGACTTTCTCATGCCGGGGGTTAAGCAGAATTGCCGAATGCCAATGCGGTGCCGTCCTGGGTGCGGGTTATGCTGGCGAAAGGGTCGCCCGCCGCGAGTGGCCAGCAGACGATGACAGCCGGCACGCTTGGATTACGAGTGTTTGGTTTAAGGGAGCTCGAATGCACGTCTGCTCCCCTGGCTCCGGGATTCATAATGCAGCACGCGTTCTCGGTTTCGGAATACCTGCTCAGTTCTGGCAAACGTCTCGGCGATGGCGAAACGATCGGCGTTGAAGGGCAGGCGAGCTTCGCCGTTTCTTGTGCAGATAAGGGCGACTTTGTTTCGTTTCCGGTCGCCCGCCTCCGTCTCCAACCCAAGAGATAGAAAATAGCGAGCGTGCCATGGTTTACAGATTCGATCCGAAATACTGGAACGGGACGATATTTTTGTTTGAAGAGTGGAACATGTGTGGCGACTATACTGAACATCGTCGGAAGAACAAACCTATACCAGCCTCTTATTTCCCAAAATCATTGAAGGTGACCGATGCCAGCCAAAAGTTGCCCGATATGTTCCACACGAATAGAAACATAATTGTATTCTCTGAGAGGGCTCGTGTTGTTATGGAGCGAATGGCTCCTGGTGAAGTTGAGTTCATTCCGGTTTTTCTTAACGCTGAAACCAAAAGCGCAGACCGCCTACAATTGGCGAATGCTTATTATTTCATCAATGTCTTTGGACGTGCCCAACGGCTTCGATGGCTTGAGATGCCGATAGAAAATTTCCAACCAAGAGAAGATGGGACGGAAGTGACCACGATGGAGCATGATTTCCGGCAATGGAAGCTGCGCGAGAGATGCGTCGGTGAACCGCTCATATGGCAAGATATCCCTTTGCGAATAGGGGACAAAGTATACCTGGGTCAAACCGAAATCTTCGTCGAGAATATTCTTTGGGAGGAGCTCGACGCACACTTCCCAGACCAACTGAACGCACAGAGGGTTGGTCAGAAATAGGCAGCGTGTTGGTTCGCCACCTTTCCTTCGTAAGGCTTCGTCATGATATTTCGGGAGCAGGAGGGAAACCGGCTGAGTTCTGAAAGGCGGCTGGAGTCCGTTCTCGACCCTTCACGACGGATAATCAGGCTGCCGCTGCCCGGCCGTGGCGAAGTCGATCCGCTTTAAACTATAGGCGGCTCCCGTTTCCACAAGCACAATATGCGAAGCAAGCGCGCAGGTGTCCGGCGCGTAAAAGAGAGTGTACATCGGTACGTTCCCCGGGGGCGTGGCAAGGCCATGCGTTGGGGAAGCATCTTATCGAGCGCGCCGGCCGCTGTCTTTGGGCATCATATTTTGAAGGGCAGAAAGAAATCGCCTTTTTCTCTCGCGCCATCGGGGGCGAGGTGGGGGACTTGAACCTCGGATTTCGCCGGCACGACCAAAGAAGCGATGCGCATATCGCCGCCAAGGAGGCAGAAGTGAACACCCAACAGATCGAATCCATCTGGTTCAAAAAGGTCCCGGACGGGTATGTTTTCCGCGCTCCGAAACGGTGGCTCTTTGGCGGAACCGATCAGTATCTCGTAACGGAGGCGCAAAAAGCGGAAATTGTGCAAATACTCGCGCGCGTACAGGTTAACCGGCCGGTCACGATGGGACTTATACTCGGTGCCGTCCTCGTGATTGTGGTGATGGCGTGGGCCTATTTCGGCTTCCACGATCGTGAACCTAAGATTACAGACTACCTCCTTCTGGCTGGCGGGGTCCTCGCATCGATTTTTGCGCTTTTGCAAGTCTTCGCGTGGGTGCAGCGTTATCGGCTAAGCCCGATCCTGGCGCAGTTGCCGCGGTCCAGCGAGCGCATTTCGTTCGGCGAAATGAAAGCCGCGATGCAGAAAAACCGCTCGCTCAAGGATTCAATCTTGATCGGTTCCTCTCAAGCGTTTCTCTTCGCCGTCGCCTTGCTCAATATTGGGCTGAATGTGGGACAGACCATCGCCAAAGGACACGCGCCCTTCAATCTCTATGCTTTCTCGTTTGTCGCAATATTATCCGGGTGGGGCGCGTTCACATACTTGCGTAGGGCTCTGCGCAAGGCCGAAGAGATCGAGAACAAGCCGGAGCCTCAATGAGGAGGCGGGAGCGGTACCCGCATGCGCCACGCACGATTTGCGCCACGTGAATTTTTGAATAAAACTGGGTAGGGTTAGAAAAGCGGCTGCGAGCGAGCGGCATCACCCGCATTTTTTCACCCGCGCATTTCAGGAGCTTTGCATGGT
>JBKQIH010000048.1:0-9308 GCA_052148445.1 Rhodomicrobium sp.
TTGCCCAATGAACGTGCGAGGCCCGAGGTTGACCCATCGCTGCCATTCCCGGGATTCGCCCTAAAAAGATGGCAAGCAGACTCCGCGTCATGTTCTCTAGCGCAGACCACCAATGACCGCTTCCGGAAGCCCAGAGCGGAAGTTGATGGACAGGATGTGACAAGCGCGAATGTCCCTTTTGTATGGTCCCTTTGCTTTTCGCAACTGAGGTTTGGGGGCTGGAGAGCGGAAGCCGCGGATCCGGCTAGCTGATCGGTTCGCGGGCCGTGGCCTCGACGGGGAAATACGAACGCGTCTCACTCTCAGTTGGGGAGATACCGCCGGGTTTGAAACCATTCGCGCCGCTTAAGGGAGTCAAAACCTGGCGAAGTGTAGGTCCGAAAAAACCCGAGTCTCCGCCGCCCCAAAAGCTTGACGCCGTCCATTCCAAGACCCTCGCGTCAAGCGCAGCAATACTGCATCTTCTTTACATTTTTATAATTTGAATCGAAGTATGAGAATGCATATGCGTAAGGATCAATTGCCTCATGAATACCATCGTGATTTTCGTAACATGATACAAAAGTGGCATCCTAGTTCAACGCAAAGTGTATCGTGAATATTGTGCAATCAGCCCATGCATTTTGATATTTTTCAAATGTAATTACACCTTACACCAATAATACAACCACCCGGGGCCGCCGGCACAAGGACGGCATGTGTACAGACTAGATTATTCATGAATACCATCATGACCTGTGCGCGGGCAATACATTTGCATAGCTCAAGCTTGATACGAAGTGTATGGTACCACTAACACAACCTTTTGACTGAGAAATTTGACATATCTCAAATTTTTGCAAGCTACACGCTAATACCATAACAACAGGACTCGCTAATGCAACCACGAGAAACACGCAAAGATTGCACAACAGCAAGCGCAGTGGAATAAGAGCCTGGCTCTAATTCAGAAGCAAAACTGTGTTGTGTGTCCTTTATGTCATTGACAAGCGCGTGTCTGCTAAAGATAGTCTTTAATACGCCCTCGCAAAATGTGGGTTGCGCTGGCTATACAGTACAACCATAAAACAGGGCACACTAATGTTTAGGAATAGACGGCTTTACAGGGCCGCCGCCGGGCTCAGCGTGGCGATTCCACTTGCGTTCATCACGCAGGTCATCGCAGGGACGCATTACCACTCAGCTTTTGAGGAACCGCCGACCTTTTCGTCATCGGGCGGAAAACTCAATCTCATGGTCATCGCCAAAGCGATTCCGAATACTTACTTCTCAGATTTAACTCCGGGCACGCCAATGGCTTGGGTTTACGAGATGTGCGTTAAGGATCCGGCTTCGTCCGCATGGGAGACGCTGTCATGCCAGGATAGTACGGCTGCAAGCCTCCCTGGCACTGTAGCAAGGAATGGCGGACCTCGTTTGGCCCTTCAACCTGGCGATCTTCTCAAGATCCGCTTCGTCAACCGGCTTCCGGCATCCACAGGTGCCGCAGCTTTCGCGAATACGGCCACCGATCCGTTGCTGTTGTACAATCCGACGAACCTGCACACGCATGGCCTGATTGTCGAACCGCGGACGCCCACGGCAGCAAGGGATTCTTACGGCGACACCATCTATGTTCTGAACTTCCCCACCGCCAACTTTGCCGTGGACGGCGGTGCGGCTCTGTCCAGCGTGTTGGGCGCTACGCCTGCGCAAGTTGTGGCGGCGCCGAACAATCTTGCCATCGCCATTGCGCCGGAGGGCCCGCCGGATACTTCCCCTGTGAGCGGCAAGGGCCTGAACGGCCTGCCCCATCAACACGCCGACGTCCTGCCGGACGTTGTCGATTATGAAATCAATCTCCCGGCCAATCATCCCTCGGGCACATACATCCTGCACCCGCATCCTCACGGGCCAACGGCGAACCAAATGCAAGCCGGGTTGTCCGCAATGATCGAGGTGCAAGACGTCTACCATCGGACCTGCAACGATTGGACGTGCACTTCGCCGATCCCAAATATTACGGCGCGGCATATGATTCTGGACGACACGCAGATTGACCCCAACGGCAATCTGATGACGGAGATCAATTCCTCGTTCTGCAGCCAGACCGGTACCAGCACGACGAACAACGGCTACTGCGTTGGCGACCCCACCGGCCCGAACGGCCAAAGCCTGGGCAAGTGGTTCTTCGCCGTGTCCAGTCAAGTTTATCCGGCGGTCAGCGTGACGAGCGCCAATGGCGAGATCTGGAACCTTAGCGGCAACCAGGGGAATGCCACCTATCAGCTTTCCCTGATGGATAATACCACCGGCAAACCCATGGCGATACAAATCATCTCCGTTGACGGTATTGCCATTAATACAGCCAGTTACCAGCAGCTGCCGAATGACGTTGTCCGGCTAGCTGGTGCGAAGTTCCACCTGGCAAATTGCGGCACTGCGGCGCCGAGGGTTTCCCAGCCTGCGGTTTGCGCCGACGCAATCACCATGATGTCAAGCTCCCGGGTCGAGATTTGGGTCACCCATCGCGACTCCAACGGCAATGTGACGCCGACCAGCGGACCGGTCAGCGCAACGCTTAAAACGTCGAACTACCAAACCGGAAACCCAATTTACAGTTTCGGTGATTCCTGGCCGGCAATCAACCTTGTCGATGTCACGTTCAACCAGCCGCAAACGTCCCGGCCGGTCATCAACGTGAAATCGAATCCTTTGTTCGGTCCCAACGGTGCGTTGACCACCTCGTTTACTCCGCAGTATCAAGTGCCCGCGGTCGACTACGCAAACAACCCTCCGAACAATTTCTGCCCGATTTTGGGACCCAATCAGTACCGCCGTATTTACTATGGTGCGCCTCCCGGAACGCAGGGCCAAGGCCTGGGTCTTGGCTGGGAAATTATCCAGTACGATCCAACTACCGGCAACAAAACCCCTGTTCCAGGAACACGGCATGATGTGGCCTCGTTCGATTACGACACGACAGAGCCGGTGTGCATCCAGCTCGACGCAAACAACAAACCGGTCGCCGAGGTCTGGGAAATTGTCGATTTGGCGCCGGAAGCACACAACTTCCACATCCATCAAAACAAGTTCAGGGTGGTGGACATCTCACAAACGAACCAAGCTTCACCCTATTTCACGGCTGTTCTCACCAACAGAGAAGCGTTCGGCCACGTACAAACGACTTCGATGGACAATATCCCTCTAGCTCCATCGATCCCCACCGGTCGCTTGACCACGCAAACCTTCATAAACCAGGGCGGCTGCCTTATCGGCGATGTTTGGGCTGGCAATTGCACGATTGCGCCAGTGCAACTGGAAATGCCGTTCAAATTCGCGGGCGATCTCGTTTACCACTGCCACATCCTCTCGCACGAAGACCTTGGCATGATGAACAAGATCCGCGTTGCGACAAATCCGTAAGACGAATGGCGGGCGGCCGGAACCGCCCGCTTCTTTTCCCCGCCCGTTTGGAGTTCATTATGCGCCGTTGGAAGCTTGCCGTGGCCGGTACGCTGGCTTGTGTCCTTGGGGTTGTCACTGCCTTCGTTTTGCAGAAGTACAACGCTACGCCCGCGGACGATCAGTTACGTGACGCCAAGGTGCGAGCCGATCAGAAAAATGAACCGGACCTCGGCGTCGTCCAAGCCACCTACGACTTCGAACTGAAGTCTGGGAATCCGCTGCATGACAAGAACTTGAAAATCATAAAAACTAAATGCCTAAAAACGCAGGACGCGGTATATGCTTGCTTCATTTCGTTCTATAGCTCAGCCGACGCTGGGCAGCGTATCTATAACGGCATGACCCAACTTGCGTATACCAGCACTGGGTGGGTACTGACGTCCGGTCTTTGCAAACGCCGCGAGGGCCCGTACCGGCCATACGCGCCTCCTGCATAACGTCCCTGACGCACCGCTCACTCTTGGACCTCATCCGAATGCGCGAGCGTGAGCCGAGCAAAATGTAATGAGTGCTTTTTCAGACGGGCGCTTATCGCCTGCGGCAAATAAGTTGTGGTGAATAACAGCTCATTTCCAAGTCCGTACGCAAGGGGATCCGAAAGCCGACGTGCAAGCCTAACAAGGTGTCCATCCACGCTTGGACAGCAATGGCTCCAAACTAGGAAGTGCTTGGGGCACATTCTTGAGTGCAGCCGGCGAGCGGAATTGGCCCAAGACGGCCCGTCCAGAAAAGCGAAGGCTGCGCTTGGAGTGATAGGCCGACGCTGGGCGGGAACGGCAGTTCATCCCGCAATAGCGGGCACTCTCCGAACCGGGGCATGGTTAACCCGAAAACGGTAAACGCGGGTGAGTTTAAATATTTTCCCGCCGCAAAATGCCCGATTTTTCGCGATTCCGCCCGCGAAAGTGCACTTCAAAAAGTCCGTTAAATATATTTATAGTTTTGAATTCACCATAAGCCGGTACAAAAGCCGGGCGTGCGGCGCTGGCGGGCGTCCATTTTAATCCGGTATATCAATGTGTTAGCGGCGTTAACGCTTTCGCAAGGCGCTTTTCCCGACAATCGGCGCTCAAGGAAAGCTCGATCGCGGGGCGCAAGACCGATGCATGGATACGGCAATTGTAAATGGCGCACAGGGCAACGGACGCGAGGCTTCGGGCAGGCGTTCCTTCTCCCAGTGGGAGAAGGACAGGATGAGGGGTAAGAGGTTGAAAAACAAAGGCTCTATCCCCTCACCCTGTCCCTCTCCCCATGGGAGAGGGGACGATTACACGGTGCTCTCATCTGTGGAGCGAGCCGCGAAGCCTCTGCTTAGCGCGGGAGCGCGAAGCCGAGCACGCCGCTTGTGTAGGTTTCGGCGACGAGCGCGATAGGCCTGCTTGCGGCGTCGCGTAGGAGCGCCCGGTGCTCCAGGATGCGCTCGGGCGCCTCGATGCGGCCCTGCGGAACCGCGGGCGCCGGCTGCATTTCCCAATGCTCCGGCAGCGGCGACCAAAGCAGCCGCGCGAAGATGGTCTCGCGCCGGAAATTGAGATCGCGAATGGCGCGCCCGAACGGCGTCTCCGTTTCGTCCAGCAGGCGGTTCATCTCCGGGGTCAGCCGGGCTGGCACGTACCAATTATCGGCTTCGGACAGAAGCGTATCGCCGCAGGAGAGCTGCACATGACGGTAGCGCACGCGCTCGCCCGGCCCAAGCGCGAGAAGCTGCCGGCTCTCTCCGGCGAGCGGCTTTTCCACGCTCCGGTCGAGCCTCGCCAAGACCTTGAAGCTTGGCGAAAGGCCGTGATCCGCGCACCAGCGCTCCAGCGTCGCCGTGGCGCTGGGATGGCTCAAAAGCTCGGCATTCAAGGTCTCGATCAGAGCGAGAAGCTCAACGCGTGTCAAAAAGCTGTCCTGCCAGCTAGGCGGCGAAAACCCCGCGATAATGGGACATAGTATCAGGAAAAAAAACGGCCAGCGTCTGGACATGATGGAACGGGCTCACGGTTGCGGGTTCTCGCTCCGCTCTGAGGCCAGGAGGCAACCGAGTCAACCGCGTCTTTAGGGCGCCGCGCATGGCCCGCACCCAGTTTTCCCTCTTGCGAAACAGCGGGGTTCGCTTATAAAACGCCTAACGATGGGGATGGAGCACCCCCGAAACCGCCCCATGGGCCGATGGCTCCTATCGCAACGACGCGGTGGGAGTCTGTCCGGAACCCGCCGCATGGCGGGTATTTTTGTGCCCGCCTCCTAAGCGTTTTTAGGACACAAGCGGAGAGTTCGCCCGTGTCGGTCATCTCAAATGGGGGCGCTCATGCTGACATATTTATACATCGCACTTGGCGGCGCCATCGGCAGCGTCTCGCGGGCCTGGCTGGCCAATGCCGCGGTCCGCGCTCTCGGGCCGAATTTCCCTTGGGGCACCATTCTCATCAACATCTTGGGCTCGTTCATCATCGGCTTTTTCGGCGCGCTCACCACGAGCGATGGCCGGTTCACAGCGCATCCCGACGCCCGCGCCTTTGTGATGATCGGTATCTGCGGCGGCTTCACCACCTTCTCGTCCTTCAGCTTGCAGACGCTGGACCTCGCCCGCGATGGCAAGCTGGGCGCCGCCTTCGCCAATATCGCGCTCTCTGTCGTACTCTGCCTTTTCGCTGTGACGGCCGGATACATGGGTGCCGAAGCGATCAATAGGGCCACCCCCCAGCCGCAATTGACCGGAGGACGCGCCAGGGGAGGCACGGTGCTCGCCGTCCTCGACCGTGCCGGCAGCGCCCGCGCCGTTCTTTCGAGCGCGGCACAGCTTTTAAGGCTGCAAGGGGGGGGTACGATTCAAGCGCTGGCCGTGCGCACGCCGCCGGTCGCCGAACTGATGTACGCCGATCAAGCGCTGACGCATACGCAAGAAGCGAAGGCGCGCGCCACCGAGGACGCTTGGGCAAGCGATGTGCGAGCGGCGACCGGGCGCTGGCTAGCCCAGTCGGACATGAAGGCGCTGGCGTTCCGGCTCATCGATACCGAGGGCGATATCGCCCATCTGGTGGGCGAGCATGGGCGCCGCGCGGATGCCACGGTGGTCGCGGCAAGCGCAGGCGAACCCGGAAAGGCGCGCGATGCGGTTCACGCCGCGCTGTTCGATACGTCGCGCCCGGTGCTGATCGCGCCGCCGGGGAGCGGCGGCTCGTTCGGGCGGGTGGTCGCAATCGCCTGGAAGGACGATGTGCGGGCACCCAAAGCCGTGCTCGCCGCGATGCCGATCCTTGCCAAGGCGGGTGCCGTGCATGTCCTGCGCGCGCGCGCCGATGCAGCGGTGGTGCCGGCCATTCTGGAGGAACATGGGATTTTGGCCCAAGCGCACGCCGTGCCCAGCCATGACGGTCAGGTTGGCGCGCAGATCTTGAAGCTCGCGCACGAGCTTGGCGCCGATCTTTTGGTGATGGGGGCCTATGCGCATGGCGAATGGCGCGAGGCGCTGCTCGGTGGCGTGACCCGCTACATGCTCGATCACGCCGACCTGCCGTTGCTCATGCGGCATTGACCGCGTCAGATTATAAAAATATAGGTAATGCAACCTCGCGCGCAAATTACACGCTCGGCTGTGGCTGCCCTGCAATTGTTGTGCCTTTGCAAGCATGCTAAATACTCAATAATTGGGCGGTAGTGTGCCGGGGGCGATGTGCTTAGAAAGTTGTCTGTGCCGATTGCGATTTGTACAAGCCTAACATCGGGCTGCATGTCGACGCCGCCTCTTTCGCAAGCGAGCGGCTCCGAACACACCGAAATCATGATCAAGGATGTAGTGGTTCGCATAAAATGCGAGCTGTCCGACGCATTCGACAATAAGGTTGAGCAACCCGAATATCGCTGGCTCGCCACTTGGACGGCACACGCCGATCTAGCGCTTGCAATTAACGACAACGCAGGAATTTCGCCCAACGGAAGCTATACACGGTTCCAGGGAAATGCGGTCAACACGGCTGCCGGCCCCAGCAGCTTCACTAACGCAGCACTCTCAACTTCAAGGTTCGTCACGCAGCAGTTCCTAACCGTGAGCGCCGGCGCAAACTTCAGCGGCCAGGCGGTGAGAACCGAGACCGTCAGCTTCACGATAGCCCTCGATGAACTGAAAATATGGCGGCAGCAGCTGGACAGGGCTGAGGCCAATCTGCCTCTGGATAAGAGGATTTGCAATTTCGGCAGCGCAAAGGGCGTAACGGGAAATCTAGGCCTGAAAGAATGGGTCGATTCCGCTTTCTATCCCGTGGGCGCGGCGAATCCGGTAAATCCAGCAGGTAAGGGGCAGCTCGAAGCTGGCACCCATGACGCGGATTGGAAGCCTATCAAGTTACCCAATGCAAACATCTCGGGAGGTGCCCTTAACTACAATAGCTTTTTGCAGAGCCTCCTGGCAAAGAGCCGCATCACCCCGGAGAGGGCCGCGGGCGGCCCGGCCCCAGCCAGCATTAGAAGTCTTGGAGCCGAAGCGGAACTCACTGAGGCAGAAAAAAAAGCGAAAAGAAAGCAAATACGAGATCAGGTTTTTCAGTGGCAATCTGAACTAAAAAATTTGCAGACCGCTACAAAGGATTCTATGTCGGCGATTACGTCAGCCAACGAAAAGATTTTTACGAACGGACTTTCGCTAAACACAAAACTGCTAGGAAACAAAAAATATAGATCCGTCATGACTCCACAGTTGATGGAGAAATACAATCAAGCTATCGCCAAAATGAAGGGTGCAGTGAGTGCGACAAACGAATGTGTCAAATACAAACAAGCGATAGACCTTGCCTATCAACTGTCGTACGCAATAATTCCGTCGGTAAACCTGAGCACAGACGGCAAAAGTTACTCCTGCCCCGATCCTGCGCCGCGGCCGCTGCCGGCGCCCAAGCCCGCTAAAACTACGTGCGATATCACCGGTAAAGCTTCGTGCGATGCCGAGGGTAAAACCATGTGCGATATCACAGGCAAGGCTTCGTGCGAAGCCGCTGCTGCGCCGCCGCCGCCGTCCGCGCCGCTTCTTCTACCGTTATGTCCGGCTATAAATGACGCTGCGGACACAAGGTACGACAAGCTTAGTAAAACAATGGCGAAAATAGAAACGGGCGACTACGAAAAGCACGCGGTCGACTGCGCCAACGGTCTCACGCTCTTTGCCGACATCGTCAGCACCTATGTGGATGCTATTCCCAATCAGGTCGATCCTCCGGTCGACTCGGTGTTGCATTCGTTGCAATTCGTTGTGAGTTACGGCGCAAATGTTACGCCGAGCTGGAGCTTGCTGCAATGGAAGGGCCCTGGGCAAACGGGCAATTTGCTCTCAGCATCGGGCATTCGAACGCATAATTTGAACCTCGCGCTCGGACCGCGCAGCGGTGCCGCGCCGATTTCCCAAGATGCTACACGGTTGATTCAGAACCAAACCGTTAGATCGGTGGGTAACTGAGGGATGGTAGCCTGCGCTAGGAAGGCACCATGGTATACAGCGTGCTGGTCCATGGCGACAGCGCGCCCCCGGCTATCTGGCCCGGTCACGCCAGCGGCATTGGTCTACAGCACGGAACGGCACGCAGCCGTCATCAACCTTTGCCGGCGTCAAGCCAAACTGAATGGCGCTGTTTACACTTGCTGTTGACACCCTTATGTTCCCGTTATGTTCCGATCTAAGCGGGGGGTCTCCATGGACAGCTTTCAATTCCAGCAACCGATCGCGGCGCTCGGCGAACTTAGCGAGGTTCAGCGCCAGACAGTAGCCGCCCTAGTTTCGGGCCATGGGGATCTGGCCGAAGTCACGTCCATGATCGAAGCCCGGCTGGGCACGCAAGCCGTGTGCCCCACTGCCAGAGCACGAATGTGGGGTCGTGGGGCAGGGCCTG
>JBKQIH010000049.1:0-10056 GCA_052148445.1 Rhodomicrobium sp.
CTCAAACATGGCCAGCCTGCCAGTATGGACGAGTCTTTTAAGCTGGTCTTTTCGTGGGGCTAAGCAGAGTTCGCAAAAGTGGTCTTCCCGGTTTTGTGAAAAAACACAAAGCGAACGTTTATCGTGAGCGGCAAGCGCTCACTCTGCGAAAACAAGTAAATCTAAGCGGGCATTCGTTGGGCGACCAACGAAAGTCTGCTTAGCCGGCGCGTCCCCTTTTTTTGCGGTGCAGCCTATCGCGGTGTGGCGGTTTGAACCGCAAGCACTCCCCTGTCCAGCGCCGTGGCCTCCTGCTCCTCGCTTTCTACGATTGCGGCGAGCTCTTCGATAAACTCATATTGCTCGTTCGACGCCGGGATGAATTTGGGCCGGCCGAACGCTTGGAGAAGCTCCCTGTCATCGAGACCGACGAGCGCCTGCTGAACCTTTGAAGTGAAACCCTGGCCAAACATCCGGTCCGCATCGCCCCTGATGACGAAGGAAAGATCGGGAAATGGCGGCGTTTCCCATATCACGCGAACCTTTGCTGGATCGACCTTCCCTTCTCTCTGCGCGGCCTCGAAGACCGTATAGTCCATGGCGCCAACCTGCGCGGCACCGGCCTGAACGAGATCGAGAGTGCTCGAGTGGTCGCCGGAGAAGCTCACGCTCCTAAAAACGTCCTTGGGGGGGACCTTGAATTGCCGGCGGATCCAATATTCGGGTATCAGCCTCCCCGATGTCGAAATCCGCGAACCGAAGACAAAAGACTTGCCCTGGATGCTGCGCGGAAAACTCTTCGATGGCTCGATGCCGCTCGAAACATGCGCGATGAAATAGGTTTTGAAGTTCTGATCGATCTTGCCCTGTGCGATCACTTTCGAGCCTGGGACGGCGTGCCGCGCTTTCGCGCCGGAATAGGCCCCGAACCAGCCGAGTTGGACCTTACCGTTAGAGAAGGCCTTCACAGCGGCCTCATAGCTGCTCACCGGCACGTAGGCCACCCGCACTCCGAGCTTCTTTTCGAGATAGGGGACGAGCTTTCCAAACCTTTTTACAAGTGCGGCATCATCCTGATCGGGTATCAACGTGAAGGAGAACGTAGCATTTTGAGCAAAAGAAAAAGAGAGCATCGCTGCGGAGAACAGACACCCAAGGACAAGACGCTGCACAAAACGAAACATGACGTTTCTTATCTCCAAGATAAAGTAAAGCTGGCCTACAGTTCTTATGCGCTTACATTGCGCTAGCCGTGCCGGCTGAACCCTTTGGCCCAAGGACTGTTGCGGAGAACCGGCAACAGCTTTTCAGCGGCATTTATTTCGAGCCTCACGCAGGCCGCCCTACCGCGGGGAGAGTGAAGCCGCTGCGTGTTATCAGGGCAGAGACACCCACCGCCACCGCTCGACAGTTGAGTTCCCCAGAAATTCAGAGGAATATTTCGTCGCGACACTGACGATTGCGCCCATCTTCCAGCCAAACAAGGTGGTAAGCGTTGCTCACAAGACACGGCGCGGGCGGCCATGGCACAAGAAAATATGCGCTTGGAGCGAAGAACCGGGCCTAGATCAAAATGCCGGCGATCGCCCCGCTCGCCAAGGTCGCCAGAGTCCCCGGAATAATCGACCGCGGAGCGAGGCCGGCGATCTCGGCCCGGCGCTCCGGCGCCATCGCCGTCATGCCGCCGATCATGATCCCCACGCTGCCAAAATTGGCAAAGCCGCATAAGGCATAAGTCATGATGAATTTCGAGCGCCGGCTTAAAGCCTCCGGCTCCAAATGGGCAAAATCCAGATAAGCGGCAAATTCGTTGACAACGGTCTTGGTCGCCATCAGGCGGGCGGCGGTGTCGAGATCGCGTGCTTCTATGCCGGCCAGCCATAAGAGAGGTTTGAACACGCCTGCGAAGATTTGCTGCAGCGGGAACGGGCCGAATCCTGCATGGGGCACAAGGCCGAGTGCCGCGTTGACAAGCTGAACGAGAGCCACGGCGACGATCAGCATCGCGATAATGCTTGCGACGAGAAAGATGCCGTCGTTCGTGCCGCGCGTAATCGCTTCAAGGAAGCTCGACGGCGGATCGGTCTGCACGAGACCGGCGGTGTCTGGCGCGCTTGGCTCGAAGGGCACCATAATGGCGGCGAACGCTAGCGCGCCCGGCGTCGAGATCACCGATGCGATCAGGATGTGTCCCAAGGCGTCCGGAATAACCGGGCCGAGCAGCGAGGCGTAGATCACCATGACGGTTCCGGCGATGCCGGCCATGCCGCAGCTCATCAGGGCGAAAAGCTCGCCGCGCGGCATTTTCAGAAGATAAGGCCGAATGAGGAGAGGCGCTTCGACCATGCCCACGAAAATATGCACGGCAGCGCCGAGACCGAGCGCACCGCCGACCCCGAGCGTATTGCGCAGGACAAAGGCAAAACCGCCGACGATGCGCTGCAGGATACCCCAATACAGCAGGAGAGACGCCAGCGCGCTTATCACAAGCACCAGCGGAAATGCCCGGAAAGCGAGAATAAAGCTCGTGCCGGGCTGAACCTCGGTGAAGGGTAGCGCCGCGCCGCCAAGATAGCCGAAGACGAGGCCGGTGCCGGTGTCGGTTGCCTTTTGCAAAGCCCCCACGCCCTTATTGAGCATGAGAAAAAGAGCGGTCGCCGGTGGAAATTTTATCAAGAGAATGGCGAGCCCAATTTGCAGGCCCACGCCGCCCAGGGCGATTCGGACAGGAACGTTCCAGCGATCGGCGCTCAGGCACCAGGCGAGCGCCGAGAGTGCAGCGAGGCCAAACAATCCGTGGGCGGCGTGCACTTTAGACGTCTCCAAGGCTTCGGGCGGATTTATCGGGGCGGCCGCATTCCAAAGCCGGACCGCGTAGTCTCGCTTCGGCTACACGTTCGCGGCTTAGCGCGCAATCCCGTTACGTCATTGCGCCTTGCCGGTCCATCGGCTCCGGCACTTTTCGGATTCTGGACGTGACTTATCGGCAAACCGCCAGGGGCCGACGCCGGGCAGACCGCCAAAGCGCACACCGAGGTCCCGCCGTGCGACGGCTGCGCGGCTCAGTGAAAGACATGTCCGCGGTCTAAAGCGTCGTGGGCCCTGATTCTCATGCTGTGGCGCAAAACCGAATCCATTCTCAGGATGACCGTGGCGATATCGCCATAAAGCTTCAACTCAGGGATTGGACTAAGCTCGAGCATGCTCATTTGGGCGCGGGCGTCCGTTTGGAGCGTTAGCGGCGCTTCCATGTGCTGTTTCAGGTCTAACATCGCCAGCACGACGGCGCGGCGCGTGTACGATGCACCATCGATCACAAGCGCGCCATCCAGATAATTCAAAACAGCAAAAAGGCCGCTTTTTTGGCGGCCGGCCACGGCTTCCAGGAACCCTTGTGCAATCTGATCGAATAGAGGCACCCAGCCGGCATAGATATGCCGCCGAGCTTCAGCTGATGTAACGAGCTCCTTGGTCATTACCTGGCTCCCTATTGTGATATTTTTTTTATTTGGCAACGGTTATAGTGCCTGCACCGCTGCATCTCAGTTATATTAATCACCGAATATTTTAGCTGGCGCTTTGATTTTTTTCAAAGACCCGGTTCTTTGCTCTGTGGTTACGGCCTGTTCAACGCCGGCTTCCACTTCGCACTGGGCACATGAGGTCTTTTGTGGATCACGGGCGGTCCCGAGCTAACTACGTCAAGACCGCAATAGACCGGCAACAGAAGTAAAAGTTGGCATGCCCAAGCAGTTCTGCTTAGTCTACGCTGCTAGCGCTTTTATGTGTCTAGCTTTGACGGCCTGCGGGGTTAATCCACTCTGGCTGCTTAACGGCGAACGGGTTTAGATTTTTAAACGCGTGCCTAAAGCAGCCCCAATTCCAGCTTCGCCTCATCGCTCATGCGGTCCTGCGTCCAGGTCGGGGTCCAGACGAGCTTCACCAGCACGACGCTGACGCCGGGCACCAGCGAAGCGGTGTGCTGCACTTGGCCGGGCAGCGAACCGGCGACCGGACAGGCGGGTGTGGTCAGGGTCATCTCGATGTAAACGAGGCCGTCCTTGCGCGCCATCACCTCGTAGATAAGGCCGAGATCGACGAGATTGACCGGGATCTCCGGGTCGCGCACCGAGCGGATCGCATCGAGTACATCCGCGGCCAGCTCCGGATTGGGCTCGCCGGGTTCGGGCCGCGTCACTTCGGGCACGCGCGCCGAGCCGGTGACCGGCGCCTCGGGCGCGGGCATAACCTCAGTTTGGGTGTCCATCGCGCTACTCCGTCTTCACCGTGGCGCCAATCGCGCCGCCCTTCACCGCCGCCTCGAAGGCGTGCCAGGCCAGCGTCGCGCACTTGACGCGGGCAGGATAGGCCTTGACACCGGTCAGGGGGTCGAGCCTTTCGCGGTCGTCCTCCAGGGCTTCGGGCACCGCGATCTCTTCGCCGGTTGTGACCTTGGCGTGGAAGGCCTTGAAGATTGCCTCGGCTTCGGCCAGCGTTTTGTCCTTCACGATTTCGGTCATCAGCGAAGCCGACGCGGTCGAGATCGCGCAGCCTTTGCCGACAAAGCTCACATCCGCAACGACGTCGCCAACGAGCGTCAGATACACGGTCACCTTGTCGCCGCAGAGCGGGTTGTGTCCGTGCGCGAGGTGGCTCGGCGCATCGAGCGCGTGGAAGTTCCTAGGGTGGCGCCCATGGTCCAAGATGATGTCCTGATAGAGTTCGCGAAGGTCCATGGCTGCTCTCTAACCTGTTGTGTCTTTGGGCGTCATCGCGAAGCGGCTTAAGGCTGCAACGGCATTTCCGTCATTGCGAGGCCGTAGGCCGAAGCAATCCAGAGCCAAGAGCGCAAACGGCAAGCTTCCCTGGATCGCCACGGCGCCTGCGGCTCCTCGCGATGACGGTGGTGCGGGCCTGCCTGGCAATGACGGTGACTTAGCTTTCATACTCTATATGCCGAACAAGCGTTGCGCCGCTAAGACCGCGCCCGCTAGCGCGTCCACATCGGCCTCGCTCGAATAGATGCCGAAGGAGGCGCGTGCTGTCGCCGTCACGCAGAGCCGGTCCATCAGCGGTTGCGCGCAATGATGCCCGGCCCGGATCGCCACCTTGTGCTGATCGAAAATCGTGGCGAGGTCGTGCGGATGGATGCCATCCACCACGAAGGAGACCGCGCCGAGCCGGTGCGCACCGGCCGGGATGATTGTGACGCCGGGGATTTCCGAGAGGCGTTTCACCGCGTAATCCGTAAGCGCTTCTTCGTGCTCCTGAATAGCATCGCGGCCAACGGACTCCATGAATTGCAGCGCGAGGTCCAGCCCCACGGCGCCGGCGATGTCGGGCGTGCCCGCCTCGAATCGCTGCGGCGAGCCCTGATAGGTGCTCTGTTCGAAGGTGACGGTCTCGATCATGTCGCCGCCGCCCTGCCATGGCGGCATGGCTTCGAGGATCGCGCGCTTGCCGTAGAGCACGCCGATGCCGGTCGGGCCATAGGTCTTGTGGCCTGAGAACACGTAGAAATCGCAGTCCAAGGCCTGCACATCGACGGCCATGCGGGGCGCTGCCTGACAGCCGTCGATCAGCACCTTGGCGCCCGCCGCATGGGCCAGCCGCGCAATGGCTTCGACGGGAGATACGTGGCCGGTGACATTCGCAACCTGCGTGATCGAGACGAGCTTGGTGCGGGGGTTGAGGTGTTGTTTAAAAACATCGAGATCGAGCGCTCCCGTCTCGTCGATGGGAACGACGGCAAGCTCGATGCCGATGCGCTCGCGCAGAAGCTGCCACGGCACGATGTTGGAATGGTGCTCCAATTCGGAGAGGATCACCCGGTCGCCGGCTTTCAAGAACGCGCCGCCCCAGGCATGCGCCACGAGGTTGATGCCCTCGGTCGCGCCGCGCACGAACACAATCTCGGAGAGATGGCGCGCGTTGAGAAAGCGCCGGGCCGTCTCGCGCGCAGCTTCGAAGCGTTCGGTCGCACGCACGCTGAGGTCGTAGGCGCCGCGATGCACATTCGCGTAGTCCCGGCGGTAGAAGTCCGCGATGCCGTCGATCACGCTGCGCGGCTTTTGGGCGCTCGCTGCCGTGTCGAGGAAGACAAGGCCGGGATGGTGCTGGAAGACGGGAAATTCGCCCTTGATCCCGGCCGGGTCCAGCGCGGGCCGGAGCGGCGTTTTGAGCATGGCGCGCGCGGTCATGCCGCCTCCTGTCCGTTAGCGAGCCATCCGCGCACATGGTGCAGCAAATGCGCGGTAAGCCCCTGGTTCAGTCCGGCGCCCTCGATGACAGAAGCGGCGAAGGCTTCCACGAGCATCGCGCGGGCCATGCCTTCATGGATGCCGCGCGCTTGCAGATAGAACAGCGCGGCCTCGTCGAGATCGCCCACGGTCGCGCCGTGGCTGCATTTTACCTCATCGGCGAAGATCTCGAGTTCCGGCTTGGTATCGATGCAGGCTTTCGGGCTCAACAGCAGGTTTTGGTTGAGCTGATGCGCATCGGTAAAGTCGGCGCCGGGCCTCACCGTCATCTTGCCGAGGAACACACCATGCGCGTGGTCCTGCATCACGCCTTTCAAAACTTCGGTGGTTTGACACCCCTGCGCTTGGTGATCGACGAAGGGCGCAAAGGTTGCCTCCTGCTCGCCACGGAGCAGATAGGCGCCGTTGATGGCAACGTTCGCAGCCTCGCCGGCCGCCGCCACGTGGATATCCTGCCGCGAAAGCCGTGCGCCCATTGTGAGAACGAAGGTTTCGTAGCGGCCGGCCTTGGCAACCGTGCTGCGCGTCAGCGAAAGATGGATCGCCTCTTTCGCCTCGTTCTGAATTTTGACGTGCCGGATCGCCGCCCCGGGGCCAATATCGATGGCCGTCACGGCGTTGGTCCAGCCACCGCCCGCGCTTGCCGCGGTGTCGATAATCGTTGCGCTGCTGCCGGCTCCGGCGTGGATGACATTGCGCACATGAAACGCGGCCGCGGAGGCTCCGTAATGGATAATCTCAACCGGCGTTTCCAGTGCAATTCCAGGTTCGAGCGCGAGGACGAAGCCGTCGGCGAACAGCCCCGCGTTGAGCGAGGCGAAGGCTTGCGCGCCCGTTTCCTCGCTCGCGTCGAAGGCCGCTTGAACGAGTTCGGGGCGCGATTTCAGCGCTTCGGCGGTGGATGCGAGGAATACGCCGTCCGGCAAATGACCAATGTTAGAAAGCTCTTTTGAAAGGTGCCCATCCACCAGCACGATGCGATGGGTGTGACCGCCGAAAAAGGAGGAAGCGAGCCGGGAGGGCTGGACACCGCTTCCTCCCACCGCCGGGAGGATGGGGCCGGCGGTTAGCGGACGCAGATCGGTGAAGCGCCAGCTTTCCAGTTTGCGCGTTGGAAAGCCCAACCCGGAGAAGCGCTTCATCGCGGCATCGCGGTGCGCGGAAAGCCAGGCGGGCTCGGTTGCAGCCGGGCGATCGCGGAAGGCGTTTAGATAAGGCGTGGTGTCCTGAGGAAGTCCCATGGCGGCGCTCTCCCCTATGCTGCGTCGCTGAGATGCGCGTAGCCGCGTTGTTCCAGCTCGCCGGCGAGGCTCTTGTCACCCGAGGCCACGATCTTGCCATCGGCGAGCACATGCACGTAATCGGGCTCGATGTAATCGAGGATGCGCTGATAATGCGTGATGAGCAGGATCGCCCGGGAGGGATCGCGCAGCTTGTTCACGCCGTTCGAGACCACGCGCAGCGCGTCGATGTCGAGGCCGCTATCGGTTTCGTCGAGGATCGCGAGTTTCGGCTCCAGCATCGCCATCTGGAAGATCTCGTTGCGCTTTTTCTCACCGCCGGAAAAGCCGACATTCACGGGGCGCTGCAGCAAATCTTCCTTGATTTCGAGCAGTTTCAGCTTGGTCTTGACGAGTTTCAAGAATTGCCCGGCGTCGAGTTCGGGCTCGCCGCGTTCGACACGCGTGGCGTTCAAGGCGGCGCGCAAGAAATACATGTTGTTCACGCCGGGGATCTCGACCGGATATTGGAAGGCGAGGAAGATGCCCGCGCGTGCGCGCTCGTCCGGACCGAGCGGCAGGATATCCTGCCCCTGATAGAGCACCTCGCCTTCGGTGATTTCGTAACCGGGCTTGGCAGCCAGCACACTCGACAGCGTGCTCTTGCCCGCGCCGTTCGGCCCCATAATCGCATGGACCTCGCCCGCTTTCAGCGTGAGATCGATGCCCTTCAAGATCTCGCGCCCGTCGGCGATGCGCGCATGCAGATTGCGGATTTCCAGGAGGTTCGTCATGTGCGGGCTGCCCTTTGATGCGTTGCGGGATTCTGATCGATTGAGAGGGAATCTCCCCTCACCCTGTCCCTCTCCCCATGGGAGAGGGGACGCCCTCTCAACGGCTGCGACCGGACTCCCTCTCCCGTGGGGAGAGGGCTGGGGTGAGGGGCGTGCGCCTTGTAAATAAGAGCCGCCATCACCCAACGCTGCCTTCGAGGCTGACCGCGAGCAGCTTTTGCGCCTCGACGGCGAACTCCATCGGCAGCTCTTTGAGCACTTCCTTGCAGAAGCCGTTGACGATGATCGACACGGCGTCCTCCTGCTTGAGGCCGCGGCTTTGGCAATAGAACAGCTGGTCCTCGCTGATTTTCGAGGTGGTTGCCTCGTGCTCGACGCGGGCGCCGGGGTTCTTCACATCGATATAGGGGACGGTGTGCGCGCCGCATTTTTTGCCGATCAGCAGCGAGTCGCATTGCGTATAGTTGCGCGCGCCTTGCGCCTTCGGCATCACCTTGATCTGACCGCGATAGGTATTCTGGCTGCGGCCCGCCGAGATGCCTTTCGAGATCACGGTCGAGCTGGTGTTGCGGCCGAGATGGATCATCTTCGTGCCGGTGTCGGCCTGCTGCATATTGTTGGTGACGGCGACCGAGTAGAACTCGCCGGTGGAATTATCGCCTTCGAGCAGGCAGCTCGGATATTTCCAAGTGATGGCAGAGCCGGTCTCGACCTGCGTCCAAGAGATCTTCGAGTTCGCGCCCCGGCACGCGCCGCGCTTGGTCACGAAATTATAGATGCCGCCCTTGCCTTCGGCGTCGCCCGGATACCAGTTCTGCACCGTGGAATATTTGATCGAAGCGCCTTCGAGCGCGACCAGCTCAACCACGGCGGCGTGAAGCTGGTTTTCGTCGCGTTGCGGCGCGGTGCAGCCTTCGAGATAACTCACATATGCGCCCTTATCGGCGACGACGAGCGTGCGTTCGAACTGGCCGCTTTTGGCCGCGTTGATGCGGAAATAGGTGGAAAGCTCCATCGGGCAGCGCACGCCCGGCGGGATATAAGCGAAGGAGCCGTCGCTGAAGACCGCAGAGTTCAGCGCCGCGAAGAAATTGTCGCCCTGCGGCACGACGCTACCGAGATATTTCTTCACCAGCTCGGGATGCTCGCGTACCGCCTCGCCGAAGGAGCAGAAGATGATGCCGAGCTCGCCCAGCGACTCCTTGAAGGAGGTGGCGACCGAAACGCTATCGAACACCGCATCGACCGCAACGCCAGCCAGCGCAGCCCGCTCGCCGAGCGGGACGCCGAGTTTTTCGTAAACCTTCAGCAGCTCAGGATCGACCTCATCCAGCGATTTCGGACCGGATTGCTTCTTCGGCGCGGAATAGTAGGTGGAGGCTTGATAGTCGATGGGTGCAATTTTGAGCTTCGCCCATTGCGGCTGCTCCATCTGCAGCCAGCGCCGGAACGCTTTGAGCCGCCATTCGAGCAGCCATTCCGGCTCCTCCTTCTTGGCGGAGATGAAGCGAACCGTGTCCTCATTCAGCCCAGGCGGCAGCTCATCCACCTCAATGTCGGTGACGAAGCCGTATTTGTAGCCTTCGTGGCTTTGCACAGTTTCGAGAGTGTCGAGGCTTGCTGCCATGGTGAGACCGGCGCCCTTCGCAGTTGCGGTATAAGGTGCAGCCTCGGTTGCAAGGAGCGTGCCACGCTGTAACGGTTTGATCTGTAATGCGAATGAGAATAATTCCAGCGCGTCGGGATCGCGACGTTGTCGCAGATGCGACAGGGTGATGCGCGGCGAATGTGCGGTTGCGAAGG
>JBKQIH010000050.1:0-3836 GCA_052148445.1 Rhodomicrobium sp.
CAGATGAAGACATGGTGTTTGAAGACCATCGGTAGATCGAGGGACATCGGTTTCTCCTGTGCCGGTGAAGGTGAACGGTGCGTTGCGTTAACTGGAGCAAGGATCGTACCGGAAGGCCCGAAGATACGGCGCACGCAGCGGCCTACGGTGTAAGCCGTTGCGCTGGCATATGTTTTTCAAACGCGATGCGTGGGCGGACAAAATCCATGCGGCGGCCTCAGGCCGGCGATTGTCGGATTTACGCCAACGGCTTGGCCGGCCTCAGACGCAGTTGAACAGTGCCATGAAACCGAAATCCATGTGCAGCTGCTGGTGGCAATGGAACAGGGAGAGCCCAGGACTGGCGGCCACGAGGTCGAACTCGGCCTCCTGATATCCGCCCACCATGACGACATCCTTCATAACGCCCGCCGTGGGCTTGCCATGGATGCGGACCAGCTCGAAGCTGTGCCGGTGGATGTGGAGCGGATGGATATCGTCGCTAGCATTACGGAATTTGAGCCGGTAGCGGCGGCCCTTGCGCAGCTTGACCATCGGCTTCATCTTCTCCATCGAGAACGCCTCGCCGTTCAGCGTCCAGCGATTGAAGCCGCCAAGCGCGCCGTTCTCCTTGACGATCAAGAAATCGAGCGATTCATCGGGTGCGGCTGGGCTCGTGCCCGCCTTGCCGAACAGCGTGTAATCCCACCGATAGGGCTCGGGCTTCACCCATTGCGGCTCGCCGGCGGCGCCGGCGTATTCGATCACAATCCCCATCCCCTTCTTGCGGTCCTCGTCGGCGAGGTCCCCCATAACCCAAACGCCGGGGTTGTTCATCTCGACAAGCGCCGAGATGCGCTCGGCCGTGCCGAGCCAGAGCAGCGGCACTTCGGCTTGGTTCGGCACCGGATTGCCGTCGAGCGCCACGACCTTGAAGGTATGGCCGGGAAGCGCAAGGCTGCGGATTTCGCCCGCGCTACCGTTCAAAATATGGAACAGCACGCGCTCGCCCTGTTTCACCCGCACCGGCTCGCCCTGCCCCAGCATCTTGCCGTTGATGCTGAATAGCTCGTAGCCCACTTCGTAGCCCTTGGGCCCTTTGAACTTTTCCTCGGCCTTTTTGCCGATCTCCTGCAGCTCTGGGATCGGAGCGCCGGGCAGCACATCCATCGCCATGTCGCCGCCGCGGCTGAAGGTTGGCTCGAACTCCTTCAAGACCAGGAACACCTCGCGATCATAGGCGCCGGGGTTGTCCTTCGGCTCGATATAGATGCCGCCTGCCTGCCCCGTGTAAGTGCCGCGATTGAGATCGCCGCCCGCCGGCACATGCGTATGATAGAAGCGGAAGCCTGTGGGCTTCGGCAGGAAGGCGATGCGGCGCATCCCATGCGCAGGGATGAAGGGGCTGCCTTCTTCCGCGGCACCGTCCGCATCGATAGGGATTATCAGTCCGTGCGGGTGCAAGAGTTCCGGCGTATCGGTGTCGTTATAAATATCGATGACGGCGCGCTGTCCTTCCTTGAAGCGCAGGAGCGGCCCCGGAAACTGACCGTTGTAAAGCGTTGTCGAGACGATGTGCTCGGGCGCCAGCTCGACGAGCCCTGTGGCAATGCGGAGCGTGTAGTCCGCCTTTTCCGCGGCCTGCGCCCCGGCTATGAGCATCCGCGGCGCAGCCCCAATAAGGGTTGCGGCGCCTGCGGCTTTCAGCAGCGTGCGGCGATCTATGGTCACGGCCCTATCCCTCCCAAATTCTATTAGTTCTTTTGTGCTGACCCAATTGCTTATACACCCGATTGAAACGGTGTTGCTATGGATAAGGCGCGGCTTCGGGCGGGCCCGTTACCCTCCACCGGTTTTCTCCGGCCGGTATTCGAGAATGTCGCCCGGCTGGCAGTCGAGAATCTCGCAGATTTTTTCGAGCGTATCGAAGCGCACGCCCTTGACTTTGCCCGATTTGAGCAAGCTGACATTCTGCTCGGCGATGCCGATGTGGGCGGCGAGGTCGCGCGAGCGCATCTTGCGCTTGGCGAGCATCACATCGAGGTTGACGATAATCGGCATGGCGCTCACACAAACTGCCGGTGTTCGCTGGCGATGCCTGCAGCGGTTTTTTGCACATGCGCCAGTGCGAGAAACGCGAAAAGCAGAAGCAGCGTCAGGAGGTCGTTCGGCTGGAAGAAAACGTTCACAACGCGCTCGCCGGCGGGGAGATGCCAAGTGAGAATGAGCGAGACCAGCGGCCGCGTCGCGATGGCGAGAAGCTGCGCGATGACGCCGAAGGACGCCGTGCGGGAAAGCCAAGTGGACGCCTCGGCGGTGAGGATGCTTCCGCTCAAGTAGGCGGTGAACAGGCGCCAGGCACAGTAGCAGGCCGCGGCTGCAAGGAGCCAGATCGCGAAGTTCACACCCAAAGCGGCCCCTTGCTGCCACGGCGAAATGCCCGAAAGGTCCCGCTTCAGGAAGCGGCCAGAGGCGCGCTTAACGGCGGCGGCGTCCCCCCAATAGGCAATGAGCGTATAAAGAAGCCAGGCGGCGTAGAGGACAGCCGCCAGCCTTATGCTTTGGCAAATCCATCCTATTTTCGCGCGCAAAGCGCGAAGCTCTGGGCTCGGCGGTCCGATAGCGCCGTCTTCAATCATAACGTTTTCCTCTTTTGAGTTTCGATTGCGCCGGATCAGCATCTCGCAACCGCTCTAGCGAAGATCGCCCAATTCTCGGCCACGCCCGATCCGAAGCTTGCCTCGAAGGCCGGTTTGAAGCGTTCGCCGCTTAGGAGACGATGGAGCAAGGACTTGAATGCAGCCGGATTGTTCTCGCGCAGGTAGGCCACGAACATGCCGGCCTGCCGGTAAGCCATATGATGCCGGCGAGAGACGTTGCTATCGGCAAATTGCGCGGGCGGCTTCATGCTGTTGAACAGGGCCGCCGCGTCTGGCGTCTCGATCGCATGTCCAGCACGGATCGCGCGTTTTGCCTCCTCCACTGAAACGCGCTGCGCGCCGCCGCCATCCGAAGCCATCACGGCAAGGCCTTCTTGGAACCAATTCGGGATCTGAAGGTAGGCCATGGCCGGAAGGTGACTCCACAAATGTTCGTGGCTGAGTTCATGCGTGACATAGGCTTCGAGCCGCTCCGGCTCCTCTCGCCAGAGGCGCGGCGAAAGCGCGACCCGGTCAAAATAAGTGGCTGCGTTTGTTTTTGTGCTGTGCTGGCCGTTGGCGGCAGCATAGGCGTTCTCGTCCGCGTAGGCCGCAACGATGAAGGGCTCACCAAACGGAGCGCCATGCACCGCTTCGATCTTCGCTATGGCCCGCGGCAAGATTTTCGCCACGGCCTCCGCATAGGCCCGGGCGCCGGGCTCGTAATGGATGCGGCTGTCCTGCTCCAGCGCCGGCAGCGCGCGCGGATCGTGAAGCGAAGCGGTTACCGGGCCGTAACCCGTGGAACCGAGGGCAAGGCCCGCAAAAAGGATAATTTGGAGCGTGCGGTGCTTCGGCATGGGGCCGGGAGCCTTCTGTCTTGTGAATTAAACTAACGCATTCATAATTTCATGCTAAACAGGAATAGTCAATATCAACACATTAAATATTAGCGCTGTTTACATTTGCTGTTGATACCCTTATGTTCCCGTTATGTTCCGATCTAAACGGGGGGGGGCTCCATGGACAGCTTTCAATTCCAGCAACCGATCGCGGCGCTCGGCGAACTTAGCGAGGTTCAGCGCCAGACCGTAGCCGCCCTAGTTTCGGGCCATGGGGATCTGGCCGAAGTCACGTCCATGATCGAAGCCCGGCTGGGCACGCAAGCCGTGTGCCCCACTGCCAGAGCACGAATGTGGGGTCGTGGGGCAGGGCCTG
>JBKQIH010000051.1:0-9758 GCA_052148445.1 Rhodomicrobium sp.
GCGGCGGCGGAAAAGCTGAGGGGAGCGATCCTTCGCACGCCCGCGGTCGAAGCCCCTAAGCTCTCCGCTCTTTGCGGCGCGCAGATTTTCCTGAAATACGAGACCATGCAGTCCACCGGAAGTTTCAAGGAGCGCGGCGCGCTTTTAAAGCTGCTTTCGCTGGATGAGGCCGCACGCGAGCGGGGCGCGATTGCGATCTCGGCCGGCAATCATGCCCAGGCCGTGGCCTATCACGCGGCGAGGCTCGGCATCCCCGCCACCGTGGTCATGCCGCAGCACACTCCATTCAATAAGGTTTCCAATACCGAGAGCTATGGCGCGACGGTGATCTTGTCGGGCGAGGATATCGGCGAATCGCAAAAGCTCGCGGGCGAGCTGATCGCCACGCACGGCTTTACGCTGATTCACCCTTACGACGATCCTTACGTGATCGCAGGTCAAGGCACCGCCGGGCTCGAATTCATCGAGGATTGCCCCGCTCTCGATTGTCTCATCGTCCCCATTGGCGGCGGCGGTTTCATCTCCGGCGTGGCGGCGGCCGTGAAAGCGGTAAAGCCTGCGGTAGAAATCGTTGGAGTCGAGGTGGCGTCCTATCCATCGGCTTACGCGGCTTTGCGCGGGGAGCCTGCGCATTGCGGCGGGCCGACCTTGGCCGAAGGCATCGCGGTGCCGGCCTGCGGCGTGCACACTCTGCCCCTGATCCGCGAGCTGGTTCAGGACGTTGTGCTTGTCAGCGAGGCGGCCATCGAGGAAGCCGTTTTTTGCCTGGCAAGCCAGCAAAAGACTGTCGCCGAGGGCGCGAGCGCGGCGGGGCTCGCGGCGGTTTTGTCCAACAAATCCAGATTTGCGGGCCGGCGCGTTGGGCTCTTCCAATGCGGCGCGAATATCGATCCGCGCGTGCTCGCTTCCATCCTCATGCGCGGGCTGGAGCGCGAGAGCAAGATCGTCTCGCTGCGCATCTCTATCGCCGACAGGCCCGGAATGCTGGGCGAGATCGCGAGCGAGCTGGGCCGCTGCGGAGCGAACATTCTAGAAGTTTTTCACAGCCGGCTGTTTCTCAATGTGCCAGCTAAAGGCGCCGTGGTTGAGATCGTGATTGAGACGAAGGATAAGGAGCACGCCAATCGAACCGTGGAACGGCTCCGGCTCCACGGCTTCGAGGTCGAGAGGATGAACAATCTTTGGAGCGAGGCCCCCGCAAGTACGCCAGTCTGACAGATGGGCATCCTGCCGGGGCGGCTCGCATTCGCCGGCAAGCTGGGTGCTATCGCCTTACTCCCGTGCGGGATCGCCGCCGCCCGCAGGCTCGTCGTAGGAGCGGAAGCGTGATGTGCCGTCACTGGTGTAAGGATCCCGCGCCATGCCGGCTGGAGGATCGCGATAGGCATCGCCCTCATAGGGCCTAGCGCGAGGCTCGCCTTCGCCCGCATAGCGATCGTAAGGCGGAGTGCGAGGCTCTCCCTCCCCGGCATATCGGCCGTAAGGCGCGGTGCCCGGCTCGCCCTCGCCGGCGTATCGGCCGTAAGGTGCGGCGCCCGGCTCGCCCTCGCCGGCATCGTGGCCGTAAGGGGCGGCGCGCCCTTCGCCTTCGCCCGCATATCGGCCGTACGGGTCTGGGCGCGGTTCGCCTTCGCCTGCATACCGGCCGTAAGGCTCTGTGCGCGGCTCGCCTTCGCCCGCGTACCTGCCGTCGGGCCTTGTGCGCGGCTCGTCTTCGTCCGTGTCGCGATCCTCGTCCGCAGGTCCGCCGCGATAGGCATAACCACCCGGATTGGGAGCCCGGTACGGTGCCGTGTCCGGATTGCCGCTATAGCGCTCGCCGCGCGGCCGCATATAGGGGGCGTTCGCGTTCAAAACGCGCTGACACTCCGGCACAAGGGCATCCATCCTGGAGGACAGGCATTGGAAAGCCTGCGGGCCTCTGGGCACGCCCTCGCAATATTTGCGGTAATCGGGCATGCAGGCCTCGACCGCGGAGGCGAGCTTGATGGCTCTGAGGCAAGCCGGCGACAGCTCGGCTTCCCGGTCGAGCAGGCAGCGTGCCGACCGCCCGCTCCCAGGCACGACATGCGCGCACATCCGGTAATAATCCGGGCGGCAAACGTTCATAATGCCGCCGGCCGCATCGGGCATCAGGTCTCCAGCCAGGGCAGCCGTTGCGGCAAGCGCCAGCCCGGCGCTGAGGATGGTTCGAGCAAACTTCAACATGAGTGAATCTCCCGCGAGCGCACTCGCTTCGCCAAACCGCATCTTTCGGGGTTACAACGGAGGGAGCCACAGAATTCCGGCTGCAATCCGCCCGAACAAGGGCCAAAACGCGCCCTCGATCTTATTCTTGTATCCTTTTGTGCCGGCCTTCCTGGGTGCCGACCTTCCTGGGTGCCGGCCTTCCAGGCCGCCTCAATAGTTCAACCTATACGAACTTCATGTCCCAGACTATAGTGGCCCAGTCATCGTAAAGAAGGAGGAGCGCATGGCTCGTTCGGCATTCATCACAGGGTGGGCGCATTCGCCCTTTGGGAAGCTGGAAGACCCCGATACCGAGGCGCTCATGACGCGCGTGGTCCGCCCCGCCCTCGACCATGCCCAAGTCGCCGCCAGCGAGGTCGACGGCATTTTCGTGGGTGTGATGAACAACGGATTTCAGCGCCAAGATTTTCAAGGTGCGCTGCCGGCGCTCGCCGAGCCCGCCCTAGCGTCCAAGCCGGCCGTCCGGCTTGAGGACGCGTGCGCGACCGGCTCTGCCGCGATTTACGCGGCGCTCAATTTCCTCGAAGCCGGTCAGGGCAAGGTTGCGCTTGTGGTCGGCGCGGAGAAAATGACGGCGAAACCTAACGCCGAGACCGGCGACATCTTGCTCGGCGCGAGCTACCGCAAGGAAGAGGCCGAGGTCGAGGGCGGTTTTGCCGGCATCTTTGCACGCATCGCGCAGAATTATTTCCAGCGCTACGGCGACCGCTCCGAGGAACTCGCGCGCATCGCCGCGAAAAATCACCGCAACGGTGTGGAAAATCCATTCGCGCACATGCGCAAGGATCTCGGCTTCGAGTTCTGCAACACGATTTCGGACAAAAACCCCTATGTCGCGCATCCCTTGCGCCGCAGCGATTGCTCGCTCGTCTCGGATGGTGCGGCAGCGCTGGTGCTCGTCGCTGAAGATGCGGCAAGCGATGCACCGCGCGCGATCCGTTTTCGCGGGACCGCCCACGCAAACGATATTCTACCGCTTTCGCGGCGCGATATGACGGCCTTCGACGGCGCCCGGCGTGCTTGGGCGCAGGCTTTTGAGCGGGCAGGCGCGAGCGTCGAGGACCTCAGCCTCGCCGAGACGCACGATTGCTTTACCATTGCCGAGCTGATCCATTATGAGGCGATGGGCCTGACTGCGCCCGGCAAGGGTTATCTTGCCGTCCGGGAAGGCTGGACCGAAAAAACTGGGAAGCTCCCTGTCAATCCCTCCGGCGGGCTCAAATCGAAGGGGCATCCGATCGGAGCGACCGGCGTTTCCATGCATATCATGGCATCGATGCAGCTTATGGGAGAAGCCGGGGGTATGCAGATCCCCGATGCAAAACTCGCCGGCATTTTCAACATGGGCGGCGCGGCAGTGGCAAATTTCTGCTCCATCCTGGAGCGCGCACGCTAACGCGAAACAGGCGCCGCCGCCGTTACGAGCGAAGCGAAGCAATCCAGGTTAAGTCACTAACGCTTCTCCTGGATCGCCACGGCGGCAAACGCCGCCTCGCGATAAACGGCTTCGATCCGCTATGTGGACAACCGCGGAAACCTATTTGGGCGTGCTTGCGCGCCCTGCTCTTTCATCCATGCGATTGCGGATCAGCGACGCCGCAATCGATCCGAAAATCAGGACGGCCGTGACCGCGAGAGCCCACTCGGTTGGGATGTCCGGCCAGGGAAGATAATTATACGCCATTTTAATGCCGATAAAGATCAGCACCAGCGCCAGCCCAAACCTAAGATAGCGGAATCTATCGATCATTGGAGACAAGACGAAGTAGAGCGCCCGCAATCCAAGAACCGCAAACACGTTCGACGTGTAAACGATAAACGGATCTCGTGTAATAGCGAATACTGCCGGAATGGAATCGAACGCAAATAGGATGTCTATTACGTTCAAAACAACCAGCACAACAAATAGCGGTGTTGCGAACGTCCTTCCGCATTCTTTTTTCGTGAAAAACTTTTGTCCATGATAGTCCGCAGTTATGGGCAAAACCCAGCGTACCATTCTTATAACGCGGCTTTTTTCGAGGTCTGAAGGTTCATCTCCCGCAAACATCGTCTTGACGCCGGTATAGACGAGGAAAGCGCCGAGAACGAGAACCATCCAGTCGAACCTCTCAATCATCGCCAGCCCGGCCACGATGAAGAGTCCACGAAGCAATAGCGTGCCAATAATCCCCCAAAGGAGAACGCGCATCTGGTATTGCGCGGGCACCTGAAAATAGGAAAGGACGACGACGAATACGAGAATGTTGTCCAGGCTCAGCGCTTTTTCGATGAAGAAGCCTGTGAGGAATTCGAAAGCCTTTTCCTGGCCAAATTCGAAGTAAATCCATGCGTTAAAACAAAGCGCGAGCGCGATGTAAAATGCCGCCAGCCAGAGCGCTTCGCGGACCGGGATCGGCCGGGGTTTGCGGTGAAAGATGCCCAGATCGAGCGCGAGAATGCCAAGAATGAGAAAGCTGAATCCAGCCCAAGCCAGAGGCGAATGCTCGCCGGACATAATGGGCATACGAACCCCTCCGCGCCGCACCAATTTGGTATTCAAAGCGAGTAGCGCGCCTTTTGTTGCCGCCGGGCGCGAATCGCAGTCGTTGCGAGCAAAGCGAAGCAATCCAGAATCAAATCGCTGACACTGTTCTGGATCGCCACGGAGGCAAAAGCCGCCTCGCGATGACGGTGCGTCCAATTAAGCGCACCATGCGCCAGGAGGCTCGCATCGAAGCCCAATAACGGCGTAACGCTGTTGCGCTAATTATGCCGGCAAAACGGCCATAGGAGGGCTAATTCGGGGCGGGACCGAAAACCAGCACGGCGTTCAAGCCTCCGAAGGCGAACGAGTTCGACATCGTATAGCCGACCTCGCGCTTCCGGCCTTCGTTCGGCGTGTAATCGAGATCGCATTCCGCACCCGGCTCGTCGAAGCCGATCGTCGCCGGGACGAAGCCTTCGCGCATCGCTTGGATGCAGACCACGGCCTCGACGCCGCCGCCCGCTCCAAGGCAGTGCCCGTGCATCGATTTGGTGGACGAGACCGAGAGCCGATTGGCATGCTCGCCGAAAACTTTCTTGATCGCGCGGGTCTCGTTGAGGTCGTTGGCCGTCGTTGCGGTGCCATGCGCGTTGAGATAGTCGATGTCGCCGGGCGACAGCCGGGCATCGGCAAGCGCGATCTGCATCGCGCGCGTTGGCCCCTCGATATCCGGATTGACCATGTCCGCCGCGTCCGAGGTCATGCCGAAGCCGCACAGCTCCGCGAGGATCGTGGCGCCCCGCGCTTTCGCATGCTCCAAGTCTTCGAGGACCAGAATGCCGGCGCCTTCGCCCAGCACCGTGCCATTACGCCGCTTGGAAAACGGGAAACAGCCCTCCGGCGACAGGACGCGCATCGCTTGCCAGGCGCGCATCGAGCCGTAGGTGATCGCGGCTTCGCTTGCGCCGGCAACGGCTACGTCCACCGCGCCGCTCCGGATCATCTGGTACGCAAGGCCGATGGCATGCGCCGCCGTCGAGCACGCGCTGACCGTGCCAAAGACAGGCCCGCGGATGCCGTGGTCGATGCTCACATGCGCGGCGGCGGAACTGCCAATCGTGCGCAATAAGGTCAGCGGATGCGTTGCTTTTTTCTTGTGGATAAAGAGGTCTTGATAAGCCCCTTCGAGCGTGGCGAGACCGCCGACGCCGGATCCTATGATGGATGCGGCGCGCTCGCCATTCTTGAACGGCGTTGGAAGGCGGGATTGCTGGACGGCTTGCTGCGCGGCTGCCCCGGCATATTGGGAATACCGGTCCGCCAGAAGCAGGGGCTTCGTTCTGCACTGTTCCCTGGGATCGAAATCGCGGACTTCGCCGCCGATCGAGATATATAAGTCCTGAAGCGGAAAGCCCGCGATAGGCTTAATGCCGTTCTCTCCCGCCTTGATGGCGGTCCAGAACTTATCAACGCCCGTCCCGAGCGATGAGACGACGCCCGTCCCCGTGACAGCGACGCGCCGTGCCTTGCCGTTCAGTTCCATTACCAAATCCTGAGGTATACTGCTTAGGCGGTCGCGTTCGATGTCTGCGAACCGGCGAGAACCGCTTTCACCCGGTCGACAACCGAGCTCACAGTGGCGAAATCCTGGACTTCCTCATTGGCATTGTATGGGATCTGAATGCCAAAGGTGTCCTCGATATCGAATACGATCACGGCGAGGTCCAGAGACTCGATCTCCAGATCCGTCAGTTTCGTATCGAGCGTAATTTCCTTATTCGGGTCACGCATGTTTTTACGCAAAATTGCGATGATCTTTTCTGCTACATCGTCCATGGCAGGCTCCCTGCGCCGATATCGAAGCGCGCAAAGGTGATAGAGAATGGCGCGCAAGCCCCTCGCTCGGCGCGTGGCGAACGAGATAGCGGCAAACTTCCCGTAAGTCCAGCGAAGACGCCGGAGGAAAGCTAAGTCTCTACCTCAAGGTAAACGGGCGGAGACCTCAATAGGCCGCCGCAGGGAGCTATGCCTGTACGGCCATATTCTCCCAAAGTCCAGCCCAGAAACTCATGCCTAGCCTTTTTGGGTGTAGACCCCATATAAAAAAGTTTCATCGGATGCGCCCGGCGCGTATAACGATTTTAGCAAAATCATAACAATCATAGGCTGGAGGGTGGAACAAATGGAAGGCGCACATCCTGTTGGAATCACCGGCAAAACGGCGACAAATGGGTCCGGCGCACCCTATGCCTGGCTGAAATCCTATCCGGCGGACGTCGATTGGTTCCAGAAGTTCACGCCCGCGCCCTTGCCCTCGCTCCTCGATAATGCGGCCAGGCGTTTCGGCGCACGGCCGGCAACTAATTTTTTTGGCCGGGTCATAACTTATGCCGAACTCGCCCATCGGGTCGATTGCACGGCGAAGGGCCTGCATGAACTTGGCGTAGGCAAGGGAACGCGCGTGGGGCTGCTTTTGCCGAACTGCCCGGCGTTCATCGTGTTTTACTACGCGATCCTAAAGGCCGGCGGCACCGTCGTGAACTTCAACCCGCTCTATTCGATCCCTGAATTGACTTATCAGGCGAAGGACGCCCAGACCGAGATCATGGTTACGCTCGATCTCAAGGCGACCTTTCCAAAGGCGAAGGCGCTGTTGGATGCGGGCGTCCTGAAGTGCGTCGCCGCCGTGCCTTTCCATGAAATGCTTCCGCCCCTGAAGGGGGTATTGTTCCGCATCTTCAAGCGCGGCGAGAGCGCCTCCTGGAATGCGGGCGCCGGCGTCGTTCCGGCCCGCGAACTCCAAGAGAACGACGGGCGCTTCGACGCCCCGGCCATCGACGTCGACGACGTGGCGGTTTTGCAATATACGGGAGGAACGACGGGCACGCCCAAAGGCGCGATGCTCACGCACGCCAACCTTTCTACCAACGTTCAGCAATGCGAGGCCTGGTTCGGCAGCATGCCCATCGTGGGCGAGGAACGCTTCTTCTGCGTTATTCCGTTCTTCCATGTCTTCGCCATGACGGGACTGCTAAACTTCGCCGTGCGCCTGGCCGCGCAGATGATCATGGTGCCGCGCTTCGAGCTGAAGCAGGCTCTGCAGATCTTCGACCGGACCAAGCCAACCATCATGGCGGGCGTGCCGACCTTATTCAACGCGCTCGCCAAGGCACCGGACATCCAAAATCACGATCTGTCGGCGCTGAAGTTTTGCATATCGGGCGGGGCGCCTTTGCCGCTGGAAGTAAAGCGGGATTTCGAGCGGGTGTCGGGGTGCACGCTCGTCGAGGGGTATGGGCTGTCCGAAACGTCGCCCGTGACCCACATCAATCCTCCGGCCGGCCCTGTGAGGGAAGGCTCCATCGGCCTGCCGGTGCCCGGAACGATCGTGTCGCTACGCCAGCTTGGAAACCCGGCCCAGGAGGTTGCGCCCGGCGAGAGGGGCGAGATCTGCATCGCAGGACCGCAAGTGATGAAAGGCTACTGGCGGAAACCCGAAGAAACCGCCGCAACCTTCGTTGGCGAATTCTTCCGCACCGGCGATGTCGCCTACATGGATGGCGACGGGTTCACCTATATCGTCGACCGCATCAAAGACCTCATCCTTTGCTCCGGCTTCAACGTCTACCCGCGCCGGATCGAGGAGGCGATCTACGAGCACCCCGCAGTCGAGGAGGTGACGGTCATCGGCGTTCCCGACCAATACCGCGGCGAGGCACCGAAAGCTTTCGTCAAGCTCCGCGCCAATCAGCAGGCGAGCGAAGCCGATATCATGGAGTTCCTCCGCGCCCGGCTTTCGAAAATCGAAATGCCGTCCGAAATCGAGTTCCGGGATGAGTTGCCCAAGACTTTGATCGGCAAGCTTTCGAAGAAAGAGCTAAAGGCCGAGGTTGCGGCCAAGGCGCATTAGCCGCTGCGGGCCGTCCGGACAGGGTGAGGGGAGATACCGCCGTTAAGCTAGCGTCTATGGCCGGCCCGGCCACGGCAAAAGCGCCGCAATAGCGAAAGAAGATGGATGGCTCTTAGGCCGCACCGGAAAGCTCTAGCGTACCGGCGCCAAGCCGGCTTACGACTCTTCCTCCGGTACGATCGCCGCCTCTTCTCTCATATTGCTCAGGATACCTGCAATCGATGGACCTGGCCCCGTAATCGAATGTCCGGCCGGCCACGCTGAATGGTCCAGCGGCTGCGCTTCGCCGGCCGGGCCGATATCGATGTTTTCGCCGGAGTCCTTGAAATGAAGCGCGTATCCGCTCGAAGTCAGAAGCGTGCTTGCCTTTACTTCGCGCGGCTTATCCATTTCCTCGGTGTAGCCGCCGGATCGGAAGAGCATCTCGATGGAACTCGCGACGATCCGCGTCGTCCTTTGCACATCCTCTTCGCTCACGATGTTTTGCGCCCGCGCCCTTTTTGCCCGGGCCACAAAACCGAGTGCAACCATCGAAATTTCAATCTGGCTGCGGAAGTTTTCGATGGGAGAGTATTTGATCTTGTCCCAAATGCCGACAAGAAGGGCGTGCATTTCGTCAATAATAGCGCTTGCGCCGAAGAAATCGAACGCTTTTGCGCTGCCGGAGTCGATGGACCCGATTGCGAGACTTACGCTTCTGGGACCGCTCAAAAGCGCCAGCGCTTTATAAAGCTTATCGATGGCGCGGATAACGGCGATAATAATTCCGGGATCGGTGAGCGAGCGCTCTTTCCCCGCCACCAGAATGCGCAAGCACTTGATCGGCCGTTCCTTTCCTCTCCCATCCGTCACGATGAGTTCGCCCTTGTCCGTGTGCCGCGCAAGCAGCTCCCGGAGCTTTGGCATGACGAACATCACATTATAGGCATCGACCTCAAGGTCGGAGAGAACCTTGCGGTCCACGGCCTGGCCGCCTTCGATCAAGGAACTCCAGAAAGCGCTATCCGCCAGCGGGGCGAGGCCGAGCATGGCAACGAGGCCCCGTTCCTCCTCCCCAAACCCATGGTAATGGCGCATGAACTCGCTATACGCGGTGAGAATGTCCGCCGTGCGCTTGCCATCGCCGGACGG
>JBKQIH010000052.1:0-40536 GCA_052148445.1 Rhodomicrobium sp.
GCGACCGAGAAGCCCATATCGGCGAATATCACCATCAGCTCTTCCCAGACTCTGCTGATGGGGTGGATGCGGCCTTCTGCTGCCGGGCTGGGGCGGACGGGCAGCGTGATGTCCACCCGGTCCGTCGCGAGCTTCTGCGTGAGGGCGGCGGCTTCGAGCACAGCTTTGCGGGTTTCGAGCGTGGCGGCGACCTGGTGTTTGACCGCGTTGACCGCGGCGCCGAAATCTTTGCGTGCCTCGGGCGGCATCGTGCCAAGCTGCTTCATCAGCTCGGAGACTTCGCCCTTCTTGCCGAGAGCGGAGACGCGGATGGCCTCAAGCGTAGCAAGATCGGAGGCCTCCTCGACACTAGCGAGGAGCCGCTTCGTAAGGGCATCGAGATCGTGAGATTTATCGGCGACGGCGTCCATGGGCGTTCTCAAGCAGGCAATTTGGCAAGAGGCCTGCCACTTTTGGCCGGAGGGGTCAAGGGGGTAGCCAGTCTGCTGTCATGGCCGCACTCGATGCGGCCATCCAGGGTAAAAAACGGCGGTCTCACCCTTGTGCTGGATGGCCGGGTCAAGCCCGGCCACGACAACGGGGTTCCGGGTAACGCCCTTAATTCAAACCTTGCCCGGACGAAGGCTGGCTCGCGCCTTCCTTCTCGGCGATAAGCTCCAGCACATAAGAGATTTCGTCCCGCGCATCCCGTGTTGCCCGCTTATCCTCCGCAGGAATTTCCTCGGCGATCCGCATGAGGACGTTCGCCAAGGCAAGCAACTCGGGAACCGTGAGCTCGGCTAACCTCATGCAGGCCGGAACTCCGCGGGCAGGGCGGCGACCGCCTTGCCAACCAGGGTCGCAAAGCCGCCCGGATCGGTGATGGCGAGATCGGACAACACCTTGCGGTCGATCTCGATGCCGGCAATGTTGAGGCCGTTGATGAAGCGGCCATAAGTCAGGCCATGCTCGCGGACGGCGGCGTTGATGCGCTGGATCCACAACGAGCGGAAATTGCGCTTCTTCGTGCGGCGGTCGCGATAAGCGTATTGCCCGGCCTTCTCGACGGCTTGACGGGCGATGCGGATGGTGTTCTTGCGGCGGCCGTAAAAGCCCTTTGCCTGCTTCAGGACGGCCTTATGACGGGCGTGGGACGTTACGCCCCGTTTCACACGTGACATTTCTTAATCTCCAAGCTCAAGCGTTATGGTTTTATCGCGCTCAGTCAAGCCCATAGGGCGCTGCCTTCTTGACGAGGCGGGCGTCGCCGTCTTCCAGCACGAATTTGCCGCGGGCATTGCGGATGAATTTCGGACTGCGCTTGATCATGCCATGGCGCTTGCCGGCCTGGGCGGCCATCACCTTGCCCGTGCCGGTAATTTTGAAGCGTTTTTTAACGCCGCTTTTGGTCTTCATCTTGGGCATTTTGCTTCCTTTCGTTTCAAATCTCTCTGGCGAACGGCAATCCATGCAGCTTGAAAGACGCTGCCCTGCCATCGCTTTCATGGGAGAAGCTTAGCAGCAGCCACGGCATGCCCTAACGCGCCGGGCGGCTTTGCAGATGGCACAATAAGCTGAGCTTTCGAAACACGCAACAATTTCAGGTGAAAAGGCGATGAAGGGCAAGGCCACTCGCGTTTAAGCTCGATCCCGCTCGGGATCCCGCAGAAAGCAATGACCTCCTCTTTGAGGCCCACCATGCTATCTGGCCCATCTTGTACAAACGGTCTTTCGTTTTGCTCTGCAAGAAAGGCTTGCATGGCAGGCGCAGCCACGGCTATGCGGATGGCAGCATCCATTTTCGCTATGCGCGCTTCCGATCCGGGAACTCCCCAGTTCCGGTACTGTCCAGGCGACGGGAAGAAAGCCGGGCCGGCTATCTGACATCGCGAGAAGGCATTTGGCTTCCCCGCTTTTAGAAGCTATTCGGTAAACCGCAGATCGCTGAATGTGTCATAGTCTTCGGGCGATGAGCGGCGATGCGCCGTACTTGCCGGCGTCATATGCTCGCTTCGCGTTAGAGGTAGGAGTCACACATGGCCAGTTCCGCAAGAACCGACTTCCGCGCGTTGCTTTCAGAGCACAAGCCGGTCTTCAACGCCTGGCTCGGCCTTGGCTCGGCCTTAGGCGTCGAAATCGCGGCCGAGGCCGGCTGGCATGCCGTGATGATCGATCAGCAGCATGGCGTAGGCGGCCATCCCGAGCTCTTGGGCTGCCTTACCGCAGCCAGAGCGGCGGGCGTTCCGGCCATCGTGCGAGTTGCGCAGCTCGATTTTGGCCTGATCGGGCGGGCCCTCGATGCCGGCGCACAAGGGGTCATGGTGCCGATGGTGGAGACCCCGGAGGACGCCGCGCGCCTCGTGCACGCGGTCAAATATCCCCCGCTCGGCGGCCGGAGCATCGGGCCTTACCGCGCAAGGCTTTTGATCGAGGGCGATTATTTCGCGGCCGCCAACACGTGGACGATTGCTTGCGGGCAGATCGAAACCGCGCGTGCGGTCGAAAATATCGACGCGATTTGCGCGACAGAAGGTTTCGACATGATTTGCGTTGGCCCAAACGACCTCGCCATCTCGCTGTCGCGGGGCGTGGACCGTGACATCGGTTCGGCGAGGATGCTGGAAACCATCGAGTACGTCCGAACCCGCGCGGCGGCTTGCGGCGTGATGACCGCGATCTTCGCGAACGACCGCGATTTTGCGAAGAAAATGGCGGTGGCCGGCTGGCAGGCGATTTCGATTGGCACCGACACGGGCTGGCTCGCAAGCATGGCGCGCCAGATGCTGCCGGGTTAAATCGCTAGAGGGCAATCCGGTCCCGGTTGCAAGATCCTGCTCGCTTACGCTCCCGCCGAGGAGAGGAAGGTAAGGGCCGCTCTCACAGCCCGGACGCGCGCGCCAGCTTGAGCTTGGCCTTCACGCCTGTCATAATTCGGCCTTTACGTTGCCGCCGCTTCACGCTAACCGCTTAAGCTTGGGGCGATTGGAGAGACAGAGGAGTATTTCGATGACTTTTTCGGCCTACCTATTGGACGCTCTCATGTATGTGGGGCTGTTCGTGATCATCAAAGCGTTGCAAATGATCGCGAGCTTTAGCTACACGACCTACAAATCGCTGACGATTCACAAAAGCTGGGCGCACGCGTTTTTCCCGCCGCTGAAGGACCGGCTTCGCTACGGGCTGAAGGGCGACATGTTCTATTTCGCCGCCGGAATTTTCATTGCGCTCTCGGCGGACAAGATCCGGGCGTTGATCTACACTTAAGCACGTTAGCATCCTTTCTCCGGTGAGGCCTCGCTTGACCGGGACGCGGGGCACTTCTTCGGCGCTTGCTTGTTGGATAGGGCAGGTTGAGCCGCAAGGAGGTGCATGGGTTATGAAAGCGATAGCGGCGTCGAGGACTGGAGCTGGATTAATCGCTTTGGCAGTTTTTCTGACCTCAGCGGTGCCAGGCCGCGCCGATCCGGCTGCGGCTGAGACCAGCCCTGCGAAGATCGAACCTTCGAAGCCAGAGCCTGCAAAGGCTCCGCCCGCCAAATCTGAGCCCGCTCCCACCAAACTCAGCTGCAAAGCGGGCCGGGGCGACATTGGGATATTCGAACCGCTCAGATTTATGTCTATAACGATAGATTTAACTAAGAAATATGTAAAAATGGTTCACGAGGGTGACGGCAAGAGTTTCGAATATACCGATGGCGGAACGAGCGCGCAGGGGCGAAGGAATTTTGTAAAGGTTACCGATGAGAGCATATCTTACGGGCAGCAGGGTTATGAAGCCTGGAAGATCGATCGCTATACCGGCACCCTCACAAATTCGTCGTTCACTATCCCCTTTGAATGCCAGTTAAGGCCCGCGGAACGTAAGTTTTAGGTCTCGCGCGCTGGACATGCCGCCATGATTGAAATCGCGGAAATCCGCGCGTTGCTCGGTTCGAAGCCGCGGCCCGAAGGCTGGGCCGAACGGCGCAAGCGCCTTGACGAAGTGGGCTCGGTCTGGCCCGTGGCCGCAGATGTTAACCTCCATCCGGCGGATTTGGGCGGAGTGCCCGGCGAATGGTCGACCGTTCCGGGCTGCGACGCTTCACGCGTGCTCCTCTATTTCCACGGCGGCGGCTATTGTTCAGGCTCCATTCTCAGCCATCGCCGCATGGTGACGGAAGCCGGACGTGCGGCAGGCGTGCGCACGCTGGCCGTTGGCTACCGGCTCGCGCCCGAACATCCGTTTCCTGCAGCTCTTAACGATGCGCTGACCGCGTGGCGCTGTCTGCGCGACGATGGTATTCCGGCCACGCGCATTGCCGTTGGCGGAGATAGCGCAGGCGGGGGGCTCGCATCCGCTCTGATGTGCGCGCTGCGCGATGGCGGCGAGGAATTGCCCGCTTGCGCGTGGCTTGTGTCCCCTTGGACCGATCTGACCATGCCGGGTGCAACGCTCGATACCAAGGACGGCATGGACCCTCTCATCCACAGGGACTATCTCACGGAACTGGCTAACGCTTACCTGCCCAGTGGGATGGACAGGAAGGACCCGCGCGCCTCTCCTCTTTATGCCGGGCTGAAAGGCTTCCCGCCAGTGCTGATCCAGGTTGGATCGGCGGAAACCCTGCTCGACGACGCCACACGCTTCGCGGCGGCGGCGGGTTCGGCGAATGTCTCCACGACTTTGCAAATATGGCCGGACATGATCCATGCGTGGCCGGTATGGAACGCTCAATTAGAGCCGGGCCGCCGCGCGCTTGCCAGCGCCGGCGCATTTATCCGTGGCCATCTTGGATAGATCGTTCGCGGACCTGAACGGTCCGCGAAGCCAGAGCGCTAGTCCCGAGAGGTCAATCCAGATGACTGAGATAGGCCGCAACCGCCTCGATTTGCGATTTGTTCAAGGCTTGCGCGATCGGCGCCATCACGGCCGACGTATCTTCGCCTTTTAGGGCCCGCTCCTTATTCCAGTTCACCAATTCCTTGACCACGTAGGGATAAAGCTGACCTGCGAGACGTGGATTGGCGCCATCCCCCTTTGCGTTGGGCCCATGACAGGCGGAGCATGCTGGGACGCCAGCCTCGGGAATGCCCTCCTCGAAGATCTTCTTTCCGGCCTCCGCAAGACGCTTCGAGCCGCCCCCGACGGGCCGGGCGTGAAGCTCCGCAAAATACGAAGCCAGCGACGTGCGCATGGATGGGTTCAAATTATGCACCTTCGACATACGCAGGCCCTTTATATTTTCCCGCTTGCTCTCGTCGAAGGCCGCTAGTTGATTTTCGAAGTATTCGCTTGTTTGCCCGGCAAGGCGCGGTATTGGCAAATAGCCACGATAGCCTTGCCCGGAAGTTCCGTGACAGCCCATGCAATATTGGATTTTAGACGGGTGCCTGCCTTTTGAGTAAGCGTGCCTGCCAAAGTCGGAAGCGTGCGCCGCGCCTGAAAAAGCAAATGCGAGGATTGCTGCTTGAAATGCCACTGCTACGCTGACGACTCTCATAATGCGGCCTCCGCACTGGGTTTGCACGGCGAAGACTTTGCTTTATTCCTTCCTCGCCCCTAAGTTGCTCTCGAGTAATTCGCGCACCTAAGGAAGAGAAATTTCCAAAACCGGCTTCGCAGGCGACGATGCGCGAAATAATACTATATTAAGCGCCGGAATTGCAAACTAATTGTAAAGACAATCGGTATTTTTATCATTTTGACGTCGATGCGGTTTTTAATCTATATTATTTTAGAAAACGCGGCTGCGGCATTGCCGCTAGAGCCGGCAAACGAGTTTTCCTTTGTCAACCGAGAAGGGGACAAGCTGATGGCTGGAAACGGGCTCACTTTGTCCAACGGCAGTGACCGCCGCAGGTAAGCCTCTCGCTTGTGTTGATTTATGACTTGCGTACATTAGGATACTCCCGAAGAATTACCGGGCGTCGCTGCACACTTTCGCGCCGCCGCTTTTCATTAAAAGCATGAATTAATATGCAAAGATATTCCCGGCACGGCTTGTATTTGTACCGCCGCGTACCAATATATCGCTGATGGTAAGATGGAAATACGCAATGTTCTGATAAGACGCTTGGGACTTCTGCAAAGTATGATCGTGTAACTATTAAAAAGGATATTGATTATGAGCGCTGCTCTAAAAAAGGTTGCCGCCGGCAATTCCCATGACATCGCTAGCAGCGTAGAGGCTCATGACTCCTTTACGAAGCTATTCGCGGCTGCCAAAGCCACCGGCCTCCTGGAGGCTTTAAGAGGAGCTGGGCCGTTTACGTTCTTTGCGCCATCTGACGAGGCCTTCAAAAAGCTTCCCCGCGGCGCGTTCGAGGGGCTGCTAAAGCCAGCCAGCAAGCGCGATCTTATAGGAATCTTAAAATATCACATTATCGAAGGAAAAGTATCTCTCGGCGAGTTGAGCGGAAAAAAGTTCAGCCGCAAGTCGGCGGAAGGCGCGGAGCTAACCCTCGACGGCACCGAGGGTATCAAGGTGAATAAGGTGACAGTGAACGGTGCCGGTATTGAGGCATCGAATGGGGTTATTTACGCCATCGACACGTTACTCATGCCTCCGGGGGCATAGCGACTGAGTCCCTCCCGGGCTTGCGATAAAATCTGCCCAAACAATAGACGCTTAGCAAACATTCACACCTAATGTGCAGGAGATGGATCTGTCCCACAAGTTCGCCATCGGTCAAAAAGTTCACCTTGCACCAAGCGTTTCGCGTTCCGCTCTTGCCGGAACGTATGAGGTCCTCTGCGTTATGCCGGCAGGCGACTATCAAAGTGAGCAGCGCTACCGCATCAAAAACGTAATGGAACGGCACGAGCGCGTGGCTACCGAAAGCGATTTGCTCGAGATAGAGGGCTCTGTCGAGAACCCCGCGGTGGCCTAAGAAGAGACGAACACCCGCTCGAAAATCGCATCGACATTGCGTAGGTGCGCGCGCACGTCGAACAGCGCTTCGAGTTCGTCCGCTGTCAGCGCCGCGCCGGCCTGCGGATCGGCCTTCAGGAACTCCAGGAACGAGCCCTCGCCACGGAACGCCCGCATGGCATTTTTCTGCACGAGCCGGTAAGCATCCTCGCGGCTGATCCCTTTTTGCGTGAGCGCGAGAAGCACCTGCTGCGAATGCACAAGGCCGCCGCCGCGTTCGAGATTCTCGCGCATACGCTCGGGGTACACGACGAGCTTGTCTATCACGCCAGCAAGCCGCGCGAGTGCGAAGTCGAGGGTCACGGTCGCGTCCGGCCCAATCATGCGTTCCACCGAGGAATGCGAAATATCGCGCTCATGCCAAAGCGCGACGTTCTCCATCGCCGGCAACGCGTAGCCGCGTACCATGCGCGCGAGCCCCGAGAGGTTCTCGGTCAGCACCGGGTTGCGCTTATGTGGCATGGCGGACGAGCCTTTTTGCCCCTCGGAGAAGAACTCCTCCGCCTCGCCAACCTCTGTGCGCTGCAAATGGCGGATTTCGGTGGCGAGCCTTTCCACTGAGGACGCGATCACGCCGAGCGTGGCAAAGAACATGGCGTGGCGGTCGCGCGGAATGATTTGGGTCGAGACCGGCTCTGGTTTCAGCCCGAGCTTCTCCGCCACATAAGCTTCGACACGAGGGTCGAGATGCGCGAACGTGCCGACCGCGCCCGAAACCGCGCAGGTGCCGATATCGTCTTTTGCCCGGGCGAGGCGTTCTTTCGCGCGGGCGAACTCGGCATAGGCAAAGGCGAGCTTCAGCCCGAAGGTGGTCGGCTCTGCGTGGATACCGTGGCTGCGCCCAACCGTAACCGTATATTTGTGCTCATGCGCCCGGCGCTTCAGCGCAGCCAAAAGCGAGTCGAGGTCAGCAAGCAGAATGTCCGCGGCGCGGGTCAGCTGCACGGCAAGGCAGGTGTCGAGCACATCCGACGAGGTCATGCCCTGATGCATGAAGCGCGCCTCGGGCCCGGCATGTTCTGCGACGCTCGTCAGGAACGCGATGACGTCGTGCTTGACCTCGCGCTCGATCTCGTCGATCCGCGCGATGTCAAAGCCGCCGCGCTCGCGAAGCACCTTCGCCGTGCCGGCGGGGATTTGCCCCAGTGCCTCCATGGCTTCGGCTGCGAGCGTTTCGATCTCAAGCCAGATCTCATATTTGGATTGGTCCGACCAGATGGCCGCCATTTGCGGCCGGGAGTAGCGCGGGATCATTCGGGGTCTCTTCGCGAGTTGGATGCCGCTTCGAAAGCGGGCAGGGTTAGGTAATGGGACTGCAAGAGGTTGAGAAGGGCAGGCGAGGGGGCCTGACTCGAGGTGAATTGAATTTCGCCAGAGCCGTGCTTTGCACCCACCCCGACAATATGCCCATCCTCCGCGAGCACATTGGCGATACGGCGCGCAATGGCGGGCGCCGGATCGAGCCACACGACTGGCCAGGGGGCAAGGGCGTCGAGTCTATCCAAGAGGAGCGGGTAATGGGTGCAGCCGAGAACCACCACATCGGTCTTGGCGCCATTATCCTCGGCGAAACAGGGAGCAATTTCGCGCGCGATAGCATCGCCGTCGACATCCTCGCCGCTTGCATGAGCCTCGGCCAGCGCGGCGAGCGATGGCGCTCCGACCAGGGTGAAACGAGCGCCCGCCCCGAATTGCTCGACAAGCGCCCGGGTATATTCGCGCGAAACGGTTGCGGGCGTCGCCAGCACCGAAACGAGGCCGCTGCGGGTGAGCGCCGCGGCAGGCTTTACGGCGGGCACCGTTCCCACGATGGGGATGGGAAAGCTCGTGCGCAAGGCTTGAAGCGCCACGGTGGAGGCGGTGTTGCAGGCAAGGACGATACAATCGGGTGCGAAATCGCGCGCCGCCGGTTCGATGAGCGCGAGAAGCCGCGCGATGAGTTCGCTTTCGCCTCGTGCGCCGTAAGGAAAGCCGGCATCGTCGGCGATGAAGCGGACATCGGCCTCAGGGACGGTTGCCCGCACCGCGCGCAGCACCGTCAGGCCGCCGAGCCCTGAGTCGATAAAAAGAAGCCTCGGCGCGCGTCTAGGAATGCTCATTCTCCCGTCATCTCACGAGCCTGGTGGCCGGAGCGATTCTTCCTCATACCCCATTCACGGGCGCGGGAAAAGATCGCGATAGGCCCCGGTTCCATCCGGCAGGCTGCCGCTGGCCTCATAGACGGCCCTGGCGATGGCGCGCGACAAACAGTTCGCGGCCTCAGCTCCAATGTAAGGCAGGGCGAGGAATGGCATCTTCAACGGAACCCTACCGGTAGCGAGAGTGAAAACGATATCGCCGTCGAGCGGTGTGAAGACGGGGACAATCGCGCGTGCCATGCCGGCCGCAGCCATCACCCCTAGCCGGTGGCATTGCTCCTGCGTAAGCGCCGCATCGGTGGCGACGACGCAAAGAGTCGTGCTTGCGGCGGGCATGGCGTATTTGAGTAGAGGATCGCCGGCATTGGCCGGCCAAGGGCTGGGCGAGCCGAGGCCGCCGAATTCGCGACCCTTCTCGAAGGGCGCGGCCCAAAAATGCGGCGTGTCCGCAATCGTCACAGCGCCTGCGGCGTTGACGGCCGCCAAGGCACCCACCGTGATGGCTTGGGTACCCTCGCCCGGCAGGGCTACACGCGCCGACGCGCTGCCGAGCCCCCCCCGCATGCGCAGGCCGGCACCCGCCGCGACGGTTGCGCCATACCCTGCGCCAGCCGCGCCCAATGCAAACGCGTCCGCGGCAGCGCTCGCCGCTTCGTAAGCCAAATCGCGGTATGGGGAATGGCGGCCCCAGTCCTTATCGCCGCCATTGAGGAGGTCGAACAAAATGGCGCCTGGCACGATAGGCACTCGCGCGGGGCCGACCGCGAAGCCCCGCCCTCTCTCGCGAAGGTAACTCTGTACACCGCCGGCGGCATCGAGACCGAAAGCCGAGCCTCCCGAAAGCACGATTGCGTCCGCCGCACCTACCGAGCCGCCAAGCGAGATTGCATCCAATTCGCGCGAGCCTGGGCCGCCGCCGAAGACCGAGGCCGCTGCAACGGCGGCGGATTCGCATAGAACCACGGTTACGCCCGACGCGATTTTCGCGTCATGGGCGTTGCCCACGGTGAGTCCGCTTACGTCGGTGATTGCGTTGCGAAGTCCGGCTGGCATCTGCGCCTCCCAAAGCATTTTCAGCTTAAAGGAAATCGCCGTCATTTCGAGCGGCTTTTGCTACGAAGCCCCCAAGCGGAAATATCGGCGTACCGCCCCTCATCCGCTCGCGGATGCGAACACGCTGAGTTGCAAGCACGCCAAGGCGTGCTTGCTGGGAGAGGGACAGGGTGAGGGGCGGTACGCTCGATTGTGGCGGGACTTCGCAATGGGCAAGCCTTGAGTTAGCACGTATAGGCTCGAACCGGGAGCGTCTCGCGATCGCGCTTCATATAATCGGAGACTACTCCTGCTCGTAATCGGTCTTGTTCCACTTATAGACCACATAAGGCACGAGACTCGGATCGCCCTTGCCATCGAACTTGAACTTGCCGAGCACGGTATCGAACTCGCCTGAGTCGAGCGCCGCCTTGACTTTCATCGGATCGAAGGACTGCGCCTTTTCCACGGCGCCCTTCCAGGTCTGCACGGCGGCGTAAGCGTAGAGTACGTATCCCTCGGGGTCGACATTCTTGGCCTTGTATTGTGCGACAATTCCGGCGGCAGCAGGGTTCTTGCGCGGATCGGGCGAGAAGGTCAGCAATGTGCCTTCGACATCTGGACCGGCGATCTGGCCGAGTTCTTTGGAAACGAGCGCATCGCCGCCCATGAGGATGGTTTTCATGCCCTGAGCGCGCATTTGCCTGATGATATAGCCGGCCTCGGTGTGGTATCCGCCGAGGAACACAAGATCGATCTTGGCATCCTTGAGCTTGGTTACGACGGCGCTATAATCTTTCTCGCCGGCGGTAATGGTGTCATCGAAAACCTCCATCTTACCCGCGGCATTCATCGCTTTCTTCGTCTCTTCGGCCAGGCCTTTGCCGTAAGCCGTTTTGTCGTGAACGATCGCGATGTTCTTATCCTTGAAGTTCTTCGCGAGATAAATTCCCGCGACCGAACCCTGCTGGTCGTCGCGGCCGCAGATGCGGTAGCTGAACCCTTCTTTCGGCCGCAGGTCGGTGTATTTCGGATTGGTTGAGCCCGGCGATATCTGGACGATACCGGCTTCGTTATAGACGTCGGACGCGGGAATCGACGATCCGGAGCAGTAGTGCCCCGCTACGAAGAGCACATTCTTTGCGGCAAGCTGCGAAGCAACCGAGCGCGCCTGCTTTGGATCGCAAACGTCGTCGCCAATCTCAAGCTTCAGCTTTTTGCCAAGCACGCCGCCCGCCTTGTCGATATCGGCAACGGCTGCCTCGGCGCCGGCTTTGAACTGGGCGCCGAAGCTGGCATATTCGCCGGTCATCGGCCCTACAACGGCGATGGAAACATCGGACTGCGCGAACGCGGCGGGTGCGAGCCCGAAGCCCGCTCCCAAAATAGCAAGGCTCGCAAGGATAAGACGCATCATTATTCCCCTTTTGCGTTGAATGAATAGCAGACGAGTTGTTTCAACCGATTACGGCTCAGTGGTGGCATCTTCGCGAAGCCGCCAGCCCAAGGGGCCGCGCTTAGTGGCCAGCCAGCCATATTGGCGAAGCATTTGACCCCTTCTGTACAACCGGAAGCCGAGGGCGGCGAAGGCCATCAAGATCATGGTGCCGGCAGCGTAGTAGTGCAGAAGCTGGGCCAGTGCGTCGCGCCAGCCTGCAAATACCGCACCGGCGAAAAGACCCCAGTGGAATAACTGGATGGCCGCGCCGAGCAGCATTGTGTAAAAGGCCGCCTGCCAGAACGGCTTCCAACCCTTCGCGGCCGCGCGCCCAATCATGAACGCCGCGCTGCCGCCGGCGAAGACGGTAATGAGAATGAACGCCCAAAGCGAGGTTTCGTAGATTATACCCATAAGGCAACGCCCCTCACCCTGTCCCTCTCCCCATGGGAGAGGGAACGCTGTTGCAAAGGGCGCAGCCTACTCCCTCTCCCATGGGGAGAGGGCTGGGGTGAGGGGCGATACCTTCGATGCTTCAGCAGTCCGGGCCACTCAAGCATGCGCCCCGCCTTCTAGATAAGCCGCCTTAACCTCCTCGCGTTTCAGCAGATCGGAGGCCTTGCCGGACATGGTGATCTTGCCGTTCACCATCACGTAGCCGCGATGGGCGAGCTTCAGCGCATGGAATGCGTTTTGCTCCACAAGGAAGACGGTGAGCCCGCGCGTCCGGTTGAGGTCGCGGATCACCGAGAAGATTTGCCGCACGATGAGCGGCGCAAGGCCGAGCGACGGCTCGTCGAGCAGAAGAAGCTTGGGCCGGCCCATCAGGGCGCGGGCGATGGCCAACATTTGCTGCTCGCCGCCCGATAGCGTGCCGCCGCGCTGTCCGCGCCGCTGGGATAGAACCGGAAAAAGCTCGAAAACCATATCGAGATCGGCCGCGAGGGCACCGGCATCTTTGGGCGCAAGCAGCGCCCCCATCAGCAGATTCTCATGCACGGTCATGCGCGGGAAAATGCGCCGTCCTTCCGGCGATTGCGCGATGGAAAGCCTGGCGATCTCATGTGTGGGCAGGCCCGTAATGTCCCGGCCATCGAACAGGATTTGCCCGGATCGCGCGCGCGGGTTTCCGCAAATGGTCATCATCAGGGTGGATTTGCCCGCGCCGTTGGAACCGATCAGCGTGACGATCTCGCCGGCATGCACTTCGAGATCGACGGATTTGAGCGCGCAAATATTGCCGTAATAGGTCTCGACGCCGCGGACCGAAAGCAGCGGGCTCATAATCCGGCCTCCGCTTCGGCGTCTTCGACCTCGTCATCCTCGACGCCGAGATAGGCCGCGATGACTTTCGGATCGGAGCGTATGGCGGCCGGCGCGCCCTCGGCAATTTTACGCCCGTAATCGAGAACGACGATCCGGTCGGAGATCCCCATTACCACGCCCATGTCGTGCTCGATTAACAGGATGGACAGCGCGTGTTCGGCGCGGATTTTGAGGAGAAGCTCGTTCAGCTCCGCCGATTCGCGCGGGTTGAGCCCCGCGGCGGGCTCATCGAGGCAAAGCAGCACGGGCCCAGTGCACATGGCTCTGGCGATTTCCAGCCGCCTTTGCGCGCCATAGGGAAGGTCGCCGGCGGGATCGTCCGCGCGTTCCAGAAGGCCGGTTTCGCGCAGCCAGAAGGCCGAGCGCTCGGTCGCCTCGGTTTCGGCGCGGGTGTAACTCTTGAGGCCCATGAGGCCTCCGATGGTAAAGCCCGATGCCGCGTTCAAGACATTGTGCTGCGCCACGAGCAAATTCTCAAGCGCTGTCATGCCAGCGAACAAACGGATATTCTGAAATGTGCGGGCGACCCGGGCTGTGCGCGCAATGTTGAAGCCTTCCATGCGCTCCAACAGAAAAAGCGCACCGCTAGGTGCCGGGCACCATTGCCTGCCGGTGGCGGTGAGGCCGGGCAGTGCGGCGAAGGCGTTCGCTGCGCCGTGCGCCAGCGCGATGCGGCCCTCGGTGGGCTTATAGAAACCGGTGATGCAGTTGAAGACGGTGGTCTTGCCTGCGCCGTTCGGGCCGATGATTGCGGTGATGTCGCCCCGGCGGGCCGAGAAGCTGAGCTTGTTAACCGCGGTAAGCCCGCCGAAGCGCATGCTCAATTGCTCCACGCGCAAGAGTTCGCCCCCCGTTCCGGCGTCGCCCGCGGTTTGCCTAACGCTCGCACTCATCAGCCGCGACCCTCTTTAACATAGCTGGCGGCAATCGAACGCGTCTCCCGCAGCGACGCGGACGGCGTCCGGCCCGCGATGAGGCCGCGCGGGCGCCAGATCATAACGACGACCATGGCGAGCCCGAAAATCAGCATGCGGTATTCGTGCAGCTCGCGGAAGCGCTCGGAGCTGCCGACGAGCGCTACGGCGGCGATGACGACGCCGAGCTGGCTGCCAAGCCCGCCAAGCACAACGATGGCGAGCACAAGCGCGGATTCATTGAACGTGAACGATTCCGGCGCAACGCCTCCTTGCTTCGCTGCGAAAAACGCCCCCGCGAAGCCTCCGAACATGGCGCCGATGGCAAAAGCGCTGAGCTTTGTGGTGACGGTGTTGATGCCAAGCGAGCGGCTGGCGATTTCGTCCTCGCGCAGAGCCTCCCAGGCGCGCCCAATGGGCAGGCGCCTCAGCCGCAGCGTGATGAAATTGGTGAACAGCGCCAGCACAAGGATGATGTAATAAAGGAAAATGGGCCGGTGGACCGGATTGAATTCGAGCCCGAAAAAACTATCGAAGTTCGGGTGCGCGAACCTTTCGAATGGCAGGCCGAAAAATGACGGCCTTGGGATGCGGTTGATGCCGTTCGGACCGCCGGTCAATCGGTCCCAATTGATAATCACGATGCGGATAATTTCGCCGAAGGCCAGCGTGACGATGGCAAGATAATCGCCGCGCAGCCGCAAAACCGGGAAGCCAAGCGTGATGCCCCAGAGCGCGGCGAAGAGGCCCGCGAGCGGCAGGCAGGCCCAAAAGGACCAGCCGAGCTGCGTCGAGAGTATGGCGTAGGAATAGGCGCCGACCGCGTAAAAGGCGACATAGCCAAGGTCGAGGAGCCCCGCGAGGCCCACGACAACGTTCAGGCCCCAGCCAAGCATGATGTAGATGAGGATTTGCGTTGCGGTGTCGACCGCGTAGCCTCTCGGCTGCCCGATGACGAGAAAAGGAAGCAGGACCGCGACCGCGAAGAGCGCCAGAGGAAGTTCCTGCCCGAACTTGGTGGTGAGCGCGTCAGGGAATTTGCCGATCCGGTCCGGCGATAAAAGGGCGAGGAAGAGACGCCCCAGCCGGACAACCACCATCGCGAGCACGAGGATGAAGGCGGCGATGCTGACGAAGGTTAGAAGGTCGGTGAGGGTGCCGGCGAGCCAAAATTCGTTTTCAGCCAGTGTAATCAGCTCTGTCCGAAGCCCGCTGCTTGCAAAGAGCACGAGGCCTGCGAAAAGAGCCGCGATCAGCGCCGGGAGGCGGGCTCCGGCCCAAAACTTCGTTAGGAAGCGGAGGGTTCTCCCTCCGTCCAACGGCCGCCAGATCAGAACGTCGAAGAGGAGGCGGAGGAGCGTCACCGATACGGCTAAAGCCAGCGCCAGCGCGAAATGCGTGGAAACCTCAAGCCCCCCCTCGGTGCGCAGGCCTACGAGCGAGCCGAACAGCGCCATCGCGATGAGAAAGGCGATGCCCGCCTCCCTGAGCGCGCTCGCCGCGCCGGCACGCTGGCTCGCACGGCCCGTCAATGCTGCGCTAGGGGGGGCGCCGCCGTCCGCCATGCGCTAAACCTTCTCGACTTCGGGGCGGCCGAGCAGCCCGGACGGAAGAAAGATCAAAACGATGGCGAGGATCGAAAATGCCGCCACATCCTTGTATTCGCCGTTGATATATCCCGCCCAGAACATTTCGATCAGCCCGATGAGAAGCCCGCCCAGCATGGCGCCGGGCAGCGAACCGATGCCGCCGAGCACCGCCGCGGTGAATGCCTTGATCCCCGCCACGAAACCGTCGTGGAAATCGATGCCGCCGAGATAGGCGAGGAACATGAAGCCGGCGACGGCAGCGAGCGCCGCGCCGATCACGAAAGTGAGCGAGATGGTGCGGTCGGCATTCACACCGCACAGCGCGGCCATTTTAGCGTCCTGCTCGCAGGCGCGTTGCGCGCGGCCGAGCGCTGTGCGGTTGATGATGAGCGAGAAGACCGTCATCAGCGCCACCGTCGTCGCCATGATGACGATTTGCATATAGCTCAGCGTGACGCCCGGCGTCAGATCGAAGCCGCCCCGGATCGGCGGCAGCGTCTTGTTGCGCGCACCTTGGCTGAGCTGGACGAAGTTTTGCAGTGCGATGGACACGCCAATCGCGGTGATGAGCGGCGCGAGCCGGAACGAGGAGCGCAGCGGCCTATAAGCGATGCGCTCAATGGTCCAGCCCCAAGCAGCGGTTAGCGCCATGGAGGCAAGGAGCGCGATGAGGAGCGCCAGTGGCAGCCAAGTGATCGAAGCCGCGAACAGGCACAGCGCCGCGATCAGCGCGATGAACGCGCCGATCATGAACACCTCGCCATGGGCGAAATTGATCATGCCGATGATGCCGTAGACCATCGTGTAGCCGATGGCGATCAGCCCGTAGATCGAGCCGAGGGTCAGGCCTTGGATGAGGAGCTGAGCGAAATGTTCCATGCAGGGGACCAAAGGGGCGCTAGACGCGCGCGGACGCGCGTCCCCTGCATGTAGCGTAAAGTCGCGGCGCGTGCCAATCCTTACTTCGCAGCGAGATGGAAGAGCTTTCCCGGACGATATCCGGCGCAGTTATAAGTGCCGCGTCGAATCTTAGGTGTCCCGCGATTTTTGCCTCGTACGCGCAGGCAACGAAGGCGCGCCGGAACTTTTGAGGGTCTGCGCCCTCCGCACCTGGATTTCGAGAAGCCGGACGTGGATGGGAACCTCAAGCGTTACTTCTTCTTCTGTTCGCCCGTATGGCTCACATGTAGCTTGGCGGCCTCGCTGGCGTGATGGGCCGCGTGCAGCGTGTGTGCGTGCGCAGTATGTGCGTGGTGGGCGGCCTTTTCGGGGGCACCGGCTGCATAATGGGTGGCGGCCTCCTTATGATGCTTCGCGGCCTGCTCGTGATGCTCGGCCGCTTTGGTGTGATGCTCATGGGCTGGATGTTTGGGCATGTGTGTCTCCCTGCTTCCGCTGTTTTGGTTCGGTTATTGTGGCGGTTGTGGCGGCGGGCCGCCGTCTTGCCTCGATAAGAACGAGCCAATATTCAATATAGTTCCGCCGGGTGACCGTCCGTGGTGCCCGGAGTGGGGAGGCGAAGCCGAGACTCAAAGCGCAAGCCGCTTCAGTTGGCCCAGCGCGGCGGTAAACTCATAGAAGGGCTTGGGGCAAGTTTCCGCGGCGCTAGGACGAAAAAGACCTGTCCCTGGCTGTGTGCACGTCGATGGTCGTTTCCTACGCCGCCGCGCCGCCTATGCCTATGGCGGATCGAGGCGAGGAGGATAAGTAAGCGGGCCAAGCGCGCCTCCCGTATAGGGTTTCGAAAATCATGGAGAAAGGAATCCCGGAATAATTTCATCGAGGTGGAAAAAGGGTGGCGGCAAAGGGGCGGCAGCGGACGAATAGCCCAAGATTCGCCGCCCGATTATGGTTTACGGGACCGAAACCTTTTCCTGGCAATGCTAGCCCCGGGGCGAGGTTTCCGTCCGCCCGGTTGACGCCGCTTCATCGCGACCTCACTTGACGGCTAGATGTTCTAACTATTCCGGCGCAATTTTCCGCCGGACGGATGGAGAAGCATGCGGCCATGATCCACATATTGCTTGCCCTTATCGTCATTGCGGCCATGTTTACGCTTGCCATCCGGCGCGAGCCGCTGTGGTCCTGGGCGATCCTGCTAGCGGCGGTCACGCTTACTATAAAGCTCGGGCTTTTTAGTGGCCATCTGCATGTGCCCTCCTTTACCCTTTTGGCGCTCGCGGGCTGGGTTCCAGCTATCGTGCTTGGCCTCATCTCTTGGCGGCCGATCCGGCGCGTGGCGGTAACCCGGCCAATATTTGGCATGCTGCAGCGCGTGCTGCCGCCGGTTTCGAAGACCGAGCAAGAGGCCATCGACGCCGGAACCTTGGGTTTCGATGCCGAGCTGTTCTCAGGCCGGCCCGACTGGAAGAAGCTACGCGCCGTCGATCCGGTGGTACTCACCGATGCCGAGCAACGCTTCCTCGACAACGAGACCGAGCAGCTTTGCCAGATGCTCGACGATTGGGAGATCCGCCACAACCAGCATGAAGTGCCCGCTCACATCTGGAATTTCGTGCGCGAAAAGGGCTTCCTCGGCATGCTCATCTCGAAGGAGCATGGCGGGCTCGGCTTCTCGGCCCAGGCGCAGTCGATCATCCTCGGCAAGGTGTCCTCGCGCAACCCCGATGCGTCCATCGTCGTCATGGTGCCGAACTCGCTTGGACCGGGCGAGTTGATCGAGAAATTCGGCACCGATGCGCAGAAGCAGCAATATCTTGAGCCGCTGGCGAAGGGCAGGGAGATCCCGTGCTTTGCGCTGACAAGCCCGTTTGCGGGTTCGGACGCCGCCAATATGCGCGACGTGGGCTATGTGGAAAAGGGCGTGCACAACGGGCAGGAGGTCATCGGCATCCGCGTCAGTTGGGACAAGCGCTATATCACACTCGCGCCGAATGCCACCCTGTTGGGCCTCGCCTTCCACTTGCTGGACCCGGACAACCATCTCGGCAAGGGCAGCGATCCTGGCATCACGCTGGCGCTGATCCCGGCCAATCATCCGGGCGTGAACATTGGCCGCCGGCATTTGCCGTCCGGCTCTTCGTTCCCGAACGGTCCGACCACGGGCGAGAATGTCTTCATCCCGCTCGATTGGGTCATAGGCGGAGCCGACCGCGTCGGCCAAGGCTGGCGCATGCTGATGAGCTGCCTCGCGGCCGGCCGGGCGATCTCGCTGCCTGCCTCGTCTACGGCCGGGGTGAAGGCTTTGCTGCGCTTCACCTCCGCCTATGCGCGCATCCGCAAACAATTCTCGCTCCCAATCGGCCGCATGGAGGGCATCGAGGAGCCGCTGATGCTGCTCACCGAGACCGCCTATACGCTCGAAGCGGCGCGCGCGGTCACCTCGGCGATGGTCTCCCAGGGGGCAAAGCCTGCGGTGATTTCCGGGCTCATGAAATATCAGTGCACCGGCCGGATGCGCAAAGCGCTCGACGCAGCCCTCGACATCCACGCTGGAAAGGGAATTTGCGATGGGCCAAGCAACTATTTGCAATCGGCGTATCAGATTTCGCCTGTCAGCATCACCGTCGAAGGCGCGAATATCCTCACGCGCAGCCTGATCGTGTTCGCGCAAGGAGCGCTTCGCAGCCATCCCTACCTCTACGCCGAAATTCAGGCCGCCCAGAACCCGGACCGCGATGCAGGGTTCACCATGTTCGAAGGCGCCTTCGAGGGACACGTGGCCTTCGCAGCCTCGAACCTGTTCGGGTCCGTCTTCCAGAATGTCACGCTCGGGGTTTTTAACGATGCGGCACCGGACGCGCCCGAGCCGCGCTACTACCGCCAGCTCAGCCGCGCTTCAACGAATTTCGCGCTCGTGGCCGACCTTTCGGTCGCGCTGCTCGGCGGCGGCCTCAAGACCAAGCAGCGCACGACGGGGCGCATGGCCGACGCGCTCAGCGAGCTTTATTTCATCTCCTGTCTGTTGAAGCGCTACGAGGACGATGGCAGGCTTGCCGCCGACCGCCCCATCTTCGACTACGCCGTGCAGAAAGCCTTTTACGGCTTTTACAGCGCACTGCGCGACGCCATCGATAATTTCCCGATCCTTGGCGCCCGGCCGCTGCTCAGATTCTGCGTGTTTCCGCTCGGCAACCATTTCCGCAAGCCTTCCGATGCGCTGGCGAAGACGGCGGTGCGCGCCGTGCTTGAGCCGGGCGAAGTCCGCGACCGGCTCACGCGCTACATATTTGTCAGCCACGACGAGCACGACCCCACGGGGCTGCTTGAGGTTGCGATGAAAAAGGTGGTTGAGAGCGAAGAGGCGGACAAAAAATTGGAGCGGGCGATCCGCAACGGTCTTGTGAAGCGCTATCTCGGCAACGATTGGCTGAAGGAAGCGTTGGATAAGGGCGTGCTGAGCCAAGACGAAACCGATCTGCTGCGCTATACCGAGCGCCTTGTGGCAAGGGTCGTCGCGGTCGACGATTTCGAAGCCGAAGCGGTCAAGCCGCATTATGCGCCAGGCGATAATGTGCGCGCGGTGCTCGAAAGGCACGATGCGCCTGAAGTGAAACCCGCCGAGATGCACGCGGCGGAGTAAGAGAACTCAGTTGTCATGGCCGCACGCGATGCGGCCATCCAAGGTAACGGGGCATTATCCCAGCAGCTTAGCTGGATGGCCGGGTCAAGCCCGGCCATGACAGCCCACAGAGTTCCGGGTTAGGCGCTTGGCTGCCTGGGCAATGAGATGGAAAAGGAGCGGTCATGGTCGCGGACGTCGCAAACCTGAAGCATTGGCAGTTCCATATCGACTTCGAGGAGATCGCCTGGGCGGTTCTCGATGTTCAGGGGCAATCGCAAAATACTCTCGGGCGCGAAGCCGTCGAGGAGCTTGCGGCCATCGTCGCCGCGGTCGAGGAAGGCGCGCGCGACCGGCGGCTGCGCGGCGTCGTGTTTATGTCGGGCAAGGAGAAAAGCTTCGTCGCCGGCGCCGACATCCGCGAGTTCGACAACCTAAAGACCGAGCAGGAGGTTGCCGGCGCCGTTCATGCGGTTACGGCGATTTTCGACCGCGTCGAGCAGCTGACCGTTCCGGCGGTGGCAGCGATCCATGGCTTTTGCCTGGGTGGCGGCTTGGAGTTTGCGCTGGCTTGCCATTATCGCATCGCCGACCGCGAGGACGGCACGCGCCTTGGCCTGCCCGAGGTAAAACTCGGCATCATCCCCGGCCTCAACGGGGCCGCGCGCTGGCTGCGCCAGGCTGGACCGCTGAAAGCGATGCCGAATATGCTCGCGGGCCGCATGCTGCGCGGAGGCGCGGCGCGGGCGGCCGGTATAGTGGATCAGCTGGTGCCCACGCATCACGAGTTACGCTGGGCTGCCCGCAAAGCGATTCTGCAAAAGAAAAAATCCGAGCGCTCCGGCACTTATTTGGCCCCGGCCATGGTATTCGAAGCGGCCCGCCGGTACCTCGCCAAGCGGATGCGCAAGGAAACAGCGGAAAAAGTGCGCGAGGAGCATTATCCGGCGCCCTTCCGGCTCATCGATCTGTTCGAAAAGCATGGCGGTAGCTATGAGAGTTTGAAGGTCGAGGAGACCTGGACCTTTGCGCCCCTGATGGTCTCGGATCAATCGCGCAACTTGCGCCGCGTCTTCAAGCTCTCCGAGATGCTGAAAGCCGAGGCGCCGAAGAACGGCTTCAAGCCGCTCCGCGCGCATGTGGCCGGAGCCGGAACTATGGGTGCCGATATAGCGATGGTCTGCGTCGCCGCGGGCATGGAAGTTTCGTTAGAGGACTACTCGGCAGAGGCCGTGGCAAAGGCGCTCGAACGGGCTAAGCCGTTCTTCAAGAAACGCCTCAGGACCGGGGCGGAGGCGGCGAAGGCGATCGCGCGCCTAATCGCCGATCCGAAAGGCGCACAGGTGCATCGCGCCGATATCGTCATCGAGGCAATTTTCGAGAATCTGGACGCCAAACAGAAGCTGTTTGCCGGGATCGAGCCGAAGCTGAAGCCCGGCGCAGTGCTCGCGACGAACACCTCGTCGCTCCCCATCGAGCAGATCGCCTCCGCGCTCAAAGACCCGGGCCGGCTGATAGGCCTGCACTTCTTCAACCCCGTGCCTGCGCTGCCGCTGGTCGAGGTCGTGCGGGGCCCGCAAAGCCGCGAGGAGGAAGTGCGCAAAGGGGCCGGTTTCGTTACACAAATCGGCAAATTCCCGCTGATCGTGAAGTCTGTGCCGGGTTTCCTCGTCAACCGCGTGCTCGCGCCTTACATGTTCGACGCGCTGAAGCGCATGGCCGAGGGCACCCCGAAGGAGCAAATCGACGCCGCGGCCGAGAAATTCGGCATGCCGATGGGTCCCATCGAGCTTGTCGACGTCGTCGGCCTCGACGTAGCCTTAAGCGTCGCGAAGGTGCTCGGCATGCCAACGCCGGAGGACAATCCGCTGATGCGGCTCGTAGGCCAAAAGAAGCTGGGCAAGAAGAGCGGCGAGGGCTTCTATAAATGGGTTGGCGGCAAGGCGCAGAAGATGGCGGTCAACGCGGACAGCGCCGGGCTTGAGGCGCTTGGCTCCGATCTCGTCAAACCGCTCATCGACGAATGCGAGAAATCGCTGGCGGAGGGCGTTGTGCCGGATGCGGATCATGTGGACGCGGGCGTGATCTTCGGCACGGGCTTCGCGCCGTTCAGGGGCGGTCCGCTGCATTACCGCGCGTCGCTTAAAGAAGCCGCCGGCCGGGCAGAGCATTCAGACGCCATTGCGGCACACGCTGCGGAGTGAAATTAGACGTCATTGCGAGCGAAGCGAAGCAATCCAGGCAATCCAATCGAAGAGCTCGTTTGACTGGATCGCCACGGGGCTAGAGACGCTCGCGATGACGGCGCTGGAAGGTGAAGCGGGAGATTTCGATGCAAACCATGCGGAAAGTAGCCGTCATCGGCGGGGTGCGGACGCCGTTCTGCCGCGGCAATACGAGCTATGACGATCTCACCAATCTCGATCTTATGACAGCGGCCCTAAACGGCCTCGTCGACAAATACGGCCTTCAAGGCCAGCATATCGACGAGGTCGTGGGCGGCGCCGTCGTCACCCATGCCAGGGACTTCAATCTGACGCGCGAAGCCGTCATCGGCACGAAGCTGAGCGAGGATACGCCGGGCGTGACGCTGTCCCAGGCCTGCGGCACAAGCCTGCAAGCAGCTCTTGGCAGCGCCGCCAAGATCGCCACCGGCCAGATCGATGTGGCCATCGCTTGCGGCTCCGATACGGTTTCCGACCCGCCCATCGAGCTGAAGCGGCAATTTGCGAAAAGGCTCGCTAGGGTGAGCGCTGAAAAGAGCATGACCGGGAAGGCGGGGACGTTTTTCAGCGGCTTTTCGCTCGGCGATTTTGCCGTGACCCCGCCGGCGAATGCCGAGCCGCGTACGGGCCTCTCCATGGGCCAGCATTGCGAGCTGATGGCCAAGGAGTGGCATATCGGCCGGGCTGAGCAAGATCTGCTGGCGTTTCAAAGCCATCGGCGCGCGGCGGCGGCTTACGATGCAGGCTTCCTCGACGATCTCTTAGTGCCGGCGTCGGGCGTGTTCCGCGATAATAATTTGCGGCCGGATATCGATCTTGAAAAAATCGCGCAGCTAAAGCCCGCTTTCGACCGCGAGCACGGCACGCTTACGGCCGCGAACTCGACGCCGCTGACCGACGGTGCGTCGGCCGTGCTGCTAGCCTCCGAGGAATGGGCCGCCGCGCATGGGCTGAAACCCATGGCGTATCTGACCTTCGGCCAGCATTACGGCATCGACTTTGTCGACGCGGGCAAGGGCCTGCTCATGGCGCCAACTATCGCCGTATCGAAAATGCTCGACCGGGCGGGCCTCAGCTTGCAGGATTTCGACTTCTACGAAATTCACGAGGCGTTCGCCGCGCAAGTGCTGTGCACGCTCAAGGCATGGGAAAGCCAGGACTATTGCCGGACCATGCTTGGCAAGGATCGGCCGCTCGGCGCCATCGACCGCACGAAGCTGAATGTGAAGGGATCGAGCCTCGCTTACGGCCACCCCTTCGCGGCGACCGGCGCACGTATCGTGGCGATGCTCGCGAAAATGCTGGAGGAGAACGGCGGCGGGCGCGGGCTGATTTCGATCTGCACGGCTGGCGGCATGGGCGTTTGCGCGATCCTGGAGCGGCCCCGCGATGGAGATGGTGCAGCCCACACGCAGCCGGTGCAAGCGGAAACCCCGGCGGCGCCTTTGGCTCCGGAACGATCCGAGCCGGAAACGCCTCCGGCCCCGGAGCATACGGAGCCGCCACCGCAAAACATCGAGCCTTATGCCGAGCCGCATCACGAGTGACGCACCCCTCGCCCTGTCCCTCTCCCGCAAGGGGCGAGGGAACGCCTTTACAAAGGCTGCGGCCTACTCCCTCTCCCCTTGCGGGAGAGGGCTGGGGTGAGGCGTAAGCCGCGGACTATAAGGGTTGGTATTTGATCTCCTGCCGTTCTCCAGGCAAGCATTGCTCGTTGTGTACGCGCCCATATTTGCACCCATCCCCGACGCTTGACATGGGGGAGAGGGCAGAATAACGCGATTGCCTATTTACTGCACCGGCCTCTTCGCCCTATCACTAGCCGGATTTTGCAACAGATCGGCGCCTTGGGCGCCGGACAGGTTTTCGTTACATGGACAATTCAGATCGACGCGCGGGACGCGGCAAGCGGAACGGTCAGGGCGGTAATGGCCGCGATCGCGATCACGGCGATGATGCGGCGGACCGCCGCTTGAAAAAGCCGGGGCAGGTTGAAGGCAAGCCTGCGGTGCTTGCTCCGAAGGCGCCGCCGCCGGGCGCCGAGGTTGCGTGCTACACCTCCGACGAAGTCATTCCGGCACGGGACTGGTCGAAGACGCTGTTTTTGCCCAAGACCGGGTTCGGCATGAAGGCGGGCCTGCCGCAGCTGGAGCCAAAACTGCTTGAGCGCTGGGCCGGGCTGAATCTGTATAAGCGGCTGCGGAAGGCCGCGAAGGGACGCGAGAAGTTCGTGCTGCACGACGGGCCGCCTTATGCGAACGGCCATATCCACATCGGCACGGGCCTCAACAAAATCCTGAAGGATGCGGTCACGCGTTCGCAGCAGATGATGGGCAAGGACTCGAATTATGTGCCGGGCTGGGACTGCCATGGGCTGCCCATCGAATGGAAGGTCGAGGAGCAATACCGCGCCAAGGGCAGGAACAAGGACGATGTGCCGGTCATCGAGTTCCGGCGCGAATGCCGCGAGTTCGCCCAAAAGTGGATCGGCGTGCAGATGGACGAGTTCCGCAGGCTGGGCGTCGAGGGCGATTGGCCGCACTATTACTCGACGATGGCTTTCGAGGCCGAAGCCGTCATCGCCAGCGAACTGATGAAGTTCGCGATGAACGGGTTGCTCTATCGCGGCTCCAAGCCGGTGATGTGGTCGGTGGTGGAACGCACCGCGCTCGCTGAAGCCGAGGTGGAATATCACGAACATGCCAGCCCCGCGATCTGGGTGAAGTTTCCGGTGACGGAGACCCCCTCACCCCAGCCCTCTCCCCAAGGGGAGAGGGGGAAAAAGGCGCGACGGGACGCCCAGGCGCAAGGGGCGAACCAGCGTCCTCTCTCCCCGCGGGGAGAGAGACAGAGTGAGGGGGGACTCGATGGCGCCAGCATCGTCATCTGGACGACGACGCCGTGGACCATCCCCGGCAACCGCGCCGTCTCGTTCTCGAACAAGATCGAATACGGCCTCTATGAAGTTACAGATGCGCCGGAAGACAATTGGGCGAAAACGGGCGAGCGTTTCGTTCTCGCAAAAAAGCTCGCCGATGACTTCTTCAAGGCGGCGCGCGTTGAGAAATGGCAGCTCGTTGAAGATGTAAACCCTGCCGGCCTTGTCACCGCGCATCCGCTCCACGCTGGCGGTTTCGATTTCAAGGTGCCGCTGCTCGAAGGCGAGCATGTCACCGAGGACACCGGCACGGGCTTCGTGCACACAGCGCCCGGCCATGGCGCGGACGATTTCGAGATCTGGACCGCGAAAGCCCGCCAGTTGCGCGAACTGGGCATCGATTCAGATGTGCCCGATACCGTCGGCCCGGACGGCTATTACCGCAAGCATGTGGCCCTATTCGGCGGAGACGACCCCAAGCGCGTCATCGACGACAAGGGCCATTTCGGCAAGCTCGACGATCTGCGCTACGCCAACGCGGCGGTCGTCGCGGCGTTGAAGGACGCCGGTGCGCTCGCGGCGATGAACCCGCGGCACAAGCACGATTACGCCCATTCCTGGCGGTCGAAGGCGCCGATCATCTATCGCAACACGCCGCAATGGTTCATCGCGATGGATAAGCCCTTTGCCGGCAAGGGCTCGAAGCAAAAGCGGAGTCTGCGCGAGTTGGCGCTCACGGCAATCGACGAGACGCGCTTCGTGCCGCCGCAGGGCCGCAACCGTCTGCGCGGCATGGTCGAGCAGCGCCCCGACTGGGTGATCTCCCGCCAGCGTGCCTGGGGCGTGCCGATCACGGTTTTCGTCCACAAGGAGACGGGCGAGGTGATCCCTGGCGCCAAGTTCAAAGGCTCGAAGGAACTGCAGAAGCGCGTCGCAGCCGCTTTCAAGGCCGAGGGTGCGGACGCCTGGTTCGCGGAGGGCGCGGCCACTCGTTTTCTCGATGGGTTAGTCGACAACCCCGCCGATTGGGAGCAGGTGCGCGACATTCTCGATGTGTGGTTCGATTCGGGTTCGACCCATGCCTTTTGCCTTGAAAAGCGCAAAGACTTGAAATGGCCGGCCGATCTCTATCTCGAAGGATCGGATCAGCATCGCGGCTGGTTCCAATCCTCGCTTCTCGAAAGTTGCGGCACGCGGGGCCGCGCGCCTTTTGACGGAGTGCTGACGCATGGCTTCGTCCTCGACGAAAAGGGCGAGGAGAAAATGTCGAAGTCTAAGGGTAATACGATCTCGCCGCAGGACGTCTGCAAACAGTCGGGCGCGGATATCTTGAGATTGTGGGCCTTGTCCTCGGATTTCACGAACGATGTCCGTTACGGGCCAATCGTGCTGCAAAACGTGTCCGATGCCTACCGGAAGCTGCGCAATACGCTGCGCTACCTGCTGGGAAGCCTAGCGCATTACGAGCCGGCATTCGAGATGGCGCATGCGGACATGCCTGAACTGGAACGTTGGGTATTGCATCGTTTGGTGGAAATCGACGCCGAGATCCGGGCCGCGTATGGCGAGTTCGACTTCAAGCGGGCTTACCGCACGATTGCCGAGTTCTGCTCGAACGACCTGTCGGCGATCTATTTCGATATCCGCAAGGACACGCTTTACTGCGAGGCCTATTCGAGCCCGAAACGGCGCGCCGCGCTCAGCGTGTTGAATACGCTGTTCAACTGCCTCACCGCGTGGCTCGCTCCCATTCTCTGCTACACCGCCGAGGAAGCTTGGCTCGCCCGTCATGGCGAGGTGAAGAACGGCTCTGTTCACCTGCTGGGCTTCCCTGAGGTTGCCCCGGAGTGGCGCGACGATCCGCTGGGCGCCAAGTGGGAGAAAATCTGGGCGGTGCGCCGCGTCGTCACCGGCGCGCTCGAAGTCGAGCGCCGCGAAAAGCGCATCGGGTCGAGCCTTGAAGCGGCACCGGACATCTACATCGGCAACAAGGTCTTGGCCGCGGCGGCAAAAGCCGTGGATTGGGCCGAGATCGCGATCACGAGCGAGGCCGCGATCAAATCCGGAAAGGTTCCGGCCAACGCGTTCATCCTCGACGAGGTCGAAGGCGTCGCCGTAGTGCCGAAACTCGCCGAGGGCAAGAAATGCGCCCGCTCCTGGCGCATCACGGACGATGTCGGCGCCGATCCGGCCTATCCGGATCTGAGCGCGCGCGATGCAGCCGCCGTCCGGGAGTTCGACGCGCGGGCCGCTTGAACGCGGCCGGGAGCCCGTTGCCCATTTCGCTTGAAACAAAAACGTCCGCGGTGCACTTACATCGCGTAAGGTGTTCATTTTTCGAGCGATTAGCACGAGGAGACGTTAGATGAGATTGGCTTGGATAGCCGCCGCCGCAGGGCTTATGGTTACGGCATTTGCCGCGCAAGCGCACGAGTACCGCCAGGGCGATCTGACGATCGGCCATCCTTGGGCAAGGCCCACGGCAGGGACGAACAAGCTCGGCGCGGCTTATCTGACGGTAAAGAATGGCGGTGCCGAAGCCGACACCCTCCTCTCCGCTTCATCGCCGGATGCTGCGAAGGCAGAAATCCACGAGCATATTCACGATGCCAATGGCGTGATGCGGATGCGGCCCGTCGAGGGCGGGTTGAAGATTCCCGCAGGAGAAACTGTCGAGTTCAAGCCGGGCGGCTACCATATCATGCTGATCGGCCTGAACCACAATTTCGAAGAGGGGCACGCGATCCCGCTCAAGCTCAGCTTCGCGCATGCGGGCGATGTGAATGTCGAGGTCAAAATCGAGAAGACTTCGAGCGGCGATAGCGGCATGCACGATCACCACCACTGATCTACGCGGCGGTCTACCACGGCCGCTGCGATGTCTGCGAAGGTGTTTGTGAAGAAACCGGAGTAGCCTTCTACTGTCATGGCCGGGCTTGAACCGGCCGTGCAGACTGTTCCTGCAAGGTCTCGTGTTTTTCATGGATGGCCGCGTCAAGTGCGGTCATGACAGCAGGTTCCAAACCGGAGCTTCGGCTCAAGCCAAGCGTTCGCTTTGGCTTCGCTGGTCCTGAAGCGTAGCCGTATCCGGCGAAGGCATGCAGCAGGGCTCCGCCGGCTGCGCTGTGCGTGCTTGGTCTTTCGAAAGCAATCTTAGGGCAATGGGGAACCACGGGCCGGAATGGGCCGCCGCCATCACGGCATACATGAACCACATGCTGGTGAGGAATCCAATGGGGCCGGGCACCGTGCAGATGGGTGAGGGCTGCAAATAGCTAACGGCCGCCAGAGTGAGGAACACCGGCATAATCGCAAACTGTAAGGCCCGGCGGAATTTGTACATGAGTGATGGTGTCCCAATGCGGGTGCTCTGTCGACCGTGACTTGCGTAGCACGAAATTCGCGCATTGCAAAAGAGCGCGGACGCCGCAGCTGGGCGTGGAGGCTGCTGATGCCTATCCGTCATCGGAGTTTCGCACCGGCCGAGGTTCTGTATGAAACGGTTCAGCGCCGCTGCAGCTACGCGCTGAACTCTCGCCACGAAGCAATCCAGGTGCCGTGCGCCCGAGCACAGAGCAAGCTGCTCGGGTTCGCCATTGAGCGTTCCGCGCCTCGCGATGACGTTGGGCGCGAGTCCCACCCGATGACGACGTTGAAAACGGAACGGATGAAACGGGATGGCCCGGTCGAAGCCCGGCCATCGCAGTGTGTGCGGTCAGCCGACGATTTCGCTCTCCTGGAACACGAGCGCGATTTCCTGGAAGGCATTGTCGAGGCTATCGGAGCCATGCACGGAATTGCGCTCGATATTCTCGGCGAATTCCTTACGGATCGTACCGGGCTCCGCGTTTGCCGGGTTGGTCGCGCCCATGATCTCGCGGTTCTTCGCCACCGCGTTCTCTCCTTCGAGAATCTGCAGCACGATCGGGCCTGAGGTCATGAAGGCGACGAGGTCCTTGTAGAACGGCCGCTCCTTGTGCACGGCGTAGAATACGGCGGCGTCCGTCTCATCCCAATGCACGCGCTTTTGCGCCACGATGCGAAGGCCGGCCTCCTCGAACTTGGCGATGATTTTGCCGGTGATGTTCCGGGCGGTTGCGTCCGGCTTGATGATGGAAAGCGTGCGTTCGAGGGCCATGGGTTCGCCTTTGCAAGTTGGATGGGTTTGCCGGAGCGGCAGCGATAGTTCTTGGTAACGTTGGGTGATCCAGCGGCTTATAGCGGAGCCCCGCAGCATCGGCAAGCCGGGTCGCGCCGGCGCCAGCCGTTCATCCACGCCAAACGAGATTCCCCGCAACTTCAGGCCGCGCTGGAACCGTTTTCGCGGAAACGCCTCGCCTCGTTATCCCCGAAATGCCGCAGGCATTATTCAGGATCGTTACGAACGCCGGCGGGTTGTAAGATCCCGTGTCCGCGCAGCGTCATTTCATGCCGCAGCGCGCGCGGGATCATGGGGAGGCTTATGGAACCCGGAAAAGCCCTTATCGTCCTTGGCGCTGTGCTTATCGTTGCCGGGCTCGTCTGGCTGGCCGCGACGCGCTTGGGGCTTGGGCATCTGCCAGGCGATATCATGATTGAACGCGGTAATTTCCGGCTCTATGTGCCGTTTGGTACCTCGGTACTCGTCAGCATCGCGCTTACGCTCGTTTTCTGGCTGCTGAACAAGCTATAGCGGAAACACACAAACTTCCTTGTTTTTAACCCCGAGCGCGAGCCTGCCGGCCTTCAGCGCGAGCGCCTTCTCTCCAAAGAACTGACGGCGCCAGCCCTTGAGCGCGGGGATGTCGGGATCGTCGTATTGTGCCAGTTTTTCAAGGTCGTCGGCGCTGGACAAGAGCTTCGGCGCGATGTTGAGCTCGGCCGATACGGCCTTGAGCAACACCCGCAGTAGCTCCACCGTCGCCGACGCGGAAGGCGCCAATTCGGCGTGTCCATCCGGGATCGAAATATCGGAAGGATCGTGGGCGAGCGCGGCCGCCACGCATCGCAAGACGGCGTCGCCGCGTCCCTTTACGCTTTCACGCACCGTGCGCAGCCGTGAAAGTGCATCGAGCGAGCGCGGAGCATGCTTTGCGATCTCGTAGATTGCCTCGTCTTTCAGCACGCGTCCGCGCGGCACGTTCTCGTTTTGGGCCGTGCGCTCGCGCCAAGCCGAAAGCTCGATGATGATCGCCTTGCCAAGCCGCGATTTGCCGCCAAGCTTCATGCGTTTCCAGGCATCGGCGGGATCGAAGGCGTAGGTCTTGGGATCGGTCAAAAACGCGACCTCCTCTTCAAGCCAGCATTCGCGCCCGGTTTCCTGTAGCCGCTCCTTCAACTTGACATAGATGTCCCGCAAATAGGTCACGTCGCCAAGTGCATATTCGAGCTGGCGGGGCCCGATGGGTCGCACGCACCAATCGATGGATTGATAGGTTTTATCCTGGGTGCGCTTCAGGAGCTTTTTGACAAGCGCGCCGTACGAGATGGCTTCGCCGTGCCCGAGCGCCATCGCAGCTATTTGCGTGTCGAAGAGCGGACGCGGGATGATGCCTGCCTCTTGATACACGATCTCGATATCCTGGCGCGCGGCGTGAAACACTTTCATCACCGCTTCGTTCGCCATGAGCGTGTAAAAGCTGGAAAGTTCGACATCGGCCAGCGGGTCCACCGCAACCTCGAGCCCGGCGCCTGCCATCTGAATAAGGCACAGCTTCGGCCGGTAGGTGGTCTGGCGCAGAAACTCGGTATCGACGGTGACAAAGGGCTGGCGGCTCAGGAACGCACAGGCTTCTTCAAGGTCTTCGGTGCAGGTAATGACGGCGGGCAGATCGATCATCGGCTAGTTATAGCTCAAGTTGTGGGAGGAAGCCTAGAAGGGGCGTGCAATCTTGACAAAAATGGCGCTGCGTGCGCTGTTTTGGCCGGAATCCCGGTTCGCGCGCGCCGAGCGAGAGCGAACCTTGGGTGTGTCTTTTTTAAGCTGCTTTTGCGGCCGGTTGCTACAATTTAGGCGACGCATAAGCAGATTAGGTCCAAGAGGGTGAGATCTGTGGAAAAAACCGCTCCGCGCGGGCGCGCGAAATCTGCCATTTCCGGAACCGGGCCGGCTTCCGCCGCGGGCGTGAAGGCTGCCAAGGCCGTGGACAAAAAGAAGGCTGGCGCAGCCGCCGCTACGGCAGCCGCTGACCCGGCGCCCGCAATGCATGGCTATCGCAGCACCACCTGCGGGGCGCTGCGCAAGGCCGACGCCGGTAAGACCGTGCGCCTCTCGGGCTGGGTTCACCGGGTGCGCGACCATGGCGGGCTGTTGTTTATCGATTTGCGCGATCATTATGGCCTGACCCAATGCGTGGTCGATCCGGGCGATACCGCTTTTGCCAGCGCAGAGCAGGTCCGCGCCGAGTGGGTGGTGCGTATCGATGGTAAGGTTGTGATACGCGAAGGCGATACCGTCAACCCGAACCTGCCCACCGGCGAGGTCGAAATCCGAATCTCTTCGCTCGATGTGCTATCGAAGGCGGACGAGCTGCCGCTGCCGGTGTTCGGCGAGCCCGACTATCCAGAGGATACGCGGCTCAAATACCGCTTCCTCGACCTGCGGCGCGAAAGCCTCCACCGGAACATCGTCAAGCGCCAGCAGATCGTTTCCTCCATGCGGCGGCGGATGCAGGAGGCCGGCTTTTTCGAGTTCCAGACGCCGATCCTGACGGCCTCCTCACCCGAGGGCGCGCGCGACTTCCTTGTGCCTTCGCGCATCCACCCCGGCAAGTTCTATGCGCTGCCCCAGGCGCCGCAGCAGTTCAAACAGCTCATCATGATCGCGGGATTCGACCGTTATTTCCAGATCGCCCCGTGCTTCCGCGACGAAGATCCAAGAGCCGACCGGCTGCCCGGCGAGTTCTATCAGCTCGACGTGGAGATGAGCTTTATCGAACAGGACGACGTATTTGCCGCCATGGAGCCCGTGATCCGCGAGACTTTCGTGGAGTTTGCCGGCGGCAAGCCCGTGACGGAGCGGTTCCGGCGGATTCCCTACAGCGAGGCGATTGCGAAATACGGCTCCGACAAGCCGGATTTGCGTAACCCCATCGAAATGGCCGATGTAAGCGAGCATTTCCGGGGCAGCGGCTTTAAGGTCTTCGCGGGCATGCTGGAGAAGGACGCCAAAGCGCGCGTCTGGGCGATCCCGGCTCCCGGCGGCGGCTCGCGCGCCTTCTGCGACCGCATGAATTCCTGGGCGCAGCAGCAGGGACAGCCTGGCCTTGGCTACATCTTCTTCCGCGAAGGCGAAGCCGCCGGCCCCATCGCCAAGAATATCGGCGAAGCGCGCACCGAAGCTTTGCGCGCGCAACTCGGCCTCAAGGAAGGCGATGCGGTCTTCTTTGCGGCGGGCGATCCCGCCAAGTTTTATAAATTCGCGGGCGAGGCGCGGACCAAGGTGGGCACGGAGCTGAACCTCGTGGACAAGGACCGCTTCGAGCTGTGCTGGATCGTCGATTTTCCGTTCTACGAGTGGGACGAGGAAGAGAAGAAGATAGAATTCTCCCACAACCCGTTTTCCATGCCGCAGGGCGAACTCGCTGCGCTGGAGAACGCAAAATCGACCGAAGACCTGCTCGCGCTCAAAGCCTACCAATATGACGTGGTTTGCAACGGCTATGAGATTGCTTCCGGCGCGATCCGCAATCACAAGCCGGAGATCATGTACAAGGCCTTCGGAATTGCAGGCTACGGACCGGAGGTGGTCGATAGCCGGTTCGGCGGCATGATCCGGGCGCTCAAGTTCGGCGCCCCGCCGCACGGTGGCATGGCCGCCGGCATCGACCGCGTGGTCATGCTGCTCTGCGGCGCGCAGAATTTGCGCGAGATCACCTTGTTCCCGATGAACCAGCAGGCCGAGGATTTGCTGATGGGCGCGCCGTCCGAGGTCAGCGCGAAGCAGCTCCGCGAGTTGCACATCCGGCTCAATTTGCCGAAGAAAGAGTAGGCGTCCGCCCCTACGCGCCGAACATATCGCCAATTGGGATCGAGAGGCCGGGCGGGTCTAGCAGAAGCTTGCCCTCCCGTAAAATAGCGGTGAGGATTAAGCCATTCTCGCCGCGCTGGTGGTGAAAAACGATGCGATCCACAAAGTCCACAATCACGTAGTGCCTGATCGAAGCAACCTTGAAATAGCCATTCAGTTTTATATGCTTATCTACTCTCTTGGTGTAGGGAGAAAGCACCTCGATAACCACCACCGGATTCGACAAAAAGCGGGCATCCTCTTCCAGGCGCTTACCGCAATTAACGGAGACGTCCGGAATATAAGCGGTGTTGTCATCCACCAAAACGCCAAGCCCTTCGCTGAAGACTTCGCATGGCGTTGGAGCGAAATCGATTGCTGCTGAAATTGCACCGGCGGTGGACATGATCGCGCGCACATGCTGCGCTGTTCCAGGGCTCATGGCAACTGGCACGCCGTGGTCCAATTCGTACCTGCCATCTGTGGGCAACGCGTCCACCCAATTGAGGAAATTCGCTACGGTCATCTGCTGATCGGGGGTCGCTATCATGCAATAAAGTGTACCACAGATGCAGCTCCGCGGGGCGGGGAATTTGCGTGATGTCACGATGTTTCCGCTGAACCAGCAGGCCGAGGATTTGCTGACGGGCGCGCCGCCGGAGGTCTCGGCCAAGCAGCTCCGCGAACTCCACATCAAGCTCAACCTGCCGAAGGCTTAAGCAAACAGTCCTGGCTTGCCAAACGAATGCCCAAGAGGCTGTTCTGGGTCGCGAGCGGATTCAACATGCGAAAAAGTGTATAGCCGCTCGACCTCCAAGTGCGAATATTGCTTGGAGATGTTTTGGGGAGCGATCAATTATTGCCAATCCAATCGTAGGACAGGGATAGGGATTTCAATGTGCTTGAAAAAGGAACCTGGTTGGAGGCGAGGCCACCTCGTGACATGAAGAACCTGAGCAAGTGGGTGAGCTACATCCTCCGGCACGAACCTCACTCCATTGGCCTTGTGATTGACGAGGGTGGATGGGCGTCGATCTCAGACCTGATCGTAAAAAGTGCCGCTGCGGGGAAGACATTCACCCGCGAGCAGATCCTTGAAACGATCCGAACGAGCGATAAGCAGCGTTTTACACTTTCGCCCGATGGATTGCGGGTGCGCGCTGCTCAAGGGCATTCAATTGCGATTGATCTCAAGCTGGAATCGAAAAAACCGCCTATGGTCCTTTGGCATGGGACAGCCACGCGCTTTTTGCCATCCATTCGCGAGCAGGGCTTACTTCCGATGGGAAGGACTCACGTTCACCTGTCACTGGACAAGGAGATAGCGCTGAAGGTTGGCGCGCGCCACGGGTCTCCGGTAGCTTTGCACGTTAACGCTTGGGAAATGTTTGAAGGTGGTGCCGAGTTTTTCCGGGCCGACAATGGCGTTTGGCTAGTCGGTGAGGTTGCACCGCAGTACTTGTCCGAAGTTGGACTTCCCTTTGGAATAAAGAGGTTGCCCTCTATGCCGCCGAAAGGGCTTGCGCTGTTGGAGTATGGTATAGACCGGCACAAAGATTTGGCTGCGCTCGACGATTATCTCAGCCAAGGGCTCAATGACGCATTGTATGGCAGAATATCGGACGGTTCCCGCAAGCTTCTCTCCATCTACGACCCGGCATGTGATATTGCATCAGCACTCAATCAAAAGCCACGCACTCGTAAGATTTACGTCACGGCGCACACCGCCTCTGGGATCGAAGAAGTTGTTATGGACACATTGGCGGACTGTAATCCTGAACCAGTGATCCACGAGTTGGCAGATGCGTTCTGGGACTTGGCCGAAAATCCTGACCTGGGTATATCAATTCCAGGATACGCCGAGTGCCTAAGAGCATTCGTTAGGTTTAGCGATGCCAATGCGGCGCTATTCTATGTCTTTACGGATTCAAGCGTTACGATAACAAGCTATGTTGATGAGCACTATAGCCTTAACGGCATCTTTGACACGCTCGGTTGGAACAACGCGGCAGATTAAACCCAGTTACGCTACACCCTCTAAAGCGGAAAGTCTCGCGACGTTCCTTGGAGTCTGCTCGCGGCCTCTTCCGGCCTCAAGCGGCAATACTCACCCCCTCTGGCCGTTACGGGCAGGATGGCTGCCAACGTCTGGGAAGGCCATGTGCCGGGGAAGCTAGGGAACTCTGCTTAAGCGGATCAATCGCCGAACGTATCGGCCATCGCAATCGCAATGCCGGGAGGGTCGAGCACGATATCGCCCTCCCTCACGATCCGCGTCAGAATGATCCCGCCTTCGCCCCGGCTGTGATGAATGACGTGACGGCGCTTCAGGTCGACAATGAGGTAATGCGCGATGGAGGGAATGCTGAAATAGTCGGCGAGCTTTCCCGCCTTGTCGAGCCGCTCTGTGGAAGGCGACAGAACCTCGACGACGATCATTGGATCCGGCACGAGCAGAAGCGATCCCGGAGCGCGCTCGCCGCAATAGCCTGAGACATCCGGGATATAGCAGCTCTCGTCGTCGAGCGCGACGCCCGGGCCATCGATAATCGCCTCGCAGGGCTTGCCCGCGCGTTTGATCGCGGCGTTGAGCGCGTTGACTGTGGCAAGTTTTGCACGCGCATGGTGTAAGTTGCCAGGCGTCATGGCGAAAGCTTCGCCGCGCACGAGTTCGTATTTACCCTCGCGGTATTGTGCCCAGTCCAGGAACTCGGCGACCGTCATCTTCTGTTTCTGCAGTGCTGCCATGGCGGAAGTCTACCATGGCCGCCGTCACGGTGCGAGCCTCGCTTCGCCACGAGCGCTTGTATCGTTGATCTGCCGGAGACCGTGCGTTGACAGTAATCTTATGAGTGCTACCTTAATTGGATGATTACGGCGGAGCAGATCAAAGCGGCCCGCGCACTCCTCCGCATGGAGGAGGACGAGCTTGCACGGCGCGCGAGCGTCTCCGTGACCACGATCCGCAGGCTCGAAGCCGCGGGGAACGCCGCCATGGCCGAGGCTACCGCGATTTCGGTGCAGGTGGCCCTGCAGGAGGCGGGCGTGGAGTTTATCCTGGATGGAGTCTGCTTAAAGCGCATAGCGCACGACGCCGATGCGCTGTTCGAAAGGCTGCTGGCCATTGCCGCGCAAAGCGCCCGGCAACTTGGGAGCCAGCCGGCATTCGGCGAAGCCAGTCCTTGCGGCGATGACGGTCCAGCCGCATGATCGCGCTCGATAGCTCGGCACTGATTGCGATTTTGCGCATGGAGCCGGACGCGAAGGAGCTTTTGCGCGCGCTTGTGAGTGCGCCGGGCAGGGTTATGTCCGCGCTCAACTTGCTTGAGACATCGCTGGCGCTGGCAGAAGCAAGCGGCACTGCCGGGGTCTGGCAGACTCTCGATGCATTTCTGGATGAGGCGCAGGTGGAGATTATCGCCTTCGACAGGGACCAGGCGCAAATGGCGCGGGAGGCGTTCATCCAGTTTGGCAAGGGCCGCCACCCCGCCGCCCTCGATTCGTGCGATTGCGCGGCCTATGCACTTGCGAAATCGCGCAACATCCCGCTGCTTTTCAAGAATGGCGGCTTACGCAAAACGGACATTATCCCCGCGCTGTAAGGAGGCGTAGCCGGGCGCATCGTCTTCGCAAGGCGCTGTTGCCGCCGTGGCAATCCAGTGCGCTCTAAAACATATACGGCGTGCGGTTGCCCCAGGCGTTGGTGTAAAAGTCCTGCCGGGGATAGCCGGGGGTAAGCTCTTTGTTGTAGCCGGCCCCTTGGTCCTGCCAAAACTCCAGCCGCATCTTGCGGATCGTGATTTCGCAAGAGAACTCGCAATCGATCCAATAGCCGCCCGGCACCTGCACCTGATCGCAGCAGCCAACGCGCCGCACCGGTGCAACGAGCTTCTGATTTCCGTACCAGGCTTCGGCATAGACGTAGCGGTAGACTTCGCCGCAGCAATTGCGGTAGGGCGGCTTCTTGTGAGCGGCGCGGTGCGGAACATCGGCGGCGTTCGCCGCGGCAACCGGGCCCAGCGCGGCGGCGCAAATTATAAGGACGCGTAAGAGCACGGCCTGTCCCCCCTGTTGGATAAGCTCAACGGCCACCATAGGATGCATCGCGCTTTTCGCCAAGCTCCTCCTGACCGCAGCCGTGGAAATCTAGCCCGTTGAGGCTAAAATGATCGTCCTGTGCCGCGCGCCCGGCTATGCTGCGTCATCGAGTCAACAAACCCGGGCCGAATCGCATGCCGCCGCTTCACCCTGCTATCCTATTCCACTATTGCGAGCGGGGCTCAAATCCCTCGTTCTGGGCCGAGCCGCTGAACGCGGTCACAAATGGCGGGTTCGTCCTCGCCGCGATTGCGGGCGCGTTCCTCATCGCAAGGCGGCCTGCCCACGAGCGCTCCATCTGGCACATCTTCTTCGTGCTGAATTTCATCGCCATCGGGATTGGAAGCTTCCTGTTCCACACGATGCCCAGCGTGCGCACCGAGGTCGCCGATACCGGCCCTATCGGACTCTTCATGCTGACCTATCTGGTGTTTTCGCTGCGCCGTTTTGCCGGAGCCTCCTGGCTTTTCACCTCCGCCGCTATCGCCGTTTTCATAGGCGCGATGGCGATGGCGTTCAACATGAAGTGCTGGGACGGCCGGATGGGAATGATGCTCGAAAACATCCCCGAGGGCGCGCGCGCGCAATGCATGAACGGAAGCCTCGGCTATGGTCCGGCCTTCGCTGCGATGGTGCTGATCGGCGGCTGGCTTGCGCTGCGGCGTCACCGGGCGGCGCCGCTCGTCGTTGCAGCCGCTACGGTTTTCCTCGTCTCGCTCACCTTCCGTTCGCTCGACCGGACGTTTTGCGGCGATTGGATCGTGATGGGCCATCGCATGGGCACGCATTTCCTCTGGCATCTGTGCAATTCGCTGACCCTTTTCCTCTTGCTGCTCGCTGCGATCCGGTATGATCGCAAACACCAAATTTTGCCACCGCGCCCGGCGGCCCGGCGGCCCGTTTTCGCGGCGAAATAGGGCAGGGCCGACGCGGCATATTGCGCGCGAAGCGCGGTTGGCTTACTGCTATCGGCTCAAGAATCGCGGACGTGGCGAAACGGTAGACGCAAGGGACTTAAAATCCCTCGGCTGAAAGGCTGTGCGGGTTCAAGTCCCGCCGTCCGCACCAACTATGTTTTTCACAGTATTCGATTTGCCGATGCCATGGTCGAGCGGGAAGAGCTTTGCCAAAAGAGAAATTTTGCGCGACCCTGCAGGGACCGGGTACGCGGACGCGTTCTCAAGGCTGAATTGCCGGAGGATGATCCCGCCCTATTCATGATCTTGACGCCGTGTACTTTGGAACGAGGAACGAAGCGGCAGCGGCATGGCACAGCTGGCGGTTATTCAGAGGAACCCTTCGCTCAAGGCCCGCGCGGTCCCGGCTCTGAAAGCTGAAGATCTTGGCCGGAAACCGCCCATAGAGGCCGGCTCATGCAGCAGACACAGGGAGGAATAAGTTGGCTGAAAAAGTCCTTCTTTTGGTTGGAACGAAAAAGGGCGCCTTTATCCTTGAAAGCGATGCAGCACGCCGCTCCTGGGACCTTCGGGGCCCCTTTTGCGAGGCGTGGCCAATCAATCATGTCGTCGCGGACCAGCAAACGGGCGAGATCTACGCCGGCGGGGGCAATGCCTGGTTCGGGCCTGCCGTCTGGAAATCGCCGGATTTGGGCGCGAGCTGGACGCATTCGAGTGAAGGCATGGCTTATGCCGCGGGGGAAGCGCCCGTGGCTTCGGTTTGGAGCCTCGCCCAAGGCCCCGGGCGCCTTTACGCGGGCGTCGAGCCTGCGGGCCTCTTTCAAAGCGAAGACAGCGGGCTTTCCTGGAGCCATGTTCAAGGCTTGCGCGATCATCCCTCGCGCCCGCACTGGCAACCGGGCGGCGCCGGTCTCATTTTGCACTCGATTGTTCCGCATCCAGACGGCAAGGCGATCTGGGTAGCGATGTCGGCGGTGGGCGTTTTTTACTCCGGTGACGGTGGCGCAACGTGGGAGCCGCGCAACCGCGGCACTCGAAACGATTACATGCCGGACGGGCAGAAATACCCTGAGTTTGGGCAATGTGTGCATTGTCTTGTCATGGCGCCTGGCCGGCCAGACCGGCTTTATCAGCAAAACCATTGCGGCATGTACCGCAGCGACGACGGCGGCCGGGAATGGCGGAGCATCGAAGCCGGTCTGCCTTCGACATTCGGCTTTCCGGCAGCGGTTCACCCAAGAGATCCTGAAACGCTTTATCTGCTTCCGTTGAACGGCGATTCGATTGGCCGCTATGTCCCCGATGGCAAGGCTGCGGTCTGGCGCACGCGAAATGGCGGTAGGAGTTGGGAGGCATGCCGTTCAGGCTTGCCGCAGAACAATGCTTTTTTCGGCGTCCTACGCCAAGCCATGGCGGTAGACCTGCGCACACCGGCGGGAATCTACTTCGGCACGAACACCGGGCATCTTTATGCCAGCGCCGATGAAGGCGATGCTTGGTCATGCATCGCTGAAAACCTGCCTCCGATCTATTCGGTTGAGACCCTGGCTGTCGCTTAGCCGGCCGGAAGGGACGTGTTGCATGCCCAATAGCCGCTCAGCAGAGGTTCTGGTGGTCCTGCCCAGGCCGCTTCTCGCCCTATTCCCGGAAGCGGTGGCAGAGGTAAAGGTCTCAGCCGCCACGGTCGCCGAATTGATCGCGCGCCTGGATACCCGGTGGCCCGGTATGCGCCAGCGGATATGCGATGAGACGCCGCGCATCCGGCCGCACCTCAGTATTTTTTGCAATGGCGAGCGCGCCAGCCTCGACACGCTTCTGCCAGACGGAGCTAGAATCTATATACTAACGGCGATGTCCGGAGGCTAAAGCATCACCATCGGCTTGGACACCCAAAAGACATGCCTGTCATGGTTTTTATGCGTCTCGTCGCGTATCGCGCCTCAAGGCTTCCATCGGGAAGCGTGCCGGTTCCGATTGCCACGCGTTCTGCGCGAGTCCGGAGACGATGAAATCGGCGAACCTGAATAGGCGCGCAGACGGCGTCGATGTTCTTCGAAATGTCGCAGATTTAGAAGCCCCTAGGAAACCTTGTCCGGCGTTTTCTCGAACGCTTCAATTCCCGCACGCGTTGCAGCTTCGCCGGTATTTAGCCATCTCTCCGCCATGGCGCGCGGTGTACGCTGACGAATCCATTCTACTTGGGAGGATGACAATGAAGAGGCTTATCGCGTTGACGGCGGCGTTGACGCTTTGCACATCGGCTGCGCTTGCCGATCCAAGCTGCCAGGATCAAGCCACCGGCAAGAAGCTTGCCGGGGCGGCGCTCAACAGCTTCATGACAAAGTGCGAAAAGGACGCGACCGCGAGCTGCCAGAAGACCTCGGCGGATAAAAAGCTGGCCGGCGCGGCCAAGTCGAGCTTCGAGACCAAATGCGTGAAGGACGCGGTGGGTAAAAAGTCTTAGGCGCCGGGCTCGACGCTCGAAATTATAAGGCATGATGACTGGGCGCAAGACCCCCTCACCCCAACCCTCTCCCCAAGGGGCGAGGGAGGGAATCTGCGACTCTCTCCCAAGGAGGGGG
>JBKQIH010000053.1:0-44453 GCA_052148445.1 Rhodomicrobium sp.
TGGGGGTAAAGCAGTATTTCGGCGTTCGTGGATTCAAACGTGCGCTGCGTTGTTTTTGCCTGCCGCGGCGCACCCAGCGCGTCCACCACATAGGCACCCTGGTCCCGATGCGCGACGAGAGCAGCAACGCAGACGATCGAATGATAGATTTGTTTCGGCAACTTATCGCCGGTCGCTTCCAGCACTTCGGCATCGGCCTCGCCGGCAAGATCGTTCACGCCGCGAAACCGCGCAGATGCGGTACTGTCTCGATATCCCGCTCGATTACATTTATGGCACCGGAGCTTGGCACAAGAGCTAAGCAGGAAATGCTCTGCATTGCTGAGGCTCCGATGCACCCAGTTGTTTGCCTTCACAAGCCAGGCTATTGTTGTAGCGCCTCGCGTACTTTCCGAGCGCCGATTGTTAGGGGTACCGCCAATGTCCGCGCGCACTGTGTTTCTTGCCCGCCTCTTTGGGCTTTATTGCCTTGTGATGGGCGCCGCGATGCTGCTGCAGCGCGATGCCTTTCCGGCGATGGTCAGCGCCATCACGGCCAATGCACCACTCGTGCTCACGATGGCTGTTTTCACGCTGTTCGGCGGTCTTGCGATGGTCCTGCTGCATAACATCTGGTCCGGCGGCGCGCTTCCTATCATTATAACGCTGCTCGGCTGGCTGACTCTGATCAAGAGCGTGATGCTGCTGTTTTTGCCGCCGGCCAGACTTTCGGCGCTGTACGCCGCCGTTTCCGCAAACGCCTACCTGATTTCCGGCGTTCTAACGCTCCTGCTCGGGGTTTATCTCACGGCGGCTGGTTTCAGGACTAAGCTGGATAGCTAAACTATCCGCCGCCGGTTCGTCGCCGAAGCGTGCCTGAACCAGCGCAAAAGGCCGCGAACGGAAGTTTATTAGTTAGAACTAACCTCCCGCTTTTGGGGGTCAAGCGGCAGTTCGGCGTACGCCAATTCAAATGCACCTAGCTCTGCTCTTGTCTGCCGCTTATGGAGACGTCGCGGTTGCTCACCAAAAGGACGGATGTAGAGGCTTCTTGCGACGGGCGGTAGCCAATTAGCTACGGCGCAGGAAACACCTTTCATAAATCGCATTTTCGTGCAAATTGCCGACGGCTGCGGGCTCCGTGATGCATCTGGCGGAGGAGGCATTGGCTTTCGGCGCCTTGTGCCGCTGAACTGAATATACCGGCAATGTTCAATAGACTCCTGAGTTTGGCCTTATCGAAAGCACGTAAAGCCGGGCAGCCGGGGTACGGGGCGGAACGATACGCTGTCGCCGTCGGCTTCGTCCTTGCTGCCACTGTTCTGCGGCTAATATTTCTTCCGTTCCTCGGGATGGGCTTTGCATTCATCACCTTCTATCCCGCGGTGATGCTGGCTGCCCTCTTTGGCGGCTGCCGCGCGGGCGTGCTGGCCACTCTAGTTTCGGCACTCTTAGCGGATTACTTCTGGATCGAGCCGCCCTACAGCTTGGCCATTTCCAACGCGGCAGACTTGACGGCCATCGTCATCTTTGTTGGCTTTAATCTTCTGGTGTCGTCGGTTGCCGGAAGCCTGCTAGAGACCAGCGACCGGTTGCTGCAGATTGAAGCGAGCCAGCGCGCAGAGCTTGAACGCCAAGTGGCCGAACGCACTGCACAACTCCGCAAAGCCAGCGGAGGGCTACGCGAGAGCGAGGAGCGCTTCCGCCTGCTGGTCGAGCAGGCCGTGGACGGCATCTTCCTCGGCGATGCCGCAGGCTGCTACGTCGATGTCAACTCTGCCGGGTGCAAGATGCTCGGCTACACACGCGATGAGTTGCTGTCCCTTACCTTCGCCGATGTGCTTGCCCCCGAGGAGGTGAGCCGTCTTCCGCTCGCGGCCGGCAAGCTCGCCGAAGGCCAGGTGACGTGCTCTGAGTGGCGCTTCCGCCGCAAGGACCGCTCGGAAATTATCGGCGAGGTCGTCGGCCGCCAGCTCCCCGATGGGCGGTTGCTCGGCATCCTCCGCGACATCACCGGGCGCAAACAGGCTGAGGAGGCCATACGGGACAGTCAGGAGCAGCTGCGCTTCGCGTTGGAGTCAGCGCACATCGGGGCCTGGCACCTCAATCTACTCGAGCGCACAGCGACCCGTTCGCTTGAGCACGACCGCATCTTCGGCTATTCCGCGCTGCTGCCGGAATGGAGCTATGAAATGTTCCTGGATCACGTGCTGTCAGAAGACCGTGAGAGCGTTCACGAGGCATTCCGCCGAGCCACGGATGAACGCAACGACTGGAGCTTCGAGTGCCGCATCCGCCGCGCAGACGGCGAAGTGCGTTGGATTTGGGCGGCCGGCTACCATCGATTTGCTGCCGATGGCACGCTCCAGATGGCCGGCATTGTGCAGGACATCACCGGGCGCAAGCAGGCCGAAGAAGCGCTGCGCGAGAGCCGGGAGCGGCAGGCGGGGCTCATCCAATCCGCAATGGATGCCATTATCGCCATCGACGGCGGCCAGCGCATTGTTCTCTTCAACCCGGCGGCGGAGCGCATGTTCGGCTGCCCGGCCGCCAAAGCCTTGGGCAGTTCGATCGACCGCTTCATTCCAGCGCCCGTCCGCCAAGCGCACCGGGACCATGTGAGGAGGTTCGGCTCAACCGGCGTGACATCCCGTCATTTGGGTGCGCTCAGTTCCGTGCGCGGCCTGCGCCACAATGGTGAGGAGTTTCCCATCGAGGCTTCGATCTCCCAGCTGGATGCTAGCGGGCAGAAGCTGTTCACCGTGATCCTGCGGGACATCACTGAGCGCAAGCGGCACGAGAAGCAAGCTGAGCTGCTCATGCGCGAAGTCAATCACCGCGCCAAGAACATGCTCGCGGTGGTGCAGTCTATCGCGCGCCAGACGGCTGCGACAGAACCCGAGGATTTTATTGCCCGATTCAACGACCGGATACAGGCGCTGTCCAAAAACCAGGACCTGCTCGTCAAGAACCAATGGAACGGCGTCGACATCGCAGAGCTTGTCCGGTCTCAGCTCGCGCACTTTGAAGACCTTATCGGCGGGCGGATCGAAATGAAAGGTCCGTCCCTCTACATTTCCGCGTCCGCCGCCCAGACCCTCGGCATGGCCTTGCACGAACTCTCTACCAACGCCGGCAAATACGGGGCGCTCGCCAATGCCGATGGCCGCCTTGAGGTTGGGTGGAGCCTGGAATGCACCGGAGAAGCGCCAGAGACGTTTGAAATAACATGGCGTGAGTATGGAGGCCCTTCCGTTACGGCCCCTGCCAAGAAAGGCTTCGGCTCGACTGTGATCACCCGCATGGCGATGGAAAGCCTCGATGCTAAGGTCGATCTCGACTTCGCAGCCGCGGGGCTATCCTGGCACTTGCGGTGCCCAAGCAAGGAGGTCGTGGAGGGGGACCGCTTCCTCCCCCCGCCCAATGAGGATGGGAAGCCGGCCAGCTCTATCTTGCCCGCCGCATGAGCTAAATTCGTGCGAGCGCGCCCAATTGGCGTGTTGCAGGCTATTTCCGGATTCGAAGGTAGTGCGGCTGCCAGGAATACCCAATGCGATATCCGCTTTCGACCCGGCGCAGAACCCGGGCCGAGGAAGTCCATCGTCCTCCGCCTATTTTAGTTCCTGCTAGGCTGTGCTCAAAAACTGAGCAAAATCCGGTGCGGAATGCGCATTATTTGGGCCTAGATTTATGTTCCGGCGCAGTGGCTTGCGTGCTAGTCTTCTACCGATTTGTCATGGTCCTATCATCATCGGCGAGGGTGGCTGACGCGATCCGAGGAAGCAACATGGCGACGATTACGGCATTGAAGAATCCAGCAACAGTGGCGCCACTCGATAGCTATAATCCAGGACAATATTATTGCGAGCTGATCGGCTCCAAGGACGACCGGAACCGTCATCTGACGGCACTCTGGCACCGCCTGCAGCAGCTCGAACTCGCGCAGCTGCGCGAACGCGCGGAGGACGCCGAACGCGAGCTTTTCACTCTCGGCATCACTTTCACCGTCTATAGCGACAGAACAGCCATCGACCGCATCCTGCCTTTCGATGTGATACCGCGGGTCATCACCGCCGCGGACTGGAAGAAGCTCGACCGCGGCATCAAGCAGCGCGTCAAGGCACTCAATCTTTTCCTCTGGGACGTGTATCACGAGCGCAAAATTCTGAAAGACGGGCTGATCCCCGCCGACCTCGTGCTGGGCAATTCGAATTACCGGCCGGAGATGGTGGACTACGACCCGCCTTGCGGCACCTATGTGCATATCGCGGGAACGGATATCATTCGCGATCCGAGGGGCGATTTCTACGTGCTGGAGGACAATGGGCGTACGCCGTCCGGTGTGTCCTATGTTGTCGAGAACCGGCATCTCATGCAGCGCGCGTTCCCCGATCTCATGCAGGGTTTCGCCATAGAGAGCGTGTCGGAATACGGCACGCAACTCGGCAATAAGCTCTTGGAGGTTGCGCCGCCCGGTGTGCTCGATCCGCAAATCGTTCTCCTGTCGCCCGGGGTGTTCAACTCAGCTTATTTCGAGCACGTTTTCCTGGCGCGCGAGATCGGCATTCCGCTTGTGGAAGGCCGGGACCTCCTCGTTGACGATGATAAAGTTTTCATGAAAACTGTATCCGGCCCTACGCCGGTGCATGTCATCTACCGCCGCATAGACGACAATTTCCTCGATCCCGAAGTTTTCAATCCCGAAAGCATCCTTGGCGTGAAAGGCCTTATGCGAGCGGTGAAGAGAGGTAACGTGACGCTTGCCAACGCGGTCGGCACCGGGGTCTGCGACGACAAGGCGGTCTATGCTTACCTGCCCACCATCATCAAATACTATCTCGACGAAGACGCGATTCTGCCCAACGTCAAAACTTATATTTGCCGCGAAGCCGAAGGGCTAGCCTACACGCTGGATAATATAGAAAAACTTGTTTTGAAACCCGTGGGTGAATCCGGCGGCTATGGCATCTGTGTGGGGCCGAAAGCGGCAAAGGCCGAGATCGAGGTTGCCCGCGACGCACTGAAGGCGAACCCGTCGAACTATATCAGCCAACCCATGATCGAGCTTTCGGTTTGCCCGACGCTCACCGAAGAAGGCGTCGAGCCGCGCCACGTGGATTTGCGCCCCTACGCCGTCACGGGCGAGGAAACTTGGCTGCTTCCAGGCGGGCTCACGCGCGTGGCGCTGCACAAGGGCTCGATCGTCGTGAATTCGAGCCAGGGGGGCGGCACCAAGGATACCTGGGTATTGAGGGAAGATTGATATGAGCAGCCTCCTATCCCGGTACGCGGAAAGCGTTTTCTGGATGGCGCGCTATTTCGAGCGCGCGGAGAGCCTTTCCCGCGTCCTCGAGACGCAAACCTCGTTCCAGCGCGGGCGCGAGGATAATTCCTGGGCCTGGATCGTGGCGCTCTATTCCGACGAGGAGGCCTTCGCCAAAACCTTCGACGAGCTGAACGCCGATAACGTCATCCGCTACTACATGGCCCATGCGGACAACCCCGGATCGATCCAATCCTCGATCCACTCGGCGCGTGAGAACGCGCGGGCGCTGCGGCCGATGCTGTCCACGGACATGTGGTATCAGCTGAACGACTTCTATAACCGGATCTCCGCCTTCGGACCGGGCGACTATTCCGAGGTGCGGCTCTCGCGCACCTGCGATGCAATCAAACGCGGCTGCTACGCCCAGCAAGGCGTTGCCGCCAATACGTTCTACCGCGACGAGACTTGGCCGTTCTTCCGGCTCGGGCTGTTTTTGGAACGCGCCGACCAAACGAGCCGGCTGCTCGACGTACGCTTCGCGCAGCAGCAGACGGGCGTCGCGCGCGATGAGGGGCAGTTCGACCACACCTTCTGGGCGATCCTGTTGCGCGCAGCCTCGGCCTATCATTCCTACCGGCGTATCTTTCCGCACGATATCGACCCGAAAGAGGTCGCGCGTTTTTTGATCTTCGACGCGCGGCTGCCGCGCTCGCTTGCCTATTGCCTCGTCGAAATTCAGGCCATGATGGAGCTTTTGCGGCGCAATTTCGGGCTGCGGCACGCCTCGGGCGCGGCGGAATTGGTGGAAGCGACGATCGCCGGCCTGAACACCGCAGCGAAGGACGAGCATTTGCTCGAAAGCCTGCACAGCTTTAACGATTGGGTGCAACTCAGCCTGATCCAAATCTGCGACGAGATAGGGCAGGCATTCTTCGGCTATGCGCGCCCCGCTGACACTGCGCCGCCGCCTCCCGCGATGAGCCAATCGCAATCGCAGACCATGGCCGCGCGCTGAGGCATAGCGCACGGGCACACCCTTCAGCCAGAGCCAAGCGGGCCGCTTGGCATAACCAGAAATCTTGCTTATTGTCGAAACATGACTGAGGAACCTGAGAACCACGCACTTCGCTTGCTTCGCGAGATGCGCGAGGAGAACTAGCGCTTGCACGCCGAGACGCGCGGACAGCTGACCTCGGTACTTCAAACCGTTGTCGAAATGGCGAAGACCGTGAACGCAACCTCCGAAGCGGTGACGGAACTGAACGGCCGGGTGGAAATCATCGAAGGGCGCCTCAACATCGTCGATGACCGCCTCGCCCGCATCGAAAAACACACCGGCTTGGTCAAGGCTTAGTCCCCGAAGGCGCAGAACGGCTGCGGGTAGCAATGCGGTCGAGGCAGGGCCTACGGCAATTTGCGCTGTCCACGTGAGAATAAACTTGGTTTCTCGCTTCCTGGCGTGATGGGAATGCGGATCACAGCCTTGAGTCCGCCGAGCACGCTATCGCCGAGAGTGATGTCGCCGCCGTGACCCCGCACAATATCGCGCGAGATGGCGAGGCCGAGGCCGGAGCTTTTCTTGTTCTGGTTGCGTGCCTTGTCGAGGCTGTGGAAAGGGCGGAACACCTCCTCGCGGCTCTCCGCTGGGATACCGGGGCCGTCGTCCTCGACTGTGACGGTAAGCCATCCCCGCGACCTTAAAGCGCGTATCGAAATCCGGCCGGCATAACGCGAAGCGTTGGAGACCAGGTTCACGATTGCGCGCTTAAAAGCGTTGCGCCGCAGCGCAACCACCAGCGGGTCTTGCCGTACGTCGAGCTTGACCGTTTTTCCGTGCGCCTCGACCCCAGCTTGAACCTCTTCCAGCACGCGCTTTACATTCACGCGCCGGGTCTTCTCGCCGGAATCGCCTTTGGCAAACGCCATATAGTCTTCCAGCATTTGCTGCATCTCATCCACATCGCGCTTCAAATCCTCCACTTGGGGAGCCTGCATCATCGCAAGTTGCAGCCGGAAACGCGTCAAGATCGTTCTAAGGTCATGGCTCACGCCGGCGAGCATGATGGTGCGCTGCTCGACATGACGCTCGATGCGGTCGCGCATCTCGAGAAAAGCCTGTGCGGCTGCTCTCACCTCGCGCGCCCCGCGGATCTTGAAATCTGAGGGGGCCGGCCTGCCGCGGCCGAACCTGTCGGCGGCATCGGCCAGCGCAAGAATCGGCCGGATCTGATTTCGCAGGAAAAGAACGGCGACGATCAGAAGGACCGTGGCGGAGACGACCATCCACACGAGGAAAATATGAGTGTTGGAGGGGATGAGCTGTGCGCGTGGAGCGAGCACGCGCATCACCGCGCCGTCCAGCTTGACCCGGATCTCGATATGCCCCGACGAACCAACCGTGTCGATCCAATAGGGCTTGTGGATGTGGTAGCGGATCTCGTTCGACAAACGGCGGTCCAGAAAGCCGAAGAACGGCTTCGACCGGGTCACCGGCAGTTCGTCGCCCGGCACGAAGCGGACTCCAAGATGGAGCTGATCGCGCGCGATTTCGCTGAGGCGGTCGAGCTCGGCCGGGCCTTTATTCCTGGTCCACTCATAGGTTGCCGCCAGCATCGCAATATCTTGCGCGGTGGCTATCGATAGGCGGCCTGTCACGGCCTGCCAATGCCGGTCGAGAAAGACGAATGTCAAAATCGATTGGAGGATGACGATCGGAGCGATGATGATGATGAGCGCGCGCGCATAAAGACCTTTCGGCGCCCAAGATCCGAGGAAATCGAGCGCGCGGACCAGCCGCTTGCGCAAACCGCGCCGCCCGTCATCGGGCGTTAGCGTTGCGGGCTGGCCGCTCTTGCCCGCGGCAGACCCGCTATCCCCGCTGCGGCCGTGGATAGCTGGACCGTGTTCAGACAACTCTAGGGATATGGTGACGCCCCCTTGCGGTTAATCGAGATAAAGAACATAGCCCTTTCCTCTAACCGTATGCAAATACGCGGGATTTGCCGGGTCCGTCTCAATCTTCTGACGCAGGCGGTTAATCTGCACGTCCACGGCACGCTCGTTCTCGTATTCGCCAAGCTGGGCCAAGTACTCGCGCGATACGGGTTCGCCGCCACTCAACGCGAATTCACGGAGCACCTCGCGCTCCTTGTCCGTCAGGCGGATCGGCTCGTCCCCGCGCTTCAGCTCGTTGCGGCGCAGGTCGAAGATGAAGGGCCCGAAGCGAACCTCTCCTGTTTTGGTCTTGGGCGATGAGCGCCGCCGCAGGATATTTTGCAGCCGGAGCAACAGCTCGCGCGGCTCGAACGGCTTCGGCATGTAATCGTCGACGCCGAGTTCCAAGCCCCTCACGCGATGCTCGGGTTCGGACCTCGCCGTCAGCATGAGGATCGGGATGTCGGATTTTTTTCGCAGGTCTTCCGCAATGTCGAAGCCGCTCTCGCCGGGCATCATGACGTCGAGCACGATGCAATCGAAGGCAAGCCCCTCCATCTGAACGCGCGCCGCGGCGCCATCTTCGGCTTGCGTCACCCTGTAGCCGTTTTGGCGCAGGTAGCCGCCGAGAAGCTCGCGGATGCGCGCGTCGTCGTCGACAACCAGAATGTGGGGCGCATCGTCGGGCAGGTTTGATTTTCTGATATCGAGCGCTGTCATGGCCGTCATGAGCGGATGTTATGCCGGCATTCTTATGGCTTCCGCCGCAGCAAAACAACTTTTCAGTGGACGCAAGCGATATTGACACGCTTTATTCCACTCTCTAACTTTTCAAAGGCCTTGGAGCGCCGCACCTGCAGGCTCGGGCGCACTTTCAACGAACAAGATCGAAGCATCGGAGACGGCTATGTCAATCGTTCCATATGACCAGCGTGACGGTTTCATTTGGATGAATGGCGCGCTGGTGCCGTGGCGCGAGGCGAAGGTGCACGTGCTGACCCACGCGCTTCATTACGGCAGCGGTGTTTTCGAGGGCGCGCGCATCTATGACGGCGAGGTTTTCGCGCTGACACAGCACAGCGAACGGCTGCACGCCTCCGCCAGTATCCTTGGTTTCGAAATCCCCTACACGGTGGAGCAAATCGACCAGGCCTGCCGGGATGTCATTAAGGCACAGGGACTGGCGGATGGCTATATCCGCCCGATCGCTTGGCGCGGCGCGGAGGAAATGGGCGTCGCGGCGAAAAATACCAAGATCCATCTTGCCATCGCCTGCTGGGATTGGGGCTCTTACTTTCCGGAGGAGGAGCGGCTCAAGGGCATCCGCCTGCGCTGGGCGGACTATCGCCGGCCCGATCCAATGACCGCGCCAAGCCGGGCGAAGGCGGCAGGTCTCTATATGATCTGCACAATCGAAAAGCACAAATCGATCGACGAAGGCTATGCCGACGCACTCATGCTCGACTGGCAGGGGCGCGTGGCGGAGGCGACCGGCGCGAACGTGTTTTTCGTCAAGGAAGGCAAGCTGCACACGCCCATCGCCGATTGCTTCCTCGACGGCATCACGCGGCGCACCGTGATAGCGCTCGCCAGGAAGCGCGGAATCGAGGTAATCGAGCGGCGGATCGGGCCCGAAGAGCTTTCGGATTTCGAGCAGTGCTTCCTAACCGGCTCCGCGGCGGAGGTGACGCCCGTGTCCGAAATCGGGCAATACCGCTTCACACCGGGCGAGATCACGAAAACGCTGATGGACGATTACAGCGCGGGCACCCGCCCGAAACACGCCGCCGCGGAATAGACGGCGCGCGGGTCACGCTCGCAAGCAGACTGCAGCGGAGTTCGTGGGTGAACTACGTGGAAAAGCGGGGGCTTAGCAGTCCTGTCAAAGATTTCTATTTCGGCTTGAAGAGGGGTTGCTACGGTTCTCCGCGGTGCTGGCCCCCACGCAGGCGCTCACCGCTGCGATTTAAATTAAAAAACCGCCTCGCGATAGCGAGGCGGCTGCGCGTGCCAAGCAGCGGCGCTTACATCCCCGGTCTCCTCGCCTCCGGGAGCGAGCGGACCTGATCGCCGTTCATCCGCAGCATGATGCGATCGGCCATCTGCTGAATTTGATCGGGATTGATGGTCACAACCTTATCGCCGAGGCCGAGAAAACGGCCGATCTGTATCTGAACGGACTGGATTTTGCCGTCCGGCGCGCGCTGTATTTCGACCACCTTGCCGAGGTCCTTCCCGTCGGCGCTGTAAACGGGCATGTTCTGCAAAGCGGCAATCTTCTGCCCCGCATGCCGAAGCGCCGCAACCACAGTGTGACAGGCCGGCGAGATGGCGGCGCTTTTCTGCTCGGCGCAGTCGCCGATGTTTTGTGCGCCGCCGCATTGTGTCTTGAGGCCGTTCAAGCATTGATCGGCGATGCTAGAGACCTCTTGGCGGATGTTTTGCGAGACGCGGAACAGCGTGAAGCGGCATCTGCGGCTTAAGCGGTCGGTGTAGGCTTGCATGCACATGGCGATGCGGCCTTCGCCGGGCGTCACCTCGCCGCAATAGCGCTCGATGTCGGCGCCGCATGCGTCTTCGACCCGCTCGATGGCGGAGGCGACGCGGTCCCGCAAGTCCGATTGGGCCAGGCGGTCCAGCAGATCGCCTATGCGTTCGCCGGTTTCCGGGGCCCCGGCTGGCTCTTCCGCCATGCTGGCGGGGGGCACCTGGCCTGGCGCGATGGGCGCACCGGGCGCCTGCTGGCCGAAGGCAGGCAAGGGCGCGAGCAGCAGCGCCGCGGCTAAGAATACTGCTTTATTCATGGAATGTTTCTCCCTGGAATTTTCGATTCTCGATCTCTTGGAGCCTGCGGGGCGCCTAGCCACGGCCACCCACGCGTTCGCGAAGCCGGTTCAAGACCTGTGAAAGATTGCCGCCGCTCTGCACCTCATCCATGATGAGGTCGCGTACGTCTTCGCGATCGGCTATCGGTTCTTCGCCGTAACGCTCCTCGCCCATGTCCTCGCGGCCACCCAAACGATCGGCAATCAGATCGCGAAGCGCGGCTCGGCGCTCCAAGCGCTCCATGGCAAGGTCCCGCAGATTCTCACGGCCCTGCATCCGGTCTGAAAGCAGATCCCGCAAGTCCTCCCGGCCCCTCATCCGGTCCGAAAAGAGGTCGCGCACTTCATTGCGGCCCTCAAGCCGGTTCAGGACGAGGTCACGCATGTCCCGGCGCCGCTCCAGCCGGTCCATCAAGAGATCGCGCAGGGCGGCCCGTTGCTCCAGCTTATTCATGATGAGGTTGCGAAGCTCGCCGCGCTCTTCGGGTTCGCCCCCCGCCAAATCGCTCAGCTCGTCGCGGCCCTGTATCCGTTCCGTTAGGAGATCGCGCAGATCGTTCCGTGTTTTGAAGCGGTTACGGATGAGGTCGCGCAAGGCTTCGCGCTGTTCTAGCTTGTTCAACAAAAGGTCGCGTAACGCCGCGCGCCGCTCCAGCCTATCCTGGATGAGATCGCGTAGATCGCCCCTGTTCTGGATCCGGTCTGCGAGAAGATCGCGCAACGCATCGCGACTCTCCATCCGGTCTGCGACCGGTTCGCGCCAGCCTTGCGCGGACGCCACCGATAGGGTGAGAAGGGAGGCCGATGCGGCAAGCATAAACGCGGCTATGACTGCGGGTGCCCGCTTCATTGAGGTACTCCTTTGACGCAAAACGCATGTCATGGACATGCGCTCGATTTAGGTTTCGGGAGGTACAATCAATGCAGAAGCGTAATACGGGTTTGACGGATATCAAATCGTGTCAACACGAAAGAAACCTTGCCTAATATACTCTTGTCTTTCTGGAGAAACCGAGCTTAATATGTGCTAAAATTTTACACCATCCGTAGCATAGAATTAATGCCAAACCGATTGCAATGACCTGTATTTTCTCACAATGTCCAGACGAAGATTAGAGGCGTGGCGCTGGAAATTTCACCGCACAAAGCCGTGGCTAAAATAGCAGACGCCTGTTGACGTTTTGCAAAAGCGCGCTCTAATGGGCGGCAGTGTCCTCGTAGCTCAGCAGGATAGAGCACCAGATTCCTAATCTGGGGGTCACAGGTTCGAATCCTGTCGGGGACGCCAATAAAATCAAAGGGCTTGCCGTTTGCACTGTCAGCCTTGGGTTCTCGTTTGATTCCCGAATGGCAAGATTTGGCTTTTGCCGCGCCAAGAAATCTTTCGGAGAGGTGCGCCACTAGGGGTTCAAGGCGAACTCATACCGGTCCATATCCGGACGTATGAACACTCCAAAAAACCCCTTAAGCTGGCGTGGCGGGCACGTATACTTAGCGGACCTGTCCTGCACCCGATAGAACGGTCCGGGATATGTCACGCAGAACTTCGCTTGTTTCCCTGCCCAAAATAACTTTCCGCTATCGTGCTGCTCCCCATAGAAATAAAACCAGCCCTTCGGGTAATTGAATGCGGTACAATGCTTGCGCTCAATAATTTTCCAGCCTTCGACTACGTAACGGTCTTCCTCGGAACTGAGCCGATGCTTCAAGGCGAGCGCAACCGAGACCGCGCTATTGTTGCAAATCTTAAAGGTAAATTCATCGGAGGGCGGCGTCGCTGGCCGCTCCCTGCGCTCCGGAGCCGTTATTGGCGCCGTGCTTAGAGCGATCTGCTGACCTTCGACCGTGAGCCTGCGTGCCGTCTCGGCGGTCAGGTATTCGGAGAGCGGAAACCCGTTTTCGCCGTTGTACCGTTTCAGGTAGGCCCGGTCTAGATCGGTCAAGGCGAAGCGAGGTTCTGGCGCTTCCTTTGCGCCGCCGTATTTCTTGTTGAGGGCCCAGCGGATGAGCCTCAAGTCAGCCGCGGATAATGCGAGCGCCCGCTCAGCACTTCTTCTCGGCGACACGTCACTCATCAGGCTCTCGGCATCGAACGGACAGTTCGACTCGATTCTCGAGAGGATTGCATCGAAATCGACGCCCTCATAGCGGCTGCTAACGAATCTGCCGCCCGCGCTGAGCTGGCCTGTGACGAAGAAAAGCTGGCCCGATTTCAACGCTTTTCCAACTTCGGAGTTCCGGAATTCTGAAAGGGAACCCGTAGCGGAGGCCAAAATGGGACGTCGCATATTATGTTGAACGATTGTCAAACTAGAATATTGGGCAGACTTATCGACGCCGAAAGAAAGGGCGGCCCCGGACGTAACGAGCATCACGCGCGGCGCGAGGTCCTCTCCTTGCGTCAGCGATGGTTTCAACAGCACGGTGCAGCTCCGCGAGGTGCGCGAGCCTACGCCGGAAATCTCAAGTTTGGAGTCGCTGTAGAAAACTTCCGCCCTAGCGGTGCCCGGAAGCAGGACGGTCAACAGGGATCCCGCCCAAAGAGGCAAAAGGGGACCGGTGCGCAGAATGAACGAGCGCAAATCGCGGTAAATTTTTTGGCGCTTCGGAAACATTCGGGGCTCCGGTACTTAAAGGGTTCAGGCGCTGTCCGGTGAACATTGCCTGTGACCGCCTATCCTTTCCAAGTCTTTATAAGTTACGTTTCCAGCCTCTTGCTGGCGAGCACCTTGCTTCAAACCAAAGGGAGGATCTCCGTCTCACCGTGTGGTTTCCTTCCATAATAATGGATCGAGCGTCAGCCACAACCGGACGGTATACCAGTCCGCTTGCACCTCGTAGTTCTGGCGTGCGGGAAGACTGCTACCGACGGTCAATATACGTGGCAGGAAGGCCATCATGCGCTTCTCTCGTGCCGCGGCGGCAACCTCTGCAAATGCCTCGGCACTGAGGGGAGCCGATTTTCCTGGGTCGGCTGCGTGGCCCAACTCCACGGCTGCTTCCTCGGCAGCCGCGGCTGAGTATTCGATATAGCGTACACGGGCAAATTTTCGCAGCCGTTGCGCCGCGCCGCGAAGATCTTCGCTAGGCTCGGGCGTGATCTGCGTAAAAATTGCAATGGAATCGCCCGTGAACTTGAGGTCCAGGTCTTCGATGGCCACCTGCTTTCCCTGTTCTTTAATAAAAGAGGAAAGCTCGACATCGGCGCCTGACAATACCAACAGCACCGGTGATGTGGTGCCGTTGGACACGATATTCGACTGCATCGTGACAAGCCCCTCAATGAGGGGCTCGCGCTCGCCACTGGTGGTCTGATCCATGCCCGGTTGGTACCAGCCGATGCTGTCGATGCCCTTGAGCGAAACCTTTCCCATGAACGAGCTTCTGTTGAAACGGCTCGCTCCGAATGCTGTTACGGTCATGCTGCTAATACGCTTTTGCAGCTGCTCATTGCGGCTGAGTGCCTTCACAAGCCCCGTCATTGCAGGCTCAAGGAATCCTTTTGTGCTGCCGCTGACATCGACAAGCAGGTGCACATCCAGCGGCTTCACGGCGTTCGAGCCTGCCTGCTCGAATTTTTGGTACATGTCCTTGGCTATGGGAAGCATCACCGAGACGACCTTCACCTGGCGCGATCCGCCCAGAAGCTCCAAAGAATCGGTTCCGGTGATGGGCAGCGATAGCGGATAGTCCGGGGCGGCCTGAAAAAACTCCTCGTAGTCCCACTGCGACGCCAGCGTTTTGCCCCCTGAGAGAAACTCGTTGAGCTTGACCGGGCTTTCCCAGAATCGGATCTTGGGCCGGTCGCTATTGTTGTATCCCGGTGTCGTTGTCAGCCACTGCGGAATGCGCGATAGCGTGACATGCGCGGATCGCACATAGGCGAACTTACCGTTGCCTAGCTTAAGCCGTACCGCGTCGGGAGTTTCTTCGTTTGCCTCGTAGGCTTTGCCAAACTCGAAACTCTCTTTCCGGCCATCGCCGAGCTCAGCGCTATCGTACACCGTGAGGGGGCTCGCCTTTGCAAACGCATAGACGGAAGGCTGCGCGCCCAAACCAGCGACCCTCACCACAGCGATGCGCGCTCCGCTCGCACTATTGGCGGGCAATGGCATTGCGGCGGAGTCTGGAAAGAGGAATGTATGCGTAACGGCTGCGGCGATCAGCGCCATGACAAGCCCGAGAAGTGCTAAGGCGGCGCGCGAAATCCGTGCCTGCGCGGCAAAGCTGCGGAAACGATCTGCCCCCCTTGCCACCCTCAAACTTAGCCTTGCGCCGGCGGCCCTCTCCTCGCGGAGCATCCTACTTCGCTCCGGTCGCTGTAGAGAGCGTTGCAGAAAAAAGCATTTCCTCCGGCACATAATACATACTGCAGGCTGGCTCGCCTTCGTCCGCAGAGTCCTTAAGCACTCTCACCACTTTAGCGGCACCGGCGGCATATTTCTCAACGAATTTCTTTGCCTCGCGGCTCCCCGATGGATCCGGGGCTTTCTCCAATACAAGCAATGGCGTACGAGCCCAAATGGGGAGAGTTTTCGAAAGCCGCGGATAGCTCGTCCCGTTGGAGCCCTGCAGGAGGTTCGTAAGCGCAGCGTTAGGAATGCCGGTTTTCTCGGGAAGTTTTGTCAATGCGTTCTTATCCAGTCTATCGCCACTCCATAGCTTCAAAACCTCCTGGAGATGCGCTGCCAGCTTCTCTGCAACCTCCGGCGCCAACAGATAGCCGCGCTGGGCGAAAACTTCTTGGTCGCTGAATACAAGTTTCTGATCCAAGCCGTTATCCGCCGGAGCCGGTGCAATAGCGGACGTTGACAGCACGCCGGTTCTGAGCTTCGTCGCCAGCATTGCGGCGTCGGCGATGTAGCGGCCATCGCTTCTGCCATCGGTCGTTTCCTCGATAACATCGCCGTCACCATGTTCAACGAGCGGGGCCTTGAGATAGTTATTGGTGAATCCTGCCATCCGGGCCGTGACGACGATCATCCAATTGGAAGGCGGACCCAAAGGATTGCGAACCAACGCTCTGCTCGCGGCCACTTGTTTCAAGAATTTTTCAAAACGCTGGGGGAAGCTACTGGGGATCGGGAAGGCTCCCTTGACCCAAAATACCTTATCGGCCGGTTGTGTCTGCTCCTTAAGAACGGTCTCGAATCTATCGAAAAGATCGAGAATCTGTATCTCATCGAACACGGCAGGACGGCGGCCGCCCCCCTTCTCCTTTGCGGCCTTCACGAGTTCTTGCAAGGATTGAAATTCCGCCGGAGACGCCAACGCTCCATTCTCGTCGACGGCATACCAAATTGCATTGACCTTCACACGTCCGCTTTGCTTTTTCAGCTCTTTCCCAACGGCATCGAGGCCGGAATTCGCAAGCTCGGGAGCGCCTGCAACGACAACGATTCTGATGAGGGTTGTGGGGGGCGCGCGGTCGCGCTTCGTGCGCTCCTCCGCGCCCTGAATCGAAACCCATTGCGTGTCCGCGTCCTTGCGCGCAACGGCATCGAAGGCCACAAGCTCGCCTGAGCGGCCGGGTATGGCGTAATCGACATTGCGCGGCGCCGCGTCGTTCGCCGTCGCTTCAAAATCGAACCCAGGTGCTGTCCATTCGCTATTGCGGATGCCAACCGTCAGCAAAGAGGCGGGTTTGTCAACGCCCGCGAAGGTCAGCGGCTTTAGACCGGCCGCCGCTAGGTTGCAGATCGCGTCCCTGCGCGTACCTGCCCCCCAGCGTAGAAGGTTCTCGGCACCTTCTCCAGGCCTAACCGATGCAGGGGCCGCCGGCCTTACTGCTTCCTTAGCCGCGATATCCGGTTTCGCCCCGGCTGCCGGCTTGCTGGCGATCTTTGACGGATTTGGCGCCTTGGCGGCCTCTTTCAGAGCGCCTTCCACTGCCCCGGCTGCGGGCTCGCCAGAACCCTTCGCCGGGTTCGGTTCACCGCCAACCCGAGCTGCAAGCGACGGCGCGGGCGCCTCCTCGGGAGCCGGCTTCTCGAACCGCTTTGCAATATCGCCTATGGATTTGGGCGCGGCCTTGGCATCGTCGGGCCGCTCTCCCCGTTCGGCGGTTTCCGGGCAATCGACGCTAATGAGCCGTCCGTCACGCGGCAACCCCCCAAGTCTACCCCTGTTCACTTTGCGGGACATGCCTTCGCCACCGGGCCAAAAATCGATTGGCCAGGCAGTTGGCGTAATAAAATCGAGAGTGGACGTCCTACCGTCCGGTTCGGTCAAGAGCCCGAGCCGGACTGGCTGGTATGTGCCGAACATACCATCCACCCGGCCTGTTTCGTCTTCGATGGAGCCGGGGAACCTTACATATTCCCCCATCGTTCTTTCCCACTCGAACAAAACGACACTCCGGCCGCCCCAAGTACTGCACTGGCGGAGGAAGGCGTCTCCCCTTTCCGGTTCAACCATCCCCCCTTGAGCGTGGGCTCCAAAACCAATGCATGCGAAAAAAAGCAGCGCGCTTACCTTCCGGATCATCGAAACTGGGCCCCTTTTCCTATTTCCAATCAAGATTGAAGGACCTTGGCCGGGTCCGCGCGAGCGGTTTTGACGGAGGGATAAATGGCCGAAAGGATGCCCACAACGATCGCCGATAGCACAATTGCAACGTAGAACTCGGCTACCGGTGCGAAGACTTTTTCGAGCCCGCCGCCTGGAGTTTGGTTCGCGAGGAACGAGCGTGCGCCATCGATAATCGTATTACTAATCAGAAGGCCCAGCCCGGTGCCGGCGAGCGCCATGAGGATCGTCGAAATGATCTGGGTAATCACCAAGTCGCCGCGTCGCATGCCGAGAATACGCCACAACGCGAATTCTCTTTCCCTGAGCTTTGCGCTGGAAAATAAATTCGTGGCCACAGTCAGCCCGACCGCCCCGACGATTAGGAAAAGCAGCGGGACGAAAATATTCCAGGCCAAATCCCGGATATCTAGGACCCATTTATAATTCCATATGTCGGATGCCGGTCTGTAGCCGAGCTGCGACAGCTGCTGGAAGACTGGAATGATGCCTCTGATTTCTTTTGTATAGATATGAAGCTGGTCCTCCCATGGGAACGCAGCGAGTTCGGCGATCTGGGAACGGTCTTCAAGCCAGGCGTCGCCCGCTTCGTTGGTGGGGATAGTGAGTTTGGCTTCGCGGTCCATCTTATACCGGTCGAAAACCAGCTCCGTTTTGTTCGGCATGTAAAGCTGGCGGCCGCCTTCCGCAAACAGAATGATTCCGGTAATCTTAAGCTTTATTTTGCGCGCGCGGGCCGCAAGCTCCTGTCCGCCAGGCGAGAATTGCGGAACTTCCACGGTCACGGACCTGCCAATGAAGTCGGAATATTTCTTTGTCCCTTCCGCGAGCCCGGCGGCATCGCTGAAGAGGTCCTGCAGGAGCGCGACGGTCACGATAACCTCAAGCTCCTCGTTGCTCGGACTGAACGGCCCCCCCGCGACGAAGGTGAGGAGATTGTATTCGGGGTCGTTATTTTGCAACCCCATCGCCGAATAGTGCGTCCGCGTGCCGTCGGCGCCATAAACCCGGATCAAAGAAGTACGGCGGGGAACGATCGCGGCGATGCTGTCCCAAGACCGGATGGTATCGACCGCCGGAAACCTGTCGGGTTTATCCAGATCGCTCACTTTCGGCTTCACTTCTAAACGATTAAGCCTAGAGCCCTTGGTCATTGCGTCGTTGAGGAAAGTCTGAGCGCCCATGATGACCGAGGTGAACACACCGATCTGAGTTACGCCGACGCACAGCGAAATGAGCACGAGAAATAGGAAGATCGGCCGCAGGAACGTTTCCCGTACCGCTTGCCCGATCAAAATCGGCAAAGGCGCGCGGGGCACCCAGCCAAAAAGGATCGGAAGGCCCTTTGCAGGCGTACGAACCTCTAGCCCGGCCGAAGGCTCGCCCGTGTCGGGACCGACCTCGCACAGCACGCCTCTTGAGAGCTCAAGCTGCCTGCCGGTTCCATGGAACACCTTGTCGTGCGATACGACGATCACAGTATGCCCGGCGTCGCGAAGCTCCAAAAGAACTTCGAGAACCTCTTTCTTGCGGCTCTCATCGAGGCTCGCGGTAGGCTCGTCCGCCAAAATTATGGCAGGCCGGTTAATCACCGAACGCATGATCGCCGCGCGCTGTTTTTGACCGCCGGAAACTTGGTTCGGTTTGCTCGATAAAATGTCGTCCGCAATCTCTTTTGCGGTGAAGAATTGCGGCGCTAGCTTTTTGATGTCGTCGTAAGCACGCGACCTTTCCTCCCGGCTACCCTGAAGCCGGACGGGAAGCACGATGTTTTCCCGCACACGCAGATGCCCAAGGAGCTGGCCGTCCTGAAAGATAAATCCGATGTTGCCGGACCGCAGTTCGTCGCGCCACCAATCCGAATGCGCCTTGATGTCGTTGCCGTCAAACCAGTATTCGCCCTCGAACTTGCTGTCCAGCATCCCGAGAATGCGCAGGAGCGAGGTCTTTCCGGACCCGCTCTCGCCGCGAATAACGTTGAAGGAACCCGCCTCGATCTTGAGATCGATCCCTTTCAGAACTTCGGTGACCTCGCCGTTTGCGCTTAGATAAGACTTTTGCACATTGCGAAGCCATATCAGCGCCGGCGGACGGCCCTCGCGTCCATCCCTTTCGGAATGGCTTTGGACCGGCGCCTGCGCCGCTAGGTTTCCAGCCTCATCGTCAACCGCAATATCACCCTCCGGCGGCCGCTTATCCATTTGAATGTCCCCGGCTCCAATATTGTCCTGACTTAAGCTTAAGGCAGTTGCGACACGGGCATCCAGACGACCGGGTTCTTGTCGAGCGCCTCGAGATTAGCGTCATGGAATTGACTAAGCCTCGAGCCCGCTTCCTGGATTCGCTTGGTCATAGCCAAGCGCTCGTCGCGGGTCATGCCTGCTAAGTACTCCAGATTGAAGGAGAGGAGCTTGGATCGAAACTGAATGCCGAGCCGCTTTTTGATCGTGACCTCGATGCTCTCCTTGGGATCGTAATCTTCGCCAGCGATGGCGGCTAGCGCGCGGGTGGCGCTCTCCTTCATCGCATTCACGTCCACACCGGCAACGCCGAGCGCTGAGAACAGATTGACAAGACTATCCAGCGTCTTTTTGTCGATGGAGATTTGCGGTTCGAGCAGGTCGTTATTCTCGAGAATATAGCCCTCGCGGATGAGAACGCCGCCCTTGCCCACATCGATATTGAATTTTATGCCAGCTTTTCTGAGACGCTCCAGCTTTTCGCCCGCTGCACTGCCGGGCGTGTCGAGAACCGAGAGTGGAATGGTGGGATAGCCCCGGTAATCGAACTCAAGCTTCGAGATGATGCCCTTGCCCTCTTCCGCGTTCGCCACAGCCTTCTTGGTCAACTGATCGCTAAGCGCCGCGCTAACCTTTTTCCCGCGTTCATCGAGGTCACCAGTTCCCCAATCGATGAATTTGCCTTTTGTGCCTTCGCCCAATGTCGAAAGCACCTCGACCAGATGCTCGCCAACTCCCGGCCCAGCCTGCACCGAGATCACCGGGATCTGGTCGGCGACAAGGTCTGCCGCGATTTTCGCAGGCTCCAGCCCGGGCGGCACGCCATCGTGGATCTTACCCGTCGTCAGAGGTTTCGCGTCGTCGTTCAGTACGGCGATGATGACTCTCTTGCCGATCTGTTGCGAGCCGCCAGTGGCTTCCCAAGGATAGAGATGATGCGCGATATACACCGCGTCGAGCACCGGCTCCGGAGGATCGCCGCCGCCCTTCATGTAGGTCGGGGTTGCCGCGTCCGCCAGCACCTTTAAGGCATCGGCCACGGGTTGCGGCTTGACGATGACGTACTTCTCTTCGTCGTCCTGGTCTCGGAAGAAGACGAAACCGATTTTACATCCCTTCAAAATATCCGGGGGAAGACCCATGAATGCCGCGTTCATTTCTTTCGCAACTTGGGCGGCAAATTTGTCCATCGACCCTGTCGCGTCGAAGGCCAGCACAAAGGTCGCGTTCGTGAACGCCGCTTCGACCTTCTTCACCTCCTCCTTGACTTGGCTAGAGGATGTAGCGCCCTCGATCACAACCTTCGTCGAAGGCGGTAACGCCGCGGGCAATAAAACGTCGAACACACGCTTTTCCACCGACTTGCGCAGAAGCTTGATGTCGGAGCTGAGCACCGGATAGGGCCGCGTCGACCGCTCACGCTTCAGTGTGCTTTCGAGATTTTCTTTGAAGGCGGGAGGGCCGCGTTTTAGGTCGCCAGTATCCAGGAAATGCTCAAGGGCCGTGTTGTCGTCCCAGGCGACAATCTCAGGGCGATCGCCTGTGAACGCAACCGCGCTGAAATTGAGCGCTTCGCGGGTTGGCCAAGGATGTACCTGCTCCTTAAGCACATAACCGACCTTGCCGGTCTCGGCCTGCTTGACCGTCTCCGCGTGCAAGTCTGTGATTTTGTAGAATTGGTCTTCTTCGCAGATTACGAAATACGGAGCGAGCAAGTCCAAAACGAATGCCGTTTTGGCCGATCCCGCCGATTCCTTCGCTTCAACTCTATCGGAGCCGCCTACGACTTTGTAGATGAAGCCGCTCTCCGTAGTTTTCATCTTTTCGGCTGTGCAAGCAATTGCGTGACTGCCGAAAACTAGCGATACAGCTAAGTAAACACCTAGTTGAAGCCAACGGCGCATTACAGCTCCCCCTGTACCTGAACAGGTTAATGTGGACCTAATAAATGCGATAAAATCATGGGCGACGCAAGTGACAAAAGGTATGCTGGCTGACCGAAAGGATGCTGGCCGGCGGGCGGAGGAGACACCGGGCGGGGCCCGCAATCGTGGTCACGGACACCAAGAATCATCGCGTTTCAGCGGCTATTGTGCCGACCTCGGCAACCGGGCAAAGTAAATGGCAAGCGCGTCAATTTCGGTGCCTGAAAGCTTCCTCGCTATGTCCGACATGACGGAGCCGGCATCGTTTTTCCTTGAACCGTTCTGCCACGCCGAGAGCTGATTTTTGATATAGAGCGGATGCTGTCCGAACAGGATTGGAAGTGTGTTGTCCGCACTCCGGGCTTCCGCGCCATGACAGGAAATGCACGCCGGAATGCCGCGCCCTGCGTCGCCCTGCTCGGCGAGCATTGTCGCAAAGGCTGGCGCTTCGGGGATGCGGCTTGGAGTGAGCTGAGGCTTAAGATCGGAATAGTAGAGGGAAAGCGCATCGATATCCGGCGCAGTGAGATTCTTTGCGACGACTTGCATAATGCGATTTTCCCGCGCGCCCGATTGAAAATCCTTGAGCTGCTTGGAAAGATATTCCCTCGTAAGGCCGGTCAGATTGCCGAAGCCGGAACTGGCATCGCCTTCGCCCGCGCCGCGATGACAGGCCTGGCACGCGACGATGCCGTTCTCCAGGCGCCCTTTCGTCACAAGCGTTTCTGCAAGACTGGCAGGCTGATTGCCTTGTGCCGCGGCGGGCGAAGCTCCGCTTAGGAAGACACTGACCGCCAGGAGCGCGTAAATCGAAAAGTCCCGGACGGTAATAACGTCAAAAGGGATACGCATGGCCACCATCCCTGCCTGCCCGTACTCTACAGCAGCACCTATCACGGCTGTTTAAGGATGAAAAGCGCCGGCACCCAACAATTTGGATGGGCGCTGTGGACGCCGGACTGAAGCGGCCGCTGGGGCCGCTTCAGCGGTCTTTCACTGAAACAGAAGGACGGCTTTTTGCACGGTGATCCAAATGCCCCAGGCCAAAGGCCCCATCACCAGAGCCCACGCCAACAGCGCGCCGGGGCTCAGAAGGGCGCCTTTACCGATCACGCGGGAGGCCCGGAGAGGCACATTGTCCAGCTCGTCGTCTTTTGCTTGCATGGCAGCGACTTCCTCATCGCTCATATAGCGCTTTTCAGAGACGTGATGCACAGCCAGATTGCAGAAGAAACCCACAACGAGCATGCCTGCCAAAATATACATCGTAAAATCGTAGATGTGATCGCGAGGCACGCCGGCGTCGATCTGAGCCTCCCGGATGTAATTGACGACCACGGGGCCCACGATGCCGGCTGTCCCCCACGCGGTCAGGAGAAGGCCGTGGATTGCGCCCACATATTGAGTACCGAAGATGTCGGCGAGATACGCGGGAACGGTTGCGAAGCCGCCGCCATACATCGACAGGATGATGCAAAAGCTGAGTACGAACAGAGGAATGCTTCCCATGCGGGCGAAGGTAGGAGCGGCGGCATAAAGTGCGATTCCGAGTAAAAAGAAGATTGCATAGGTTGCCTTCCGGCTAATGATGTCGGAGAGAGAGGCCCAAAAGATGCGGCCGCCGATGTTGAAAAGCGAGAGAAGTCCAACGAAGCCCGCAGCCACCGCGGCGGCAGAGGCCTTGAAATTTGGGTCGGCCTGGACCTGAGCGAAGGTCAATGCCGGCTTCGCAATTAAGGACCCGCCAAAGATTTCTTGCAGCATTGGAGAGGCGATGCCGATCACGCCGATTCCTGCCGAGACGTTCAGCGTGAGTACGAGCCAGATCAGCCAGAAGGATGCGGTCTTATAGGAATCGCGCACATGCACGTGACGGTGGGTCATGAGCGCCTTCTTCTTTGCCGGAGGAGTCCAGCCTTCCGGGCGCCAGCCCTCGGGCGGCACGCGATAGGCGAACGCACCGCCCATCATGAAGACGAAATAGATGGCGGCCAGCACGAGGAAGGTTTGCCATACGCCGGGGGAATTAGGGGTTTGGAAATAGCGCATCAAGATAACGGCAAGCGGCGAGCCAATCATCGCGCCCCCGCCAAATCCCATAATGGCCATACCGGTTGCCATGCCGCGCCGGTCCGGGAACCACTTAATAAGTGTCGAGACCGGCGAGATGTAGCCTAGGCCCAGGCCGACGCCGCCGATAACGCCCGATCCAAGCCACATGATCCAAAGCTGATGAAGATAAATGCCGCCCGCAGAGATCGCCAATCCGCCGGCCCAGCAGAACGCGGCAACGACAGCGGCCTTTCTTGGGCCTGCGCGTTCGAGCCAGCCGCCAAATATGGCTGCCGAGACGCCTAGAAACACGAAAAAGAGCGTGAACATCCAGCCGAGGTCGGCCACGCGCCAATCGCAGCTTGTCGTTACGAGCGCGCGCGCCAGAGTCATGTCCGGGCAGGTAACCTGGGCCTTGATTCCGATGGCTTTCGATAGCGGAAGCCAGAACACGCTGAACCCGTATGCCATGCCAATGCACAAATGTATCGCGAGCGCCGCCGGTGGAACGAGCCAGCGGTTGAAGCCCGTCCTCGCGATAATTCTTCTGCGGCTGAGCAGCCCGCCGCCCCCCGCCGGACCAGAACCGGCGTTCGCAATTACCGTCACCATGGTTTTTCCTCCCAGTTTTTGTTATTAGCTACAAGTCAAGCGGGTGCCCCCCCTTGAGATTGCTGTCCCGTCTCCCGGGCGAGCGTCTCGACCGCTGACCGCACTTCGGGCCGCAGACCTTCGCCGCCCTCGCGCAGATAGGCGAGGATGGCTGCCCGCATCCTGGGGTCCCAGAATTTTCGCAAATGCTCGGCGGTGCCGGCCACCGCCCTGTCCGGGCCTTGGCTCGCGAAGAATGTGCCGATTTGATTGGCCATCATGACGAGCTTATCAGTCCGCATCGGCGTACACCTCCCCAGCGACTCTTTCTGGATAAGTAAAAACCTCAAAGTCATCGCCTCTGACGATGGCGGCCAGGGTTATCCCGGCGCTTTGGGCGACGCGAACGGCCAAGGCCGTTGGCGCAGAAACGGCGGCGATGACCGGCGCACCGAGCCTGGCGGTCTTCTGCACAAGCTCCACAGAAAGGCGGCTCGTCAGCAGCACAATGCCATCATCGGCCGGAAGACATGCGCGCTGAGCGGCACCAATCACCTTGTCGAGCGCATTGTGGCGTCCAACGTCCTCGCGAACGATCATCTCGCCTCCGGCATAAAGCGCGGCGGCGTGGACCGCCCTGGTTTTCCCGTTCAAGCTCTGCCGCGTTTGCAGAGCGGCCATGGCGCGCGTAATTTCGCGCGGACGCACCGTAGATCGGCTCGTAACGGTTCTCGCAGGCTTTAAGGCTTGCGCGATGCTCTCCGCGCCGCAAAGGCCGCAGCCGGTTGGACCAAGAATGCTTCGCCGCCGCGCCTTTTGGCGTTGCGAGACAAGCGGTTTCAGCCACATCCGGGCCTCGATGCCGCCCTCTGCCTCAACGATTTCGAGGCTCTCGATGTCATCTGGAGTTTCGATCACATCCTCGGTCAAGGCGAAGCCGATAGCGAAGTCGGTCAAATCGGCCGGCGTCGCCATCATAACCGCGTAGGCCGTCCCGTCGAACGTCAACGCGACGGGCACCTCCTCGGGGATCGCGCGTTGCGCCTTCCGGGGCTCGCCGCCGCGCCATGCGATGGGCGCCACATCGATGTAGGGCGGCGGAAAAGCCATCACTCGGCCGCCTTCAGTTGAGCGATGCGGCGGCTGCGCTCCGAAAGCTCGCCGTAGCGCTCCTGCCAGTCCGTCGGGCCGTTCGAAGGTGAAACCTGGACCGCCGTAACCTTATATTCAGGGCAATTGGTCGCCCAATCCGAATAGTCGGTGGTCACCACATTGGCTTGCGTCAGCGGGTGGTGGAACGTCGTGTACACCACGCCCGGCGCAACGCGGTCTGTGATGGTGGCGCGCAAGCTTGTCTCGCCGGAGCGGCTCGCAAGCTTCACCCAGCCGCCTTCGCGGATGCCGCGCTGCTCGGCGTCGTGCGGATGGATTTCCAAGAGATCTTCGGCGTGCCACAGCACGTTGGCTGTGCGGCGCGTCTGCGCACCCACATTGTATTGGCTCAAGATGCGGCCCGTGGTCAGCAGCAGCGGGTAACGCGGGCCGGTCTTTTCATCCGTGGGCACATATTCGGTGACGACGAACTTCCCTTTGCCGCGCACGAAGCCGCCAATGTGCATCACAGGCGTTCCCTCGGGCGCTGCCGCGTTGCATGGCCACTGGACCGATCCCAATTCATCCAGCTTCGCATAGGAAACGCCCGCGAAACTTGGAGTGAGCCGCGCAACCTCCTCCATGATCTGGGATGGGTGATCGTAATGCATGGGGAACCCTAGGGCCTCCGAGAGCTCCGCCGTGATTTCCCAGTCTTCCTTGCCATTCCGCGGCGCCATGACCTTGCGGACCGGCTGAATGCGCCGCTCGGCGTTGGTAAACGTTCCGTTCTTCTCCAGGAAGGTCGAGCCCGGCAGGAAAACGTGCGCGTAATTCGCCGTTTCGTTCAGGAATAGATCCTGCACCACGACGCATTCCATGGCTGCAAGCCCGGCAGACACATGCTTTGTGTCGGGATCGGACTGCAAAATGTCCTCGCCCTGGATGTAGAGGCCCTTGAACGAGCCATCGACGGCCGCGTCGAGCATGTTCGGGATGCGAAGGCCAGGCTCCTTTTCGAGCGGCACGCCCCAATCCTCCTCGAAGCTCTGGCGGGTGGCATCTCCGGAGATGTGCCGGTAACCCGGCAGCTCGTGGGGGAACGACCCCATATCGCAAGAGCCCTGCACGTTGTTCTGACCGCGAAGCGGGTTCACGCCCACGCCCGGCCTGCCGATATTGCCGGTTGCCATGGCGAGATTTGCGATGGCCATGACCGTGGTCGAGCCTTGACTGTGCTCGGTGACGCCGAGCCCGTAATAGATCGCGCCGTTACCGCCCGTGGCATAGAGCCTTGCCGCACCCCTCAGAGCGGCAGCCGGAACGCCCGTGTATTTTTCCCTGGCCTCGGGACTGTTGCGGGCTTCGGAAACGAAGGCCGCCCAATGGGTAAACTCGTCCCAATCGCAGCGCTCCCGGACAAAAGCCTCGTTCGCGAGGCCCTCCGTAACGATGACATGCGCGATGGCCGTCATCAGCGCGACATTAGTGCCGGGCCGGAGCGGCAGATAATACGCCGCCTCGGTATGCGGCATGCGCACGAGATCGATGCGGCGCGGGTCCGCGACGATCAGCTTCGCCCCTTCCCGCAATCGCTTTTTGAGGCGGGACGCGAAGACGGGATGGCCGTCCGTCGGGTTCGCGCCAACGATCATGACGACATCGGCGTGCTCGACCGAGTCGAAATCCTGAGTGCCCGCCGAGGTGCCGAAGGTGGTCTTGAGCCCGTATCCCGTGGGCGAGTGGCAGACGCGCGCGCAAGTGTCGACATTGTTGTTGCCGAAAGCGGCGCGGACCATCTTTTGGACGAGATACGTTTCCTCGTTTGTGCAACGCGAGGAGGTGATGCCGCCAACCGAGCTACGCCCGTACTTCGCCTGAATGCGCTTGAATTCAGAGGCGGCATAGCCGATAGCCTCCTCCCAGCTCACCTCGCTCCACGGCTCCCGAATGGACTTGCGGATCATGGGCTTGAGAATGCGCTCCTTGTGAGTGGCATATCCGAGGGCGAAGCGGCCCTTCACGCAGGAATGGCCACGATTGGCCTTGCCATCCTTGTAGGGCACCATGCGCACGAGCTCGTCGCCGCGCATCTCGGCCTTGAAGGCGCAGCCGACGCCGCAATAGGCGCAGGTCGTAACCACGGACCGCTCGGGCGTGCCGATCTCAATGACCGGTTTCTCAATGAGCGCGCCGGTCGGGCACGCCTGCACGCAGGCACCGCAAGACACGCATTCCGATTGCATGAACGGTTCGTCCATCCCGGCCGACACACGGCTATCGAAGCCGCGGCCGGCGATTGTCAGCGCGTAGGTGCCTTGCACCTCCTCGCAGGCGCGCACGCAGCGCGAGCAGACGATGCATTTGGCGGGATCGAAGACGAAATAAGGATTCGACTCATCCTTCGCGGCCTTGAGGTGGTTTTCGCCCCCGTCCCCGTAACGGACCTCGCTCAAGCCCACGGCAGCCGCCACGTCCTGGATCTCGGAATTGCCATTTGCTGCGCCGGTCAGGCCGGCAGCCGGATAATCCGACATATAAAGTTCCATCACGGCTTTACGGATGCGTTTCAGCCGCTCGGTTTGCGTCTTCACCACAGCGCCTTCGGCGACGGGCGTGGTGCAGGAGGCGGGCGTGCCACTGCGGCCGTCGATCTCGACCAGGCAGAGCCGGCAGGAGCCGAACTCCTTCATCATGTCGGTCGCGCAGAGTTTTGGGATAGTGTTTCCAGCCAAGGCGGCGGCGCGCATGATGGTTGTGCCGGCGGGAACGGTAATTTGCATGCCGTCGATGGTGAGCGTGACCTGCTCGCTCGCTTTCGAGGCGGGTGTTCCATAGTCGGTTTCACGGACGAGAGACATAGTGGACTCCTACTCAGCCGCAGCAAGCCGCGGCCCGATGTGGAAATCTTCAGGGAAATGGGTGATCGCGCTCATGACCGGATAAGGCGTGAAGCCGCCGAGCGCACAAAGCGATCCGAACTTCAACGTCTCGCATAACTCCTCGATGAGCGCGAGGTTCGCCGGCGCATCGATCCCGGCGCGAATTTTATCCATGGTCTCTGCGCCCCGCCTGGAGCCGATGCGGCAGGGCGTGCACTTGCCGCAGCTCTCGAAGGCGCAGAACTCGAAGGCGAAGCGGGCCTGTTCGAGCATATTGACGGTATCGTCGAAAACCACGATGCCGCCATGGCCGATCAGCCCGTCGCGGGCGGCAAACGCTTCGTAGTCGAAGGGCGTATCGAACAGGGCGCGCGGGAAATAGGCGCCGAGCGGGCCGCCAACCTGCACGGCGCGCACGGGCCGGCCGCTTGCGGTGCCGCCGCCGATATCGTCCACAAGTTCGCCGAGCGCGATGCCGAAAGCCGTTTCGAATAGGCCGCCATGCTTGATATTGCCCGCAAGCTGGATCGGCATTGTGCCGCGTGACCGGCCTATGCCGAAATCGCGATAGGCCGCCCCACCCTCCGCAAGAATGAATGGCACGGAGGCGAGCGAAATCACGTTATTTATGACAGTCGGCTTGCCGAACAGCCCTATATGCGCGGGCAGCGGCGGCTTGGCGCGAACCTGCCCGCGCTTGCCTTCGAGGCTATCGAGTAGAGCCGTTTCCTCGCCGCAGACATAAGCGCCCGCGCCAACCCGCACCTCCATGTCGAAGACGTAAGCTGAGCCAAGCACACGCTCGCCAAGGACACCTTCGCGCCGCGCGAGGGCGATGGCTTCGTTCATGGCCGCGATGGCGTGCGGATATTCGGAGCGGGAATAGACGTAGCCCTTGGTTGCACCCGTCGCGAGCCCCGCGATGGCCATCCCTTCGATCAGGCAAAAGGGATCGCCTTCCATCATCATGCGGTCGGCGAACGTGCCGCTGTCGCCCTCGTCGGCATTGCAGACGATGTATTTTTGCGCGGCGCTCGTTTGGGCGGCGGTGCGCCACTTAATGCCGGTGGGAAAGCCGGCTCCGCCGCGTCCGCGCAAACCCGAGGTTATGACTTCCTCGACGGTTGGCGCCGGACCCATGGCAATTGCCCGCTCCAGGCCCTTATAGCCGCCATGAGCACGGTAATCTCCGGGCGATAACGGATCGGTTATGCCGCAGCGGGCAAAGGCAAGCCGCGTCTGCCGCTTCAGAAAAGGATGCTCCTCGGGCCTTCCGATGCGCAATGGATGGGGCGCGCCATCGAGGAATCCAGCATCGAACAGACCCGCCACGCCGCCTGGTTCTACAGGACCATAAGCAATGCGGCCCTGCGGCGTCTCAGCCTCCACCATAGGCTCAAGCCAAAGGAGGCCCCGTGAGCCGTTGCGAACGATTTCAAGGGCGATACCGCGATCTGCCGCTGTGCTGGCAATAGCCCTCGCAACTTCATCGGCAAGGCAGGCGACCGCCGCGGCATCGCGAGGCACGAAGATCCTCATCGCTTTGCCTCCGTTATGATGCCGTCAAGTTTTTGCGGCGTGAGACGCGCCACAAGCTTGCCGTCAATGGTTGCGGAAGGTGCGCAAGCGCAAAGCCCAAGACAGAATGTTTGCTCCAGCGTTACCTTGCCGTCGCGGGTGGTCTCGCCAAAGTCCACGCCGAGCCTCGCCTTGGCCCGATTGGCGAGCGAAACCGCGCCCATGGATTGACAGGCTTCGGCGCGGCACAGTGTGAGCGTGTGCTCGCCGCGCCGCTGCAAATGGAAATCGTGATAGAAGGTTGCGACGCCATAGATTTCGGCGCGCGTGATGTTCAGCGCGTCAGCGACAACTGGCAGCGTCTCCTCCGGGAGATAGCCAAACTCGGCCTGAAGCGCATGCAGGATGGGTAAGGCTGCGCCCTCCTGGGCTAAATGCTGCGCAACGATACCGCGCGCGATGTCCTCGATTGACGCTGTCACGTTTCAACCCTGAATGTTTTTATTGATGGCATTAAAGCAGAGAACGGGATTAACCATCAATAATGCTATCCGGTGGCTCGATAGAGAATATCTATCGGCGCTCGCCAAGGACCAAGCAAAACTCATTCACAAATTCACATCTTAATATGTTACTTGGCGGGCGGGCTTGATATTAGAACACGCGCGCCGCTTGGATGTTTCACCGTCCGGCTCCCGGCCGTAAGTTTTACACGCCAGTACTGCCCAAATCGCTCGATACACGTTTAGCCTCGCGCATGAAGGCAGAAACAAGCGGTGTAATCGGCTCGCGCGGGCCTGCGATAAGGCCGATAGTGTACATCGTGTCCGGCTCCACAATCGGGATCGACCTAATTTCCGGTGAAAGCCCGAAAATTCCGGTCAGTTTCTCCGGCATGATCCCTGACCATTGCCCGGTCTGGATATGCGCGAACAGGACAATCATCGAGTTGCTTTCAAGCTTCGCCGAGGCTGTTGCGCCTGCCTGGTGCAAATGCCGATCGATAATGCGCCGGTTTTGCATATCGCGGGTCAGAAGGCACAAGGGGATCGTGGCAACCTCCCCCCAGGTCACGGACTCGCGCTTTGCCAGCGCGTGCTCTTTCGTCGTCAGCAGGCAGTATCGCTCGCGGTAGAGCGGGATCGCGCTGACCTTACCGAGCGGCTCGTTATCGAGATAGGTCACCCCGGCATCGATATCGAGATTTGTAAGGAGCTCTAAGATTTCCTCCGAAGTCCGCGACAGGACCGTGTAGCGAACCTCAGGGTAGCGCGCATGAAACGGTGTGGTGATCGCGGCGACCATGGGCAGCGCGGTTGGAATTGCGCCAATGCGTAAGTGTCCCGTGAGCCCGCGCTTGAGCTGATCGACATCCTGCTTGAGAGCACGCGCGTCCGAGACAATCCGGCGGCCCCACTCCAAAACGCGTTCGCCTTCGCCCGTAAAGCCGAGGAAGCGCGAGCCCCTGCGGACGAGCATGACACCGAGCGTGTCCTCAAGCTGCTTTATCCCAGCCGAGAGCGTTGGCTGCGTAACGCCACACGCTTCGGCAGCCCGCCCGAAATGCTTCTCTTGCGCGATGGCGATTAGAAACTCAAGTTTGTCGATCATGATGTGAAACAGATTAGTAGCATGTGTGCCTAAGAAGTTGTCACTGAGACCCATCAGGTGCAATCTTGTCACAGAAAGTTGCATGAAGGACGGTTTCGATACGTTTTCTTGCGACAAGCATTATTCTTGGGGCTTCGCCAGCGCCGGGCATAATCGATGAAATCGCCGGGTTCGTTCCCGCGCAGCCGGAAAATCCGCTGAATGGCAACACCCCGCAGCGGCTTGGCTAGACCTTGAGCATCTGCCGCTTCCTTGGCCAATGTTTATGCTGTATGGTCAGGCACGCACCCGGCGACTCGAAAGCAGCGTTGAACCATGTCCAATACTGGAAAGTCTCAAGCGCAAGTGCATCTCCGGCTCGGGTTTCCCAATGGCGGCAGCCTTGGCGAGGCCGATATCGCTTTGATCGAGACGCTTCAGCGCTGCCGCTCCATTCTCGGTGCGAGCAAGCTCATGGGCCTATCCTACCGGAAAACCTGGCTCATGACCGATGCTCTGAACCGGACTTTCGAATCGAAGGTGATCGACACCTTCCCTGGAAGGCGCGGGGCGGGCGCGGAGGTGACGGTCTTCGGCGAGCGGCTGGTTGCGCTGTTCCGGTCCATCGAGCGCCGGTCGGCCGTCGCGGCCGCAGCCGCTCTTGGCGAGCTTACGGCTTCTCTCGATTATTCGTTCGAGGCGCAAGTCCCGGCCGGGGCTGTGGAATCTCGTCGGGACTGAGATTCATTTTCGAGATCGCCACGGTTTTGACCATCGCCCACGCTTTCAGCCCGGGCTCCAGCGCCAAGCGCTCGACCGATTCCCAGGTGACGAGCGAATGGAGGCGATTGACGCCAAGATCGAAGGTTACCCGTGCATAAGGCGCCGTAAGATATTCCACCTCGACAATCGTTCCTGGCAGCCGGTTGGTGATCGAGACGTCCATGGGCCGCGAAAGAGCGATAGAGACGTCGCTGGCGTCGATTTGTACAGCCACGCCCGCGCCCACAGGAGCATCGACTTTTGGCACACGCAGCTCCCCGTCGTCGAAAAACAGCGTCGAAAGTCCAATGTCCGCATTATGGCGCAGGACGCGTGCGTGAAGTGTGGTGGAGAGCCGGATCATGGCGTGGTTTATGCCGTGGCGTCTAGGAACATTGCCCGAAGCTACCTGCAATTTTCATGCAAGGCCACGCTATAGTGTAAGACGCGTAGCTCAGCGGCGGCGCTTGCCAGCTGCTACAAATGGCTGCTTTGGCGCCGTGGCGTTCGGGGCGGACTTGGTGGGAAGCGCAACCTTTCGATAATATGTCGAGGAAACCGCCCATTTCCGGCGCCGGAAGCATCTGCCGGTGCATCGCCGGGGTTTGAGACGTAAACGGGCCGGGCCGGCCGGAACGGGCTACGCCGCGCCCGGCGCTTTCTTCTCAAGCGCGATGGAGATGCTGTAATCTCCCGGCACCGTGCCTTCCTTGATGGGGAGGGTTACGTCGCGGACCAGCGCGAAATAGGAAATCGGATTTTCCCTCGTGATCGTCACGCTCACCGTGAACGGCTCGGATTTCAGCTTGTTCTTAGCCTTGTCGAAGACCTGCATCATGAGCGGTAGCACGATAGTGGCGGGCTTGCCTTTGGGGCCAAGCAGGACACGGCCGGCGATGCCGTACTTCACCTGCACCATGCCGCCCGAAAGCTGGCATTCGCGCGCCGTCTTTGTGATCTCGCCGCGATGGATGAGGGCGTTGCTGTTGCCGACGCGATTGCCTTCGTAAACGGTGGTATACCGCTGGCCGCCTTCGACCTCGATGAGCGGGCAGCCATTGGCGGCCGCCATTGCGATGGGGCCGTCCGAATTCGTACGGGCGGCGGCCATCATGCTATCCTCGGTGATGATGGGCGTCCAGGAAGCGGCATCTGACTTTTTACCAGAGGAAAAAATGCCGCCGTCTCCAATGGATGGCATATGAGAAATGCCGCATCCGCTCAAAATCGCCGCGAGAAGCGCGAGGCCGAAAACCCTTGCCGCCGCCGGTTCAATTCGCCTCATCCCGCTGATATCCTCTTTGCACCGTTACACCGCATACAAAAGCGCCGCGACTTTCGGGGCCCTTGCTTTTTTATGGTTTGTCGCGCTCATTATTGTTACAACAAAGGCACAGGAGTTCGAACGCGCTCGTGGCGAGCCTAACGGGCCGCTGAAGAGGCCGCAAGCTTCGAGGCTCCCTTCCCTGCCAAATTTGACCTTTTTGCGGATTTCCGCATGGCTTCTGCGATCGTGCTCTATTAGAGAAGGTCCCTATGACGATGAAACCACACCTTGACGTGCTCCTCGCCGCACCACGGGGATTTTGCGCCGGGGTCGACAGGGCCATTCAGATCGTGGAGCTTGCGCTGGAGAAATTCGGGGCCCCGGTTTACGTCCGGCATGAGATCGTGCACAACCGCACCGTGGTTGAAAGCCTTGTTGCCAAGGGTGCGGTGTTCGTCGAGGACCTCGCTGAAATTCCAAATACCTCTTCGCCCGTGATTTTCTCAGCACATGGCGTTCCCAAGGAGGTCCCCGAGGAGGCCTGCCGCAGAAATTTCTTTTACCTCGACGCAACTTGCCCGCTCGTCTCCAAGGTGCATTCCGAGGCGGCGCGCCATTACGCAAACGGCCTTGAGATTATTCTGATCGGCCATTCCGGGCATCCGGAGGTGATCGGAACCTTGGGGCAGCTGCCACCCGGTGCGGTTACGCTCCTCGAAAAGGTGGAGGACGCCTCAAAACTCAATCCGCGCAATCCGGCACGGCTTGCCTATATCACCCAAACCACGCTTTCCGTCGACGACACCATGGAAATCGTCGCGGCGCTGAAAGCGCGCTTCCCTCTCATCCAGGGGCCTCATAAAGACGACATCTGCTATGCCACGACGAATAGGCAAAGCGCTGTCAAAGCGATAGCGGACCGCTGCGACGCGATTCTCGTCGTCGGTGCACCGAATAGCTCCAACTCGAAGCGTCTTGTCGAGGTCGCCATTCGGGCAGGCTGCCCCAAAGCGATGCTAGTGCAACGGGCGGCGGAAATCCCCTGGGAGGAGCTGCACCACATCAAAACGCTTGGCATTACCGCCGGCGCGTCCGCACCGGAAGTTCTTGTCAATGAAATAATCGACAAATTCAAAGCCAGGTACGAGGTGGCGCTCGAAGCGGTTAGAACCGCGACCGAGGATGTGATCTTCAAGATCCCGCGCGCTCTGCAAGCTGCAGCGGCACAGTAACGGCATGGCGGTCTATACCGAGGTTTCGGCAGAAGAACTCGATGCGCTCTTGGCCCGCTACGATATCGGCGAGCTGGCAGCCTGCAAGGGCATCGCCGAAGGCGTTGAAAACAGCAATTTTTTTCTCGGCACGGACCGGGCGCAGTTCATCCTGACGCTTTACGAAAAGCGCGTCTCGCCGGACGACCTGCCGTTCTTTCTCGGCCTTATGGAGCACCTAGCGCATAAGGGCGTGAGCTGTCCGACGCCGGTCCACGACCGCGAAGGCCAGGTGCTGCAGTCCGTTGCCGGCAGGCCCGCCGCCATTGTGACGTTCCTGCCGGGATATTCGCTGCGAAAGCCGCATCCGGCGCACTGCCACGCGCTCGGCGCGGCGCTTGCCACCCTCCACGAGGCCGGGTTGACATTTCCGCTGAAACGCGAGAACGCGCTTTCGCTGACCGGGTGGGAAAAGCTTTTCGAAGCGATCGATTGCATGGCCGGCAAGCTGCAGCCCGGCATAAGCGAAAACATTGCCGCCGAACTTGGCACCCTGCGCCAAAGCTGGCCGCAAGACCTTCCGCGCGGCGTTATTCACGCCGATCTTTTTCCGGATAACGTATTCTTTTTACACGATACTTTGTCTGGCGTGATCGATTTTTACTTCGCCTGCAACGACCTTCTCGCCTACGATTTGGCGATTTGCTTGAATGCCTGGTGCTTCGAGCCCGATCATGCCTTCAACGTGACCAAGGCCCGCGCGCTCATGAACGGCTATAATTCCGTGCGGCAGCTTGAGCCGGAGGAGATTGCGTCGCTGCCGCTGCTTGCCAGAGGCTCGGCGCTGCGCTTTTTGCTGACGCGCCTCTACGATTGGTTCAACACGCCGGACACGGCCTTCGTCAAACGCAAGGACCCCATGGAATATTGGCGGAAGCTGAAGTTCCATCAGGACGTGCGCACGCCCGGCGCCTATGGCCTCTAGCTCGGAAGAAATGGCGCAACCCGGCGCCGTAACGATCTATACCGACGGCGGTTGCAAGGGTAATCCGGGGCCCGGCGGCTGGGGCGCGCTGCTGATCTACAATGGGCGCGAGCGCGAAATCTGGGGCGGCGAACCGCATACCACTAACAACCGCATGGAGCTGATGGCGGCCATCGTAGCGCTTGAGACGCTTAAGCGCCCTTGCCGCGTCGAGCTTTATACCGACTCGCAATATGTGAAAAACGGCATCACCGTATGGATCGGCGGCTGGAAGGCCAGGGGCTGGAGAACCGCGGACAATAAACCGGTGAAAAACGCCGATCTGTGGCAGCGGCTCGACGAGGCGCGGCGGCGGCATGACGTGAGCTGGCATTGGGTGCGCGGCCATGCGGGCCACGCTGAAAACGAGCGGGTGGATAGACTGGCGCAGCGCGGCATTGCCGAGCAGGTTGCGGCGGCGAAAGAGGGCGCCGCGAGCGCGCCGCCCGAAGAAGGTTTGTAAGCGCTTTGGCGTTGCGTTGTTTACGATTGCCGCGACTGATCATGTTGCTTCGCCCGCTGCGATGGCATTCCGTTAAGACGCCATCATGGAAGAAAGCGCCTTGCCAAAGCTTTAAGCGGCAGCAACAGCTTGATTCAATGGGATAAATTCAACGATGGCGGCGCGCCTCTGCAAGCTGCGTCAAGCCCATTTAAGGTTAGTTCGAAACTGGAAATATATTTAACGGACTTTCAGGATGCAGGATTCATGGGCAAAAACGCGAAAAATCGCGCTCTTTGCGGCGGGAAGATATTAATCGCCGAGCCGATTCACCATTCCGGCATTAACACTTATGCGGTGTTACCGAAATAAGCAACGTAAGCCCGACACGGGTGCGCCCCCGGCGGAAGTCTAGTAGACGCTGTTGCCGTTACGATTAAGATTGCCGTATCGAACCGTGTTTGCTGTGAGCGAACGGCCTTCTGGCCTGCTCCTTCGGCAGCTCCATCTTGTCCGAGCGGCCGAGAAGCCAATCCACGCTCACATCGAGCTGGTCGGCAATTTGAGCAAGCCTGTAAACGTCGAGCGCTTTGAGCCCTGCGAAATGCAGGCCGATCGCGGAGGCGCAATGCGGGTCATGTGTCTTATTGCGCAGGCGGCACGCCTCGGCGAGATGATCGCGGAAGGCAGAAAAATCTGATTGCATGGCACACCTAAAATGGCGGCGCGGGTTGAAACGTCGCAACCGCCTTTGCGAGACCAGAGGCAGCGTAACAGCCTGCTTCGATCTAAGCCAGGGCCGCCAAAATCACAAGAAAGTGAATGTTGCCTAGGTTCAGCTATGGAGCGGTGAGAATCTTGCGTGAGCGGGGCCGCTAAAATCGCAAAAATCCAGCACAGCAACGCGGCGATTCGCACTCAGCGCTCGTCTGAGCCGAGGCGCCATCCTAGGGGTTCTTTTCCGGTCTCGTAATCGACTGCCGGTACACCCTTCGCAGCACGATAATTCACGGCAACGGATGCCAAAGCGAGGATGTCGAAGCCCGTGCCAATGCTGTTATCGCGATGAAAATCGGCATAGCGATAGGGACTTGTTTGCTGTCATAATAAGCCCTAACCATGGCGAACACCTCAACATAGAGGAAGATGAGCGGCAAATCTTGCAAGCCAGCATCACGCTCGATCGTAATAAAATAAATCTCCTAGCCAACGCCAATGACGGTAAACAGCGCTATTACCAGAAGAAAAATGTTTTCCACTCGATAGATTATTTTCCGGAAACCAAATCCGGTTTTCATCAAGTCGTCTGCTCTGCAACTGGCACGACGCATACCAGATGCTGGAGCGCAGCGAAATGAACATTATAGCAATCTCTTCGGGACCGCTTAACAACCGCAGGCAACCAAGATGCGGAGCCGCGTCGATGCGAGCCACGCTTAAGCAGCTGACAGAGGTGCCGCCGCCGGAAACTGCCGGAGAGCGAAAGCTCAAGCTTGGACCTAGCAGAAACGGAACTTCCTAGCCAAGCACTGCACGGATTTCCAGGATTAGTGCATACGCAAGCACGGATAAGAGGAAGAACAGACCCACCCATGGCGGCAAACTTAGCAACGGCTTTCTTCTCCTCCTCCGTTTCAGATGGCGATTTCTGTAATTGGTCCACGCAAGGAGCATGGTGAAAAAAGCAGTGGCGAGTATTCCTACGAGATCTCTAATAGGAACCTCCCCAACTTCGCTAATTGCTAAAGTTTATGACGCCGGTCAATAAGATCGCAACGCCGGTCACAAGCCGGGTTTTTTAAAGCCTCCGGAGTCAATTTCGCGCTCACGCCATCCCTGCTGGCGCCACCCAAAGGCAAAACGCCTCCGGTGCAGCTAACTTTTGCCCTCCGCGAGCGTTTGGCCGCAAAATCCTTTGCCTGCGGCGTCAGCCTTCGTGGAGATCGGCCCAGCGCTGATAAGCCAGCGGCTGCCTTTGTGCGACCTCCTCCAAAACGGCATCGATTTGGCGGTAAGTGTCCTCCAAGGGCACCCCTGTATCCACAACATAATCGGCTCGCTCGCGCTTTACGGCGTCTGGCAGTTGCCGGGCGACGATAGCCTCGAACTTCTCCGGGGTCATGCCGGGCCTCGCGGCCATCCGCGCGCGCTGAGCCTCGGCGGGCGCGCTGACCACGATGACGGCGTCGAACAGCGTTTGAGCGCCGGTCTCGAAGAGTAGCGGCACTTCGACAACCACAAGATCGGCGCCCTTGTCCTGCTCCGCGAGAAGCAGCCGCCACTCCGTGCGGCGGACCAGCGGGTGAACGAGGGCTTCGAGCTTTTTGAGCGCCTCATCCGAAGCGAGGGCCCTTTGCGCCAGCGCCGTGCGATCCACGATGCCATCGCGCGTGGTTCCTGGAAACACCGCCTCGATCAGCGGCACGGCCTCACCTGAGTATAGATCGTGAACGATCCGGTCGGCGTCGAGCACGCGAACGCCCTTGTCCCGAAGATAGCGCGCGACTGTGCTCTTACCCATTCCGATCGAGCCTGTCAGCCCGGCGACGATCATGCCGCGGCACTCTCCCGCGCCGATAGCGTAGCGAGCACCTTTTCTCGTAGCCCAGGCGAGACCTTGGGCCTCACTCCGAACCACTTCTCGAAGGCTGGCACCGCTTGATGTAGAAGCATGCCGAGCCCGTCCACTGCTGTCCATCCCCCCTCCTTCGCCTGCTTGAGCAGACCTGTTTCGAGAGGATAATAAACGATATCGCAAACGGTTGCATTCATACCGATGGCGGACAGACTAATGTCGAGGGGTGGGGCACCGGCCATGCCAAGCGTCGAGCCGTTCACAACCAGCATGGCACCCTTGAGCGCGGTCTGCATATCTTCAAAGCCGAATGCTTGCGCCGGCGGGAATGCGGACGATAGTTCTCCGGCCCGCGGTTTCGTGCGATTGACGATCCGCACATCCTCGAAGCCGCGCTGGAGCAGCGCCCAAACGATTGCCCGCGCCGCGCCGCCCGCGCCGACGACGACGGCAGGGCCGCCGCCGTCCCAGCCCGGGCTTTCGCTGTCGAGATTAGCGATGAAGCCGTAGGCGTCGGTATTGGAGCCGCAGAGCTTGCCGGCTTCGAGCCAGACTGTATTCACCGCACCGATGGCTTCAGCCGCCCCGTCGCGAACCGCACACAGGCGGTAGGCCTCGATCTTGTGGGGGACGGTGACATTGGCGCCGCAATATCCGCGCGCGCCAAGGCTCGTCAGGAAGTCTTCGAAATCCTTCGGCTCAACCGCCTCTTTGACGTATTCGCCTTCGAGGCCGTGCTCTTCCAGCCAAAAGCCGTGAATGACCGGAGAGAGAGAATGGGAGACCGGCCAGCCGATGACACAAGCGCGCTTCATAGCGTCTGCCTATTTGCAAATAATCGAGAGCCGGCGCAGCTCCTCCAAAACCGGCAAGACGGGCAGGCCGAGAATGGTGAAGTAATCGCCCTTTATTTCGGAAAAAAGATGAATGCCGAGTCCCTCGATATGATAAGCGCCGACCGAGGTGAGGAGCCCTTCGCCCACGGTTTCCATGTACCAATCGATAAACTTCTCCGAGAAATCGCGGACCTTCAAGGTTGCGGTGTCGGTAAAGCTGGCCGCATGGGTCTTGTACAGGACAACCGCCGCGGAATGCAGCTCGTGCGTGCGGCCGCGCAGCTTATGCAGCTGGCCGCGCGCCTCTTGCAAATTGCGGGGTTTCTGCAGAATTTCATCGCCTATCGCCAAGACTTGGTCGGCGCCGATGACGATCGCGCCAGGCTCCATTTCCAGCACGCTGTCGGCCTTAAGCCTCGCCAAAGCGATCGCGACCTCGGCGGGAGGAGTGCCGGGCGCAAATTGTTTATGTTCTTCCTCCTCATCGATTATGGACGGCTGCTGACGGAAGCGAATTCCTGCGCCGGCGAGAATGGCCGCACGCGATCCGCTTGCGGATGCGAGGATGATTTCGGGATAATCGGCTTGCATCGGTGGCGATAGTACCTTCTTAAACGGGAGCCTAGAGCGGATGACTGCCTGGATTAACGGCGGCGATCCTCATAGAGAGAAATGATAGCCGCTGCGGTCTCTTCGATGGACTTTCTGGTCACATCGACAACCTGCCAACGATTTTGCATGCAGAGCTTTTTCGTGAAAGCCATTTCTTCCTTGATAAGCTCCGCATCGACGTAATTATCGAATTTGCTGCCGTTGAGCGAGAGCATGCGATTCCGGCGTATCTCCGAGACCCGCTCCGGGCTCGCAATCAGACCGACGACGTACGGCCCTTTCAAGCCGTTGAGGTTCGGTGGCGGCGCGATGTTGGGTACGAGCGAAACGTTTGCCGTCTTGTATCCCCGGTTTGCGAGGTAAATACTGGTTGGCGTTTTGGAGGTGCGGCTGGCACCGACGAGCACGAGGTCGGCCTTTGCCAGGTCCTCGGTCAGCTGGCTATCGTCGTGGCTTAGCGTGAAATTCATGGCCTCGATCCGCCGGAAATACTCGGCATCGAGCGTGTGCTGCCCGGCCACGACGGCGCGGGCCGGCATTTTTAAATAGCTCTCGAAGGCTTGAATAACGGGCTTCAGCACGGCGACACACGGCAAGCCAAGCTCTGAGCACTGGTTTTCGAGAATTTCGCAGAGGTTGGGATTCATAAGCGTGTAAAGCACGATCCCGGGCGATGCCTCGATGTGCCGGATCACCGTGGCCAGCTGTTTCGGGTTGCGCACCAAAGGGTGCATATGGCGGTTGGGCTTGGCTCCGGAAAGCTGAACGATGGCCGCCTTGGCCATGGTGGTCAAAGTCTCTCCGGACGCGTCCGAAACAAGATGAAGATGGAAGTGCTTCGGGGTGTGAATTGCTGTGGATTCTGCGGAGAGGTGAGCCTCCTCACCGGTCTGGCGCGGTTTGGGTGAATCGTCCTTCATTGAGTCCTCCACGCTAATTAAAAAAGAGCGCACAGCCTCGCACCCGGTGGAAAGAAAGCTCTAGGATCGCGGCCTGCTTCCCGCCAAGCCTGAGTCTTCACACGTTGTCCTCATGTTATTCATTGCCCGGGGGGGCAAAGCAAGACTAAACAGCAAGGAGCAAAACCGGTGCAACTTGGATTTTTCAACACGGGTACCCGCGCTTTGGCGAAGCGGATTGCCCTTGTTCCAGAACCAGGGGAAACTCGGGGCAAACCCGAGGGTTTCCTCGCGCTGCACAACCCACAGAAACAACAGATCCTAAAGGAACCTATTTTTTGATGAAAAGGAAACCATCCCAAGGCGGTGAAAAGAACGGGCAAGGAGCGAAGAGCCCGCAAGCCCCGCACAGGTTCCTGGACGCCTTGGCGGGCAAGGCACAGAAGACGCCGCCCATCTGGCTCATGCGCCAAGCCGGCCGTTATCTGCCCGAATATCGCGAGGTTCGCGCCAAGGCCGGTTCGTTTCTCAATCTCTGTTACAATCCTGAACTCGCAACAGAGGTGACGCTGCAACCGATTAGGCGCTTTGGGTTCGATGCAGCCATCGTCTTCTCCGATATCCTCGTCGTTCCGCATGCTCTCGGCCAGCATGTGGAGTTCCAGGAAGGCGAAGGCCCCAAACTCCATCCCATCGTGAACGCAGCGGATCTCGCAACGCTTTCTGCCAAAGACGCAAGCAAGCGCTTCGATGCAGTTTACGAAGCGATCGCGCGGATCGTGTCCAGTCTCGGCGGGCAAACTCCCTTGATCGGTTTTTGCGGCGCTCCCTGGACGGTGGCGACCTATATGGCCGAGGGCGGCGGCTCGCCAGATCAGCGCGCGGCAAAGCTCATGGCCTATCGCGACCCGCAGGCGTTTAAAGCGATGCTCGATCTTCTGGTCGAGACTTCAAGCGCTTATCTCATCGGCCAGATCGATGCGGGTGCCCGCGCCTTGCAAATTTTCGACAGCTGGGCGGGCAGCCTTGCGGATAACGATTTCACCTCGTTTGTCATCGAGCCCACCGCGGAAATCGTGAGGCGCGTAAAATCCATTCATCCCACCATCCCGATCATCGGCTTTCCAAGGGGCAGTGCGGCCAATTACGCGCGTTACGCAAGCGCAACGGGCGTCGACGCCCTTGGCTGCGACACCGCAGCACCGCTCGATCTCATCAGCGGGATGGGGCTGCCGGTTCAGGGTAATCTCGATCCCTTGTTGCTGCTGGCGGGCGGGGATGCTATGGAGCGAAGGGTGAAAGCGATTCTAAACGCGCTTTCGCCAAAGCCTTACATCTTCAACCTCGGCCATGGCATTCTCCCGGACACACCGATTGAGAATGTGGAGCGGCTTACCGCTCTCGTCCGCGCCGGAGGTTAGCTTCAAAGCTGGAATGATCGGTCCATGAGTAGCTTCATGAACTTTGCCGGATTGTATCCGTATTTCAAGGCCTTCCATCTCATTGCGGCTTTCGCTTGGATGGCGGGGATGTTCTATCTGCCCAGGCTCTATGTTTATCATGCCGAAGCGGGCATCGGCACGCCTCAGGCCGAAACCTTCAAAATCATGGAGCGCCGTCTGCTGAAGGTCATCATGAACCCGGCGATGATCGTAACAGTCTTGCTCGGACTTTGGATCGCTTTTGGCACCGGCTACATCGATTGGAAGACAGCAGGCTGGCTGCATGCGAAGATCGTGCTCGTTGCCATGATGGTGACGCTTCACATGCTGCTTGCCAAATGGCGCAAAGATTTCGCGGCGGACCTTATCCCGCATAGTTCGCGTTTCTTCCGGATGATCAACGAGGCGCCGACGGTGCTGCTCATTGGCATTGTCATCTTGGTTGTGGTTAAACCCTTTTGATCTTCTACCACTGGAAAAAGGAGTTTTGGACGCGCTTAGCGTCTTTCCGAAATCGAAAAACCTGCTATAGTTGAGCAGTCGTACATTCCCGGCAGACACGCTTTGCGGTTCAATTCCGGTTCACGCGCATTTAAGTGAAGAAGCCGCAATCCCCCCAAGATAAGCGGCAGAGCGACAGTCCTACCTTATCCCATCCGGCTTGCGGGCTCGCCTGCGCCATATTCATCCCCCCAAGAAGTCTCCCCAATCATGCAAGAAATGAAACTGCAAGACCTTAAAGTTAAATCGCCAACCGAACTCTTGACTGTCGCGGAGGAGTTTGCCGTCGAAAACGCGAGCGCCCTGCGCAAGCAAGAGCTTATGTTTGCGATATTGAAGCAACTGGCGGCGCGCGAAATTGAAATTACCGGCATCGGTGTCGTTGAGATTCTTCAAGACGGGTTCGGCTTTCTGCGCTCGCCCGACTCGAATTATTTGCCAGGCCCGGACGATATCTATGTGAGCCCGAGCCAAATCCGCCGCTTCGGCCTGCGCACGGGCGATACCGTCGAAGGCCAGATTCGCGGGCCGAAGGAAGGCGAGCGCTATTTCGCGCTACTGAAGGTCAACAAGATCAATTTCGACGACCCGGAAAAGATCCGGCACAAGGTGCATTTCGACAATCTAACGCCGCTTTATCCAAACAAGTGGCTCAAGATGGAGACGGACCGGGCGGACTCGAAAGACTTAAGCCCCCGTGTCATCGACATCGTGGCGCCGCTCGGCAAGGGCCAGCGCGGCTTGATCGTCGCTCCGCCCCGCACCGGCAAAACGGTCCTTCTGCAAAACATCGCGCATTCCATCACCGCCAATCATCCGGAATGCTATTTGATCGTGCTTCTGATCGACGAGCGCCCCGAGGAAGTGACCGACATGCAGCGCTCGGTGCGCGGCGAGGTCATTAGCTCGACGTTCGACGAGCCGGCCACGCGGCACGTGCAAGTGGCGGAGATGGTGATAGAAAAGGCCAAACGCCTCGTCGAGCATAAGCTCGATGTGGTGATCCTGCTCGATTCGATCACGCGCCTTGGCCGCGCCTACAATACGGTGGTACCGTCTTCCGGCAAGGTTTTGACCGGCGGCGTCGACGCGAATGCACTGCAGCGTCCGAAGCGCTTTTTCGGCGCGGCCCGCAACATCGAGGAAGGCGGCTCGCTGACCATCATCGCGACGGCACTCGTCGAAACCGGCAGCCGCATGGACGAGGTGATTTTCGAAGAGTTCAAGGGAACGGGTAACTCCGAACTCGTGCTCGACCGCAAAGTGGCCGACAAGCGCGTGTTCCCCGCCATGGATATCGCCAAATCGGGCACACGCAAGGAAGAGCTTCTCGTCCCGCAAGCCCAGCTCCGCAAGATGTATGTGCTGCGCCGGATTCTCAATCCGATGGGTCCGATGGATGGCATCGAGTTCCTGCTCGACAAGCTGCGCCAGACCAAGACCAACGGCGATTTCTTCGA
>JBKQIH010000054.1:0-11763 GCA_052148445.1 Rhodomicrobium sp.
GTCGCAAGTCATCGACATTCAGTTCAAGGCCGCGCTGCTCGACCTGGCGCCGGTCATCAAGGATGCGTCCGGCCTCTTGGGCGGCCTGTCTCATGCCGTGGCCCAGGTCCATGACGCACTCGCCTCGCCGGAAAACAAGAGCGACGAGGGCTTGCGCAAGTGGATCGAGGGCATCAAGGAGCAGATTTCCGATACCGAGAAGATGATCGCCACCATGAAAAGCAACGATGCAAACTCATGGTTCAGCGGGGCATCGGATTGGCAGATCGCAAATCAAGAAAAGTATTTGGAGACCAAACGGCAAGAGCTCGACTTGTCTCAGAAGATTCTTGCCACCCGCAACGCGGATAGCTGGGAGCGCGGCACCAAGCTGACCGAGCGCGCTTTCACCACCGACGACGACGATAAGAAGCCGAAGACGGAAGAAGCCCTTCGCGCGCTATCGCAACTCCAAAAGACCTATTACGCCGAATCCAAGCAGACGATGCAGCTCATCTGGCAGCAGGATGAGGAGGAGCTTCGCCGCTTCGAGAAGATGCTCAACGACAAGAAGATCAGTCAGGAGGAGTTTGAAAAAGCGCGCATCCTCATCATGAATACGACCGCCGTGCGCGTCAAGAACCTCTTGGACGAGGAGACGAAGCAGATCAAGGCCATCTCCGGGCTGATCGAGAAAGACCTCGAAAGCGCATTTTCCCAGTTCGTGAATAAGGGCAAGGTGAACTGGCAGCAGCTCGCCCATACCATGCTCGCCGACCTCGCCAGCCTCGAGTTCAAAATGCTGGTGATGCAGCCCTTGTTCGGCGGCAAAGCGCAGGCCGGCGGCGGCTTCGGCGCGTCCAGCACGTCGAGCCAAGGCCTGATCGGCAGCGCGGCGTCTGGATTCCAGCCCTTCGCTTGGCTGAGCAGCAAACTCTTCCACGAAGGCGGCGTCGTCGGCGTCGATGGCGTGGAGCGTATGGTGTCCTCGGCGGTGTTCGCGGGCGCCGCCCGCTACCACGAAGGCGGCATCGCAGGCCTCGCGCCCGACGAGGTGCCCGCCATCTTGCAGCAGGGCGAAACCGTCATCCCGAAAGGCGGCTCGGCCGGCGGCCACAGCTTCAACTTCAGCATAGACGCGCGCGGCGCCGAGATCGGCGTCGAGACCAAGATCAACCAGGCCCTCGCCCGCGCCACGCCGCAAATCGTCAAGCATGCCGTAGCGGCCGTCGAAGCGACCGCGAACAAGCGGCCAGGGTATTTGAGCAAATGAAACTCAACCTTGGCAGGCTGACGGGACTTCGCGACGCGGCGGCGGACATGATTCGTTCCACCGTCCAGGCCATCCGGCCCAAGGCGGCAGCGGCAAGCCCAGGCTCGATTATCGGCTGGGAGGCGCTCACCTATGGCAACATCTATCCAAGCCCGACCGGGATCGAGATCAGCCCCTATTCAGCGCTCAGATGCCCGCCGGTCTACGCCGCGATCAAGGTTCTTTCCGAAAGCGTCGCGCAAATCCCGCTGCACATGCACGCGAAGGGCGAGCGCGGCAGTCTTGGGCGCGAGCTGAATCACCCGCTCGCGGATCTGCTCGGCGACATGCCGAATCCCGAGATCACCATGTTCGAGTTCCGGCAAATGCTTGAAATGTGGCGCGATCTTTGGGGCAACGCCTATGCCTGGATCGTGCGCGACTATCGCGGCCAGGTCGCCGAGCTGTGGCCGATCCGCCCGGAATGGGTTGCCGTCACCGAAAACCCCGCGTTCCCCTTGCAGCCAATTTACACTGTGACCGCGCCCGACAATTCCTCGCACTTGATCCACCGCGGCGACATTGTGCACCTGCGCACCTTCGGCACCTATCCCTACCGGGGCGACAGCCCGGTGATGTGGAACCGCGAGACCATTGCGCAATGGCTTGTTGTGGAACAGCACATTTCGCGGTTTTTCGGACGCGGCGCGCGGCCGGCTGGCGTGCTCGAAACGCAAAAGGTTCTTTCGCCCGAAGCTACCGCCAATTTGCGCACGCAGCTCGACAGCACGCATGGGGGCACCGGTACCTCACAGACGCTCGTGCTTGAAGAGGGCATGAAGTGGACGCCATCGGGCCAAAGCTTCGAATCCTCGCAGCTCATCGAATTGCGCAAGCAGCAGATGCAGGAGGTATGCCGGATCTGGCGCATACCGCCGCTGCTCATGCAAGATCCAGAGAAGACCATCGGCAGCACGGCAGAAACGCTTGGCCGCTGGTTTGTGACCTATACGCTATCGCCGCTCCTCGATTCATGGACACAGGCGCTATCGATCTCGCTGCTCACAAGGGAAGAGCGCCGCCAATACTTCCTGCTGCACGATCTCACCGAATTCGAGCGCGCGGAATCTCAAACGCGCTGGCAGGCTTACGTTGCGGCCGTGACGAACGGCATATTCAACGTGAACGAAGTGCGGGGCATGGAATCCATGGAACCGATTGAGGGCGGCGACACCTTCCGCGTTCCGCTCAACACAGGCCCGGCCACAGGGGCGACAAATCAATATCACGGGCAGAATTCCCATGTGACCGATCCGACGCAAACGCTGCTCGGGCCGCTCAAGACCGGCCATGCGCGCCGGCCACTGCCGCCTCAGCCGCAACCTTCGGATCTGCAACAATCGCGCGACCGGCTCGAACGCTACCTTGCGCGATCTCCCGAGCGTCTCCGCCTCACGGCGCCGCCGAAGGGCGTCAGTAACCGGCCCCGTGCTGGGGCAATCGAAGTCAACCCCACGAATGAGGATTCCGGTCATGCCACAAGCTAGAACCACCGAAGAGATCATTGCAGAAAGCCGCGCCCTCCGCGAGCGCCTGGCCCGCGACACCATTGCGCGCATCGAAGCCAAGCACCAGGCCAGGGGCATGGGCACATCCGCAGGCGGCCAGCTCGAGGCCCGCGCTATGGCCGCTGTGCGCCAAATTGAGCGGACCGCCGAACAAGGCCGGCGCATGGCCTCGATCCGCGCTTCGCGGCCAAACTTTTTGACCGGGAGCCCAGAAACAGGCCGCGGTTCGCCGGAAGCCAGGGAGCGGCGCCGGGCCTTCGCCCATTATGCGCGCACCGGGCAAGTCCACGCCTCGCTGCAAACGTCCAGCGATGCAGGCGGCGGCGTGTTTGTGCCTATCGAAATCTCGCAGACCATCCGCGAAAACCTTGTGCAGGTTTCGCAGGTGCGCAAGGTCGCGCATATCGAAGCAACGAGCACCGATACGCTAAGGATTCCTCGGAGAACAGGGGCTTCAACAGCCTCTTGGGTGGCGGAGATCGATGCCGCGAACGCCACCGGGCCGGCTTATGGTGCCGTCGATATCCCGGTTGACGATTCGCGCTGCTATGTCGACGTTTCAAACAATTTCTTGGCCGATAGCGCCATCGATATCGAGGCGTGGCTCGTTCGCGAATTCGCCCGCGAAATGGCGCGCCTTGAGGGCGCGGCCTTCATCAACGGCACGGGCGCCAAGCAGCCGCTTGGCCTGCAGACGGCCACCGGCATCAACTATTATCCTTCCGGCAATGCGTCAACGCTGGTCGATGACGCGGTTGTGGCTTTGCCGTTCCAGCTTCCGGCGATGTATGCCCAAAACGGCGTGTGGCTCATGAACCGCCAAACCATGGGCGCGGTGCGCCAGTTCAAGGATACCGTTGGCCGGTACATCTTCGATGCGACGCTCGATAAGAACGGCCTACCCACGATCATGGGCCAGCCGGTCATCGATTGCCCGGACATGCCAAATATCGGCCCCAACACCTTCCCGATCATCTACGGCGACATGGACGCCGCTTACATCATCGTCGACCGTGCCGGCCCCATGACGCTGCTTCGCGACATCTACACCCAGGCGAACGTCAATCAGACGCGCTTCTATGCCTTCCGCCGCGTCGGCGGGGCGCCGGTTCTTGGTGAGGCCATCATCAAGCTGAAGGTCGCGACGAGCTAAGCCGCGTTTCGAGTTTCCCGGTATCTTGGCCGATCCCCGGGAAAGCAAGCCCTCGCCGTTTTCCATTCCGGCGAGGCACGGTTGAGGACGCTAAAGCGGTTTACGCTTCCTCACAGTCCGCTGGCCCGGTGGTTTCGAGGCGCCGGGCCAGCACTCCCAATTTCCATTTCCGGCAGCTTTCACCGTAGGAACAGCACCATGGCAGTCAAAGACCTTGCATCGCGCATCACGGCCGTTCCGGCCATCGCGCCCAACGTTTACAGCGCCAGCACCACGCCCGCCGCCATCGATCTTGAAGGCTTCACTTCGGCGGCGGTGCTTATCGAGGTGGGGATCGGCGGCGTGACCTTCTCGCCGACCGTGCGCATCGATTTTGTGGTGAACGATTCCGACGATGGCGTGAATTTCGCGCCCGCGACGAATTTCAGCGGCAGCGAGCTTCCGGCCGGCGGCGTCACCGGCGGCGTGGTGAAATCGCTCCAGGCCGCGCACGCTACGCCCGATGTAACGACCATCGGCTATATCGGCGGCAAGCGCTATATCGAGGTCCAGGCGGTTTTCGTCGGCACTCAGGCCACCGGCACGCCGCTGAGCTGCACCGTGGTCAAGGGCAATCCGATCTACATCCCCACACCGTAGTTTGGCGCCAGCGCGCCGGACGCGGGCCGCCCGGCCGGTGCCATCGCGGCCGGCGGCTTTCGCGCTTTGGGCTGTTGCGGAATTGCAGCACCTTCGATTTACGGCGAACGGCAGAAACAAAAAAGCCCCGGTCACGTCGCCGTGCCGGGGCTTTGTCTTTGGGCGCTCTGTCCAGGGTATGCCCGGATCGCGCCGTGTCATTCGTTAATGTCCATTAAGACGTGCGAGAATTGTTCGAAGTGTCCAGCGTGTGCGGCCGGTTTTGCTGGGCTTTTCGGCAGTTACGGACACCGGAGCGGACACGCGCTTTACTGTCCAGATCATCGGCTCATCCATGTCGAACGCTTGCGGACACTCTGTCCGGTCTTGGTTATCTTCACGCATTGGTAAGACCTCTTTACGAATTCTGAAATGGAAAAGGCGCCCGCCGGTTTCCCGTGGGCGCCTTCCTTGTCATGCGGCCCGGCGGCTGCCGAGCTTGAGCGCGGTCCGGTTTCCGGTCCGCTCCGCTTCGATGTAACCGGCGGCCTGCCACTTCGCGAGCCATCCGGCATAGGTGCTGCTCGGCACGCCTTCCAGTTCGGCGAGCTTCCGGCCGCTCGAAACGATGCGGTTGTCCGGCGCCGAAAGAATCAGCGCGGTCAACCGATCGAGCGCGGCCCTTTGCGGGGCTGCGATCGCGGGCGAGTCCTCGATCGCGGGCGCCTCCTGTTCGGGGGGGTCCCCGGCGGCCTTCGCGGGGCGGCTCTTGACGGCTCCGGCAATCAGGCTTGCCGCCTGGCCGCCGAGAAGCGCCACGAGCTGAGTGACCGCGATGCCGAGGGCGGTTAGCACCAGGGCGATATAGCGCGCGACGTCCGAAGCATCGGCGCCGAGCTGGGCGGCGATGACACCCGCGAGCATGGAAGCTTCGGCCGGCCCGGCCTTGGCTTCGGCCTTGGCGCGGTCGACGGTGGCTTGCGCCTTGTCCCGCGCCTTGGCGTCGGACACGCGGGCCGTGAGCGCCTTTTCATCGGCGCCCGCCGTCTTGCAGCCGTCCGACTTCGGCTTCTTGCAGGCCTTCGCCTTGTCGGCTGCGGCCATGGCCTGAAGCTTGCCCAGCTCGCCAGCGTCGCCGGTTTCGGTGATGCGGGCCAGCGTAGCGCGGGCGGCCGTCTCGTCAGCCAGGGCCGAAGTGTAGGCCCGCTGGCTCGATTGTGCGGCAAGGATCGCGGCGCCCTGCTTTGTTGAGTATGCATTCGCGGCGCTCCACACGGTCAGGGCAACGCAGATCGCGGCCGTGATGCGAAGGTGGCGCGACCATCCAAGGATGGCTGCCGCGACAGGGACCGCGACAACGGCCACGGCCGCGAGCACCATGATTGAAGCGAGTTCGGCGTTTACGGTGAGGCCGTAAGCCCAGTTGTTGAGAATGTCCACCCGGACCGCGACGGCGGCCATGGCGGCAAGGGCTGTGCCGGTGGCGAGTTGCACGCGCCAGCCGATAGTTGTATCTTGCATGTTGTGGATTCCTTGTCACAGGGGTTTCACGAATGCCCGGCGCGCGGGGTACCAGCCCGCGCCCGGGCGTCTCTTTCGATGAAAGGGACAAATCAAACGATTTTCTGAAATGAGCGGCATGATCCCGGCGCGGCGGCGCTGCGGCCGGTTGCGCGGTGCTTGGCCGCTGTGACATTCAGCGGCGAGCGGTGCGGCCTTGGCCTGCCCAGCGGGGCGCGGCGGCGGGATCGTGCGGCAGCCCGGCGCTTGTCATAGCTTCGCCATTCCCTCGCTTGGGGCTGTGTCTCGGGCGGTTGGAAATCCCCTGCCTTTGTTCCTCTTTCGGCCGGAGCCTCTTAGCGCAGGACGGGCCAACCACCGTCTATGGCTCTATACTTATACGCCCATTGCTCGTATGTCAAGACATGAGTAAGCGTTGTTAAAGTATTATCTCTCAGTTTTGAGGTATTTCTTTAGCGCCAAGACAACGCGCAAGTAAAACGGCAGGGCCTGGAATCGAGCGCTCGCCAAGCTCCCAATGCTGCATGGTGCGCAGCCCGACGCCCAGCGCGGCGGCCATTTCGGTTTGGCTCTTGCCGAGCGCGAGGCGGATCGAGCGCAACTCTTCCGCCGTCATTTTTGGGAGTGAGGTCTTTTTCATATCGCTTGACAAATGCGCCCAATGCTCGTTAGCGTCAACGATGTTAAGCTTTCGTTAAGGAGTTTGTCATGAACGAATCGCATCTTCGCCCATTGGGCGCAACCGATCAAGCCGCACAGCTTCTCGTCCGGATCGAGCGAGTCCGCAAGTCCACATATGCAATGCGCGTTATCGGCGACGATGACGCGCTCGATGCGACCGTGGCAAATGCGCTCTCCTTTATGGCCGATGTGCAGGAGGCCGATCTTGAAGCCATCGCCGCCGGCGTCCGCGAGCTGCGGAACGCCGCGAGTTGTCCACAGCCGCGCGAATAGCTTGCCTCGAATCAATCGGCGCGTGTATGTTTGCTCAATGCGTTCTCGGTGTTCTCCATGTTCTCAAAAGCAAACGGAATACGGCAAATGATTTTAGAAGCTGGCGAGCTTAGCAAGATACTCGAAGCACCGGAGCGGATCCTCGAAGCACCGGAGCGGAGCAAGAGCGCAATTGCCCGCTTCATAGGAGGCGTCACGGGATGCACGGCCGCCGCTGTGCAGAACGTGAACCGATCCTTAACGGCCGTTGGAATGATTTCTGGAGGGGGCGCCGGTATTATGGACGCTATCGCGATTTTGATTGGAGCGCTCGGCAATAGCGCAGCCAAAGCGCCGGCGGCGGCGCACCTATTCCTGCACAAAATGAAGCTCGTCAATAATCACGACGCGCCCGACCCGCAGCCCCATTTGAAGGGCGAAGACAGCACGCCTCTTGGCTTGTTCCTCGCCTCGATCCTATTGGATGGCCCGCAGGAAATCCGCCGTGGCAATTGGAGCATGAGCATTCTCAGCAATCCGGCTTCCGCAGAAATCTCCTGCGGGACTGGCCCGGCCCGGCGCATCTTCATGTTCATGGCGCCCGATCAAATGGAAGCCAAGCCGATGGTCAGGACCGCAAAGGTTGTGCCCGCTGAGGTCTTGGCGGGGCTCTCCGAACTGATTTTGCACGGCGAGGGCAAACCGGAAGGGCTCGATGCATGAACGAGACGGCCGACGAAAGAATGCGCCGATTAGAGCGTGAACTCGGCGAAGAGATACCGCGCAACATGAATGACCTACACAGCGCACTCTACACCGAGCGGGGGATGTTTGAAGCGTTCTTCGGTGCCCCAATTAGGTTTGTGAGGAAGATATCATTTGGCAGACGAAAGCGGCAACGGCACCGAGGCGGCCGGTGCGCAGTTCGATAAGCAGCGCCAAGAGGAAATTGCCGCGGCCTTGACCTTCATCAATCTGGTAGAGGCAAGGCTTTCGCGGATCGCGGAACTGCTTGCGTTAATCGAGTTGGAGGCCACTGCGGCAACGAAACACTGAGCGCCGAAACCGGCGCGCCTCGGAGCAAATCACATGCGAGAACTGTGCAGCGGTCCGGCCGGGACCGATACGGATGATATTGCGCAACGGATGGCGCTTTTCGCCGACGCTATTTTCACAGCCCCCAAAATAGCGGTCGTAATCTTTGGCGACGAAAGCCAATGGCGGAAAATTTACAAATATAAAGCAAAGGGTTGGCCGATCTTTAGGGTCGGGCGCGAATTGGTCGCGCGCCGGTCAAGCCTCGAGGAATACATCCGGCAACAGGAGGGGCGGACGCAGGCGTGAACCGCGCGACCAGCGCAGCGGCGTGACCGCACAGCGACTATGCTACCGAGACTCCAGCGTGCTTTGACCGCGGCGCAACGCTTTCGCGACCGTCTGCGGACGCGGTGAAACGCGCGCAAATCGTACTGACCACGGAAGCGGCCCCGCCAACGAAGCGCCGCGACACTCGCGCCGGCAGCGAACCGGCCAAACCGGAGGTGGATAATGGCACATCCGAATGAACGAGAAGATCCTTGAAATCGATGAATATTTGCCGCTTGGCATCGCTGCGGAGCGCTTTTTCCCTGCGGCAGCCGGGGTTACGGTTGCCACTTTGCGCAAGGCGATCCGCGATGGCCGCTTAAGCGCGATCAGGCCGGGCCGGCGCATCCTAGTATGCCGGGCCGATGTAATGGAAATGCTGAAAAGGTCGAGTTTCACGCCATGCCAAGGAAAGCAAAAAGCGCCCGGCTCTATCTCAGGAAGCGGCCAGGCCGCGAATCCGTCTGGGTCATTCTCGACCGGGGAAACGAGATTAGCACAGGATGCAGCGAGCGGGACGTTGCAAAAGCTGAAGCAGCGTTTCGGGCGTACCTCCAAGAAAAATATCAACCCGCCGGCAGTAGTGATCCAGCTGCAACGCTCATAGCCGACATTCTCAATTTTTACATGCGCGAGAAGGTCGAGCACGTCGCTCGACCGGACCTGATTTTATACCAAATAGGTTTCCTTCTCCCATGGTGGGGCGAAAAGCGCGCGATAGAGATCAAGCCGAAGGCCTGCCGCGATTATGTGCGCTGGCGGCTTGAGCAGATTGGCCCTCGCGGCCGGATGTCGGAAGGCACCGCACGCAAGGATCTCGAAACGTTGCGGGCCGCGCTCCGCTTTTGGCATGAAGAATATACTCTCACGGCTTTGCCAATTGTAAAGCTGCCGCCAAAGCCGAAGCGCCGTGAAGATTGGCTCGACCGGTCCGCGGCCGCGCGCTTGATTTGGGCGGCGTGGCGCAATCCCGACGCCCGGCACCTCGCGAGGTTCATCTTGATAGGGATCTACAGCGGGACGCGGCCGGGCGCGATTTTGCGCCTCAAATGGCTGCCTTCGACGGATTCGGGATGGATTGACCTCGAACATGGCCGCCTCTATCGGAAGGGCGGGGCCGAACGGGAGACGAAGAAGCGGCAGCCTCCCGCCCCGATTCATGCACGGCTTCTGCCGCATTTGCGGCGATGGCAGCGGATCGACGCCGCAGCCGGTGCGCTGCATGTGGTGAACTTCAAGGGTGCCCAAGTAGGCAAGCTTCGCCGCTCGTGGCGCACCGCGTGTGATGCCGCTGGGCTACCGGGAACAGACGTTCCCCACAGTCTTAGGCACACCGCGTGCACTTGGCAGATGCAAGCCGGAACGGATCGCTGGCAAGCAGCCGGCTATCTCGGCATGAGCGTCGAAACGCTTGAGCGCCATTACGGACACCACAGCCCCGATTTCCAAGCGGGCGCCGCGCTCGCGACCGCGCCCAAGGTACGCCCAAGAAACGAGGCGAATGGGCGTGAACGGAAGGCAAACCGATGAAACGCAGGCCCATGAAATTCAACATCTTAGCGCTAGCGCTTGGTATTTGGGACCAGAGGGTCGGGAGTTCGAATCTCTCCGCCCCGACCAAGAATTTCGAAGGTTTACATTCGCGCTAAGATCGGGCCTGTGGCGGGTGCGTGCGCGTTCAAGTTGCGCCGGGCGGGCCACCAGCGAGAGCATCCCGTCTATTCAGGCATCCCACTCGGCGCCGTCGGGATGGGTAGGCCGGTAAAATTGCATCGGCGCCATGGGCGTCATCAACGCCATCGGGGACATCATCTCGTCCATCATGTCGAGCCACTGACGCGCCATCATCGACCAAACGCGGAATAAGTTCATGGGTATTCCCCTATTGTGTTTGCTGAAGCGCCCGCTCTTGTTAATTTCCTGGCGGCCGTTGCGCGGTTGAGACAGGATTAAGTCTCTATAAAGGAATTATTGGATCGAGTCGCCGGAATGAACAACCGGGGCTTGTGCGCTTCTGCCGCCGGTGGAACTCTTTCGCATCACCCCGTAAGCTCCGCGACACAATCGGGTTCGTTGTAACGCGGCGAGTTTACCTTTGGCGACACGGGAGAAACGTGCAAGGCTTGGCCGATGCCGGGATCGCAAACTGGGTCGCCGCCTGAGAGCCACGCGTCGAAGTTCCGCGGCGCGAGCGTGACCGGCATGCGGTTATGCAGATCGCTTATGGCGCCGCACGCTCCGGTTGTGAGTATTGTAAAAGTGAGCAGGCCGTCCGTCCATCGCTCCCAAAGGCCGGCAAACGTCAAGGGCTGGCGGTCCTTCCGCGAAATATAGAAGGGAAGTTTTGCGGGCTTCGCCTTGCCAGGGATTGCGGCCTCCCGCCACTCGTAAAATCCGCTCGCGGGCACGAGGCAGCGCCGCGATTTCCACGCGCCGCGGAATGCGGGTTTCGAGGCTGCGGTCTCAATCCGCGCGTTGATGGTTTGGCTTCCGATTTTGAGGTCTTTCGCCCACAAGGGCACGAGGCCCCAGCGCATGGTGCGGTAGAGCCGGCCGCCCGCCTCCGGCACGATCACGCCGGCGTCTTGCGTAGGGGCAATGTTCCACGACGGGCGCAAATTGGGCGTCAGCGGATTGCTCAGATTGTAGAGATTGTAAAGCTCTTCCCAAGTGAAGAGCTGCGTGAACCGGCCGCACATAAAGGATTCCCTAGCCCAGCTTCCAAGATAGGGAACAAGGGCATCGAGGGCAACCGGGGATTGGGCACGGGCCGCCGCGCGGCCCTATAGCTTCTGTTGTGTGAGGTCTTCCAGCACATGCTTGCCGCGCAACTCCTTTCTCACACCTTCCGCGTTGGTCTTCACGCTCACGAGGTTCTGGGTGGGGAATTTGCGATGCTTCACCACCCATTCGAGTTCGTCGCTGTCGACTCCGGCGCCCTCTTCAAACTCGCCGTCTTTGAATTTGTCGATCCCAACCAGCTCGCGGATGCCGGGTGCAAGATACGGCAGATTGCCGCCGTTGTTCTTCACCTCCGCCTTGATACGGCTCTGGGCCGTCCCCACGCTGCCCTCGTAAAGTTCGCGGAAGAGCAGGGCCGTGACGGTTGCCTTACCCATGACGGTCCCCTTTCCGGCGAGGTCGTTCTCGTTCCATTGGATGATATCGTGGGCCGGGGTGCGATAGCCGGTTTCGAAGATTTGAATATCGGCCGGCCTTGCCAAGCGGCTCCAATCCTTGCGCTCGGCCACTTTGCTCTTCCGTCCGCCGTGCTCCAGTCCGGAGGCGAGCAGGGCATTCAGGTCGCGCTCTGCGCGGTTGAGGCAGCTCGCGATAAAATCCAGGCGGTCGCTCACCTCCCAATACCAGTAGAT
>JBKQIH010000055.1:0-6747 GCA_052148445.1 Rhodomicrobium sp.
TACCGGGTTATTGCTTAAGCCCGCTATAGTACTCCTGGAGTACTGCCACCGCTTCTGGGCGGCTGAACTCTGCAGGTATCTTTTCGCCGTTGGCGAACATTCCGCGCAATTTCGTGCCGGAAATTTCGAGCCGCTGATCCGAGCCATGCGGGCAAGTGCGCGCCGTGGCCATTCCGCCGCATTTGTAGCAGTAGAAGGTCACGTCTATTTTGAGCGGTTGTATGACGAGGCTGCCGGCCGGCAGCGTGTCGAAGATATGCTGCGCGTCGAACGGGCCGTAATAGCTGCCAACGCCGGCATGGTCGCGCCCGACGACAAGGTGAGAGCAGCCGAAATTCTGACGGAACAGAGCGTGCAGCAGCGCCTCGCGCGGACCGGCGTAGCGCATCTCGATGGGATATCCGGCCTGAATGTAAGTTCCTGGAACGAAGTAGTTTTCCGTCAGCTTGTCGATGGCTTTCACCCGAACCTCGGCCGGAATATCGCCGGCCTTTAGCGCGCCAAGCACTTGGTGGATGAGCACGCCGTCGCACACTTCAATCGCGATCTTGGCGAGATGCTCGTGGCTGCGGTGCATGGGATTGCGGGTTTGGAAAGCGGCGACCCGGCTCCAGCCCTTGTCCGCGAAAAGCGCCCGCGTCTCCGCTGGCCGGTAGTAGAAGCCTTTATATTGCTTGGGATAGATGCCCTCGCTCAGCGCGATCACGCGGCCCGCGAGATTGAATTCGGCCTGCCCCATGACCTTTTCGACGCCGGGGTGCTTCGGGTCGGCGGTCCGGAAGATGTGCTGGCACTCGAACTCTTTGTCCTCTTTGGTGAGCTTGTATTTCTCGGAGACTTCGAGCATCCCCATGATCTCTCCGGACTCTTGGTCCACGAGAGCGACGGTCTCTTCGACCGCGATGCTCTCAGCCAGCTCGCGGGTGGCGGAGAGCGTGATCGGGATCGGCCAGAACAGGCCATTGGAAAGCTTCATATTGGCGCAGGTGCCGTGCCAGTCCGCCCGGCTCATGAAGCCTTGCAGCGGCGTGTAGGCGCCCATCGCGAGCATGATGAAGTCGGATGTTTCGCGGCTGCTCATCGGCACCTTGCGAAGCCTTGCTGCGCGTTTCAGCTCCTCGGCGATCTCCGCCTCGGGCGCCAACAGCGGAATCAAGGTATCGCTACCGTGCGGTGGAACGAGTTTCGACATGTATCCTCCCGTTTAGGCGTCTCTGACGGACACCTTCAAGCTTGCGTGCCGGCGATAATTCGTAATTAAACGCTCGTCCGATCATGTCTGCCGGAACCGGGGCATGAAGCCTCCCCGCCGTTTTCACCCAGGACGTAGCATTAACCCTATAGCAACATAATGGCCGTAGATGCAACAATGAATATATGGCGATAATGCAATATGTTGACACTAGATTTGATTTAGATCAAGCTCTGGATGGAAAAAATAAACGATCACTCAACGGCGGCGCCGTCTTTGCGCGGGGGTGGTACGCCTTGTCGCATTGTCATATTTATATATGATAATGCATCTATCGATGAATCGAGCACAAAAAGCCGGACTTGTCCCCCAGACGGGGCGGCACAGCGCAAGGCAGGGTGCGAGCGTTAAGGGAGGAACGATGACGGCGCAGGGGCAGGAAAGCCAGACGATTTTAGTCGCCGGCGGCGGCATTGCGGGTATGTCGGCCGCAGTGGAAGCGGCAGAGACCGGCTTTGACGTCATTCTCTTGGAGAAGGAGGCAAGCCTCGGCGGGCGCGTTGCGCAGCTCAACCGCTATTTTCCCAAGCTCTGCCATCCCACTTGCGGCCTGGAGATCAACTACCAGCGCTTGCGCGGCAATCCGCGCATCCGCGTCATAACCATGGCATCGGTGGCGGGGGTGACCGGCAAGCCCGGCGCCTTCAAAGTGACGGTGCAAACCACTCCGCGTTACGTGAACGCCCGCTGTACAGCTTGCGGCGACTGCGCCAAGGCCTCTCAGACGCGCGTCAAAAACGCGTTCAATTACGGCATGGACACGGTAACGGCGGCCTATTTGCCGCATCCCATGGCCTATCCGATGCGCTACGTGGTGGCCCCGGAGGTCATCGGAACGCCGGAAGCCGATGCAATCGCAGCGGCTTGCAAATACGGCGCCGTCGATCTGAACGAAACCCCGCAAACCTTCGAACTGCCCGTGGCGTCCATTATCTGGGCCACCGGCTGGAAACCCTACGACGCAGGCAAGCTCGAATCCTACGGCTACGGCCGTGTGCCGGACGTCATCACCAATGTGGAGATGGAGCGGCTCGCGGCGGAAGGCGGCCCCACGGGCGGCAAGATTCTGCGTCCATCCGATGGCAAGGAAGCCAAGCGCGTGGCGCTGATTCAGTGCGCCGGATCGCGCGATCTGAACCATCTGCCTTATTGCTCACGGATCTGCTGCCTCGCTTCGCTGAAGCACGCGGCCTATGTGCGCGCGCAATACGCCGATAGCGAGGTGGATATCTATTACATCGACATCCGCGCTCACGACAAGCTGGAAAGCTTCTATCTAAAAGTGAAGGCCGATCCGCAGGTGCACTTCGTCAAATCGAAACCGGCCTCGATTTACCTCGGCGAAGGCGGAAACCCGGTGGTGCACGGCGAAGATACGCTGTCGCGCGAACTCTACGACCGGCCCTACGATCTCGTCGTTCTCGCTACCGGCATGGAACCGGCGGCGGCGTCCTTGCCGGCTTCGCTGAAAACGGAGATGGACGAGTACGGCTTCGTTGTCCCGGCGGACGGAGGCGGCGGCATGTTCTCCGCGGGCGTGGCTTCGGGCCCGCTCGACGTTTCCATGTCGGTGCAGTCCGCCACGGCGGCGGCGTTGAAAGCCATTCAGACGGCGCAAGGGGGGCAGAGGTAATGAGCACCGTACAAGAAAAGAAGCTGGGCGTCTATTTGTGCGGCGGCTGCGGCATTGCCGAGGCGGCGCCGCTCGCGGGGCTCGAAAAGGTCGCGGTCAAGGAATTCAAGGCACCGTTTTGCAAGAAGCACGACTATTTGTGCAGCGAGGACGGGCTGAAGCTTATTCGGGACGACGCAGCCGCGGGCACCATGAACCAGGCGGTGATCGCCGCCTGCTCGCCGCGCGTCAATCAGGACAAGTTCCGCTTCGACGGCGTGCAGGTGGTCCGTGCCAATTTGCGCGAGCAAGTCGCCTGGACACAGCCGGCTGGCGTTGACGACACCGAGATGCTGGCAGCCGACTACATTCGCATGGCCATCACCGAGGCGCGGAAAATCAAGGTGCCGGTGCCCTATACCGAGGGGCCGTTCAGCGAGCGCATTCTCGTTGTGGGCGGCGGCCTCGCCGGGCTAACCGCCGCGCTCGAAGCCGCCCATACCGGCCATGACGTGCTGCTGCTCGAAGAGAGCGGCCGGCTCGGCGGCAACGCGCTCGCCTACACCAAGGTTGCGCCGGAGCGCCCGCCCTACCGTCAGCCCCAGCCCAACCCGATCCACGGGCTGATCGAGGCGGCCGGGAAACAGCCGCGCATCGAAGTCCGGCTCAACGCGCGCGTTGTAAAAACCTCCGGCATGCCCGGAAAATTCGCTGTCGAGGTGAAACAGGACGGCGCGGTTAAGGAAGAACTCGCGGGCGCCATCGTGGTCGCCACGGGCTGGCATCCCTACGATCCCAAGAAGCTCACACATCTCGGCTATGGCGCCTCGCCCGACGTCGTCACCTCCCTCGAACTGGAGGAGATGCTTGCGAAGGGGCAGGTGCGCCGCAAGTCCAACGGCGGCGCGGCTAACGTGGTCGCCTTCGTGCAATGCGCAGGCTCGCGCGATCCCGATCATTTGCCTTACTGCTCGTCGACCTGCTGCACGGGCTCGATCCGCCAGGCTCTTCAAATCCTGGAGGCCGACCCGAAGGCGATGGTCTACATCATTTTCGACGAACTGCGCACGCCCGGCACCGGCGAGGAGTTCTATCGTACCGCACAGGCCGCCGGCGTCATTTTCATGAAGGGCAAGGTCAAGGGCGTCGGCGCCGATCTCACGGTCACGGTCGATGACGTGCTGTTGCAGCAGGAGGTGCCGCTTTCCGGCATCGACCTCGTGGTGCTCGCGACCGGCATCGTCCCGAACGCGGTGGCCATGCACACCGATGATGGCGACGTAGCGCTCCCAGATCGCGATATCGATCCGTTGTCGCAAATCCCGGTTGCGGGCTACAAGAACGGTGGTGCGGCTAAGGGCAACGGCCAGCCCGCCATTACCTACAAGGGCGCGCCGATCCTTAATCTGCAATACCGCCAAGGCCCGCATCTGCCGATCCTGGCCGACGGTTTCGCCGATAGCCACTTCATCTGCTTCCCCTACGAGACGCGGCGGACCGGCATTTATACTTGCGGCCCGGTGCGCCGTCCCATGGATCTGGCCGAGGAAGCCGAGGATGCCACCGGCGCGGTGCTCAAGGCGATCCAAGCGATCCGCAATGTGAGCCAAGGCGAGGCGCTGCATCCGCGCTCCGGCGACCTATCCTACCCGAAGATCGGCCTCAGCGCTTGCACCAAGTGCCGCCGCTGCACGGTGGAATGCCCCTTCGGCGCCATCGACGAGACGGAGGAAGGTTACCCCATCGTGAACCCCACGCGCTGCCGCCGCTGCGGCACCTGCATGGGCGCCTGCCCGGTGCGGACCATCAGCTTCGACAACTATTCCGTTGAGATGCTGACCTCGATGATCAAGGCGGTGGAGGTCCCCGACGAGTCGGAGGAGAAGCCGCGCGTGCTCGTGCTCGCCTGCCAGAACGACGCTTATCCAGCGCTCGACATGGCCGGCATCGCGCGCTCGCCCATCAGCCCGTATATCCGTGTGATCCCGGTGCGCTGCCTCGGCTCGGTCAGCCTGCTCTGCGTCAACGACGCGCTTTCGAGCGGCTACGACGGCGTCATGATGATGGGCTGCAAATCGGGCGACGATTATCAGTGTCACTTCGTCCGCGGCAGCGCCATGGCGCAGGAGCGGATGATGAAAGTCGGCGAGACCCTCAAGAGCATGATGCTCGAGAAGGAACGCGTGATTACGCTGGAAGTCGCCATTACCGATGCCCAGAAAATGCCTGGCATGATCGGCTCTTTCATGGAGACGATCGAGAAAGTCGGTCCCAACCCGTTCAAGGGGATGTAAGCCATGACGCAATCCTCGATCCCCACTCCGGCGCGCAAGTACGATCTCAGCTTCGCGCGCTGGGTCTACCAGAACGTGGAGGGCGGCGACCGCCTCTCGCTGTGCATGCAATGCGGCATGTGCTCGGGTTCCTGCCCCATCGGCGCGCAAATGGACAATGGGCCGCGCAAGCTGTTCATGATGATCCGGGCCGGCATGAAGGAGGAGGTGCTCTCCTCCGACACCATCTGGAACTGCACGCAGTGCTACAACTGCGTCGTGCGCTGCCCGCGCAAAGTGCCGGTGACGAATATCCTGCAAAGTCTTGCCACTTACGCTGTCGCGGAAGGCTTTGCCCCGAAGAAAGCCACGGCGAGGTTTTCCAGCTCGTTCTGGCGCTCGGTGCGCTATTTCGGCCGGACCGATGAGCGCATGGTGACAATGATCTACTTCTTCTCCTATGGCATCAAGGAAGGCATCCGCCGGGCGCTGGCGAACCTTCCGATAGCTGTCGGCATGGTCAAGGCCGGCCGGATGGGCGTCGGCCTGCCGCATCGCGCCAAGGGGACCGGAGATTTGCGGGCCATCCTGGCCAAGGCCGCCGAGATCGAAGCGCGCGAAAGGGCAAGCCAATGAGCAAAACCAAGTTCACATACTATCCCGGCTGCAGCTCCCAGGGCGCTAGCATCCACCTCGACCGGTCGCTGCTTGCGATTTCGCCAAAGCTCGACATGGAGTTCGAGACGATCAAGGACTGGAATTGCTGCGGCGCTTCGGTGGGCCATGTGAAGGGCGGGAAACTGCCTCAGATGACGCTCAACGGCCGGAACCTCGCGCTCGCCCGCCAGCAAAGTGCCGCCGATGTCGTGACCCCGTGCGCTGCTTGCTACCTCAATACGCATTTCGTCAACGAAACGATGAAGAATCACGCGAAGGCCCGCGACAATGTTAACGAGGCGCTGGAGGCTGGCGGCCTCAGCTATCAGGGCGATTTGAAAGTGCGCCACATTTGCGAGGTGATCGTCAACGATGTGGGCATCGACGCCATCAAGGATCAGGTGACGAACCCGCTTTCGGGCCTGAAGGTTGCGGGCTATGTGGGCTGCCAGACCGTGCGGCCCTTCGCCGGGACCGGTCCTGGCGGCCAGTTCGACAATTACGATCAGCCGAAATTCCTGGATCAGTTCGCCGACGCCTGCGGCGCCGAGCCGGTTCCCTTCGACGCGGCCCGGACGGCTTGCTGCGGCGGTTCGGTGTCGATCCATAGCCCGGAAAAAACGCTGCACCTGATGCGCCACATCCTTCAGACGGCGAAGGACGCCAAGGCCGACGTGATCTCGACGCCGTGCCCCTTGTGCCAGCAGAACGTGGAAATGTATCAGTCCATGATCAACAAGCAATTCGGCGACAGCTTCAACATCCCGGTGGTGTTCTACAGCCAGCTCATGGCGGTTGCGTTCGGCATGGACGGCAAGAAGGACGCCGCGCTGGACTGCAATATGATCAAGCCGGAGAAGCTGATCGATAAGGTGAAGTAGGCGGGCACCCCTTCACTCTCTCCCCCGCGAGCTCGCCAAGGCGAGCTTGCGTTTCAAGACCTCTTAGGGTCG
>JBKQIH010000056.1:0-2715 GCA_052148445.1 Rhodomicrobium sp.
ATGTTCATCTCGCCTTCGCAGCTGTCTTGCAGCGCTTTGAGCTCGCGCGCGGACGGCCCGCGCTGGCCGGTGAGGCCGAAGACCGTGCCGTGCTCCGGCGCCGAGATCAGCGGCATAATGTTGTGCAGGAACGCGCCGCGCGATTTCACCGCACGGTTGACCTCGACGAGGTGCTTGTCGTTGACACCGGGAATCATCACCGAATTGACCTTGCAGAGAATGCCGCGCTCGGTGAGCATTTCCAGGCCGCGCAGCTGGTGATCCGACAGGATCTTCGCGGCTTCGATGCCCTCGATGCGCTTGTGCTTGTAGAAGATCCAAGGATAGATTTTCGCGCCGACCTCGGGATCGACCATGTTGATGGTGATCGTGACGTGATCGACGTTGAACTTGGCGATGGTGTCGACATGCTCCGGCAAGGCAAGGCCGTTGGTCGAGAGGCAAAGCTTGATGTCGGGCGCTTGCTTCGAGATCAGTTCGAAGGTTTTGAAGGTCTTGGCCGGGTTTGCGAGCGGATCGCCAGGGCCCGCGATGCCGAGCACCGTCATTTGCGGAATGGTGGAGGCGACCGCGACAACCTTTTTCGCCGCTTGCTCGGGCGATAGCCGCTCGCTCACAACGCCCGGGCGGGATTCGTTGGCGCAATCGTATTTGCGGTTGCAGTAATTGCATTGGATGTTGCAGGCCGGCGCCACAGCGACATGCATGCGCGCATAGTGGTGATGGGCTTCTTCGCTATAGCACGGGTGGTTCTTTACCTTCTCCCAGATTTCGGGCGGCAGATCGTTTTGGCCCGCACCCGATCCGCAACTGGCCTTGCCGCTTTCGCCGTGGGTGTTGCAGCCTTTATGCTCGGCGACTTTTTGCAAAACGTCGTCGAGAGCTTTGGCCGCTTCGGTGGCGTCTTGCTGATTTTCGAATTCCAACATAGCCGGTCCTCGCAATGGGCAGCTCCGCCGACGGCGGGAGACGTGACCCGTTCCTGCGCTGCCGCACGTTATGGTGCAGCCCTATCTGGTCGCAGCTCTCGCAACGACCGTGCCATGCCGGCAAGTTCTTGAAGTTTAGAGGAATTCCAAGAGATTTGGCCGCTGCCCTGTGAGGACTCCGACAGAGCTTCGCGGCATCGATCAGCGGTTTTGTTCGAAAGCGAACACGCCACCGCCGCGACGCGCGAACCCGTGCCTACCGCGTGTGGGCCATCTCCCGCAGATGCATCCCCGAAGCGCCGCCGGGAAGCGGAACCTCGTGCGTCCAGAGGCGGCTGGAGCGTGCTTTGTCGTAGCCGTAACGGTAGAGCGCCTGCATATACGCGGTGTTGAAGCCCGGCTTTACGCTCGGATTCGCGTCGAGCACTGCGTCGAAACCTGGGTCGATATAAGTGAGGTTGAAGCGCTCGCGGCCCACGAATTCGGACGTCGCGAACAGTGTTTTCCTGGCATCGGCCTTAATCAGGGTCGAGAACGAACGCGATACGGTCGGCAAAATCCCCGACTCGACCACCTCGAATTGCGGCGTGAGGTGGTTGTTGATCACGACCCAGACATGCGTGGGAGCGCCCTTTGGGGTGGCGACGCCCATGCCGGTTGCAAGCACGACATCGGGCAAGATGAAGACCTGCGTGGTCGCGCCGCCATCGACATGCATCTCGCGGAAGCGCTGGCCGTTGGCTTGCGCCTCGATATAGGTGGGGCCGAACACGCCGGGAATGCTGGCCGAAGCGACGAGCACGTCGCGGAACAGCTCGCGCGCGCCCGGCTGCCGGCTCGACGCGATGGCGCCCATGTCCCAGACGACGCCCCGCTGCGCGTCGAGATTAGTGGTCACGATGAAGAGCCGGCGGCCGCGCGCGTGTTCGGCCGCGATGCTCGCGAGGAGCTTCGGGGTAACGAACTTGTCCACCAGCGCGACGAGCGAGTCGCGGCGCACTTCGGACGAGCCCAGCAGGGCGAACACGCCACCGAGGTCGCCAAGAACTTGCGCAACGCCGCCCGCGAAGGCGTCGGCGATCTCCGCATCGTAATTGGGGCCGAGAAAGGCAAACGGCGCGATGAGTGCGCCCGCGCTGACGCCGGTGACAATCGCAAATTTTGGCCGGGTGCCGGTCGCGGTCCATCCATTGACGATGCCTGCGCCATAAGCGCCGTCGTAGGCGCCGCCCGAAATCGCCAGCACATCGAAGCTGCCCGTATAGCCGATGACGGACGAAAGCGCCGAGCCCTTGACGAATTCCTGAAGCTCGGCGCCGGTGCCGTCGACCCAGAAGCGCGCATTCGGAATGCCGGGGATCGTGGCGGCGGATTGCTGACGGGCGGTGAAACTATCGCGCGGAATGAAGGAGCAGGCGCAGAGCATGAAGGCCGGGAGCAGAATGGCAAAAACCATCGACCGGCGGGCGGCAGAAGCCCCGCGCGCCACACGGTTGTCCGCTTCTGTCCTCATACAGCCCCCCAGGCCACGTCTCGCCCCATATTGTCATCCCATGGCTGGGTGTGCGCGTCAACTAAGGTGGCACAGCAGCGACTGTCCTATTCTTGCGGAACCGGCGCAAGACCCCTCACCCCGCCCTCTCCCAGCAAGCTCGCCTTGGTGTTATGTCCCGTCTGATTAGCGAGGGCTTGCAAAGGGGCGAGGTATCCAAGGCATCGCAGTCTTGTGCGATTATAATTATGGACGAAAGCGTGAATGAAAGCGTTTCTTCCGGCATGGGTTGGG
>JBKQIH010000057.1:0-10651 GCA_052148445.1 Rhodomicrobium sp.
CCCCCTCACCCCAACCCTCTCCCCAAGGGGAGAGGGAAGAAGCTGCGGCTCTCTCACCAAGCGAGGCAGAGGTTCTGGCGTCCTCTCTCCCCATGGGGAGAGAGACAGAGTGAGGGGGGACTTTGGAAGCAATCGACCAGATGTGGTATAAGCCACGCACCGTGACCGTGGTACAGGCGCGCCCATTTCGTAGCGCCGCGTCATGCTTAATGCCGGCGTGGTAAACGGCACCGCACATTAATAATTCCCCGCCGCAAAGTTCGTGAAAAAACGCGATTTCACCTGCAAAAGTGCGATTCAAAAAGTCCGTTAAATACAATCTCAGTTCCCGAATTAACCAAGACCGCCCGCGCCGCGCCTGTCACGCCAATAAAATGACACGCCCAATCAATATGTTATCCGCCAACATCGGCTGTTAAATTCCTGGCAAGGCGCAATCGTCTATGCTCCCTTCAGAGGCAATCCGCCCCCGTTAAGATTGCGCCGCCACGTTCGCGGCGGGATTTTCCAGCGCGGGCGCCGGCTTTTGTTGCAACCCGGGGTGATTGCGGGGCAGTACAACCGTGACGGTGGTTCCGGCGCCCGGCGTCGAGCGCAGGTCGATGCGGCCCTTGTGCAGCTCGACGATGCTCTTGACGAGCGAAAGGCCGAGGCCGGCGCCGCGGTGGCGCGAGCCCTTGCTGCGCGACTCGAAGCGCTCGAACACGGTCGCCTGCTCCTCCTCGGGGATGCCGAGGCCGGTGTCCTGAATGCTGATAGCGATGCCGTTTTTCTCGCCGCGGCACGAGAGTGTGATGGTTCCGTCCTCGGGCGAAAAGCCGATGGCGTTCGACAGGAGGTTGTAAAGCACTTGAATGAGCCGGGGCTCGTCCGCCACCACACTTGCGGCGTCCTTGGCGACATGCACATCGAGATGGATCTTGGCCCGCGAGAGGCGCTCGCGCACGCCAAGCTCGGCGGCTTCGATGGCGCCCTTGAGATCGACCGGGGCCAGCTTCAGGTCGAGTGCGCCCGCGTCGATCACGGCGAGGTCGAGGATATCGTTGATGATGTTGAGGAGGGCCTGGCTTGAGGTCTTGATATCGTTGAGATAATCGCGCTGCTTGGCGTTCAGGGGGCCGATTGCGGGCTCGGCGAGCAGATCGGTGAAGCCGATGATGGTGGTCAGCGGCGTGCGCAGCTCGTAGGACACGTGCGAGAGGAATGAGTTTTTCAGCCGGTCGGCGGCTTCAAGCGCCTCGTTGCGCTCCATCAGAACGTCCTCGAAGCGTTTGCTGTCGGTCACGTCGGCGAAGGTGACGAGGGTGCCGCCGTCGGGCAGCGGCGTCACCGTATAGGCAAGGTGACTCCCGTCTTGCCGTGCAATGCTGCCGCTGAAGGTGTCGCGGGCTTCGGGCATGCCGGTTATGGCGTCGCGCAGCGTCTGCCAAAACTGAGGCTCCAGAGCCTGCGGTTCGATTTGCGCAATGATCGCTTCGAGATGCGGCGAATCCTGCAGGGCCGCATCGGCGAAGTTCCAGAGCGATTGAAACGCCGGGTTGAACAGCTGCAGCCGGCCGTCCGCGCCGAACACGGCGATGCCCTCGCTCAAATGATCGAGGGTTTCGCGCTGGCCTTCGATGAGGCTATGATATTGACGTTCAAGCGATAATTTCTCTGTCACATCGTCGAAAAGGAAGGTAACGCCGCCATCGTTGCGGCAATCGGTGACGACATGCACGGTTCTGCCGTCGGGCCGGTGCCAAAGCTCGTCGAGGGTGCGGTTCCGGTCCCAGGTGAGGAGTCTGTCGTCCCGCCATTTTCTGTAGTTCGGCTCCTCCGGAAGCAGTCTTCGCTGGCGGAGCAGATCGAAAAACTCCGTGGCCGCCGGCTTGCGGTTGAGCCACTCCTGTTCAAGCTCCCAAATCCGCGCGAAGGCATCGTTGCCGTAGACGAGCCTTCTGTCGGCACCGAACACGGCGACGCCCGTCGAAACTTTGTCGAGCGTCCGGCTATGGGCGGTCATCTGGCGCTCCAGTTCGCCCTTGGCGATGGTGAGCGGCGCCACGTCGAAAGCCGCCCCGCCGCTGCCCCGCTCAAGCGGCATGGCGATGGCTTCGTAGATTTGCACCCCGCCGTTGACAACGGTCTGCAGCTTGATGCGCCCCGGCTTCTTGGCTTGGCTCAAGCGATTAAGCTCCGACCGCTGCCGCGTTTCAAATAGCTCGATCTGCTTGCCAATCGTTTCTTCCCTGGTCGCGGCACCGATTGCCGTCACATAGGCCGAATTGACCCAGCTCAGCGCATTTTTGGCATCGCGCAACCAAACCGGCAGGGGAAGGCTGTCGAGGAGCTTTTCGCGGTCGTATACCGCCTGCTTCAGCCGCTTGTTCTCGCCGATCAGCCGGACAAGCTCCTTGTTTACCGGAGAGAAGGGCTTGACGCGCAGCACTGCGTCCGCGCCGCAAACCGCGCCCGCAATCTCGATGACGTGGCCTTCCAGCGTGCTCGCGTTGGACACGAATGCCTCGCCATCGGTTTGCAGCTGCTTCAAGCAGGCCGCGGTTCTGCCGGCGTCGTCCGGATGAAGCCAAGAGGCTAATCTCAAGAGCTGGGCGAGCTTCGATGGCACGCCAAATGCGCTCTGCAGCGTGTGCAGCGCCAGCCGGGGCTGTCCCTCGCTCCAGATCACGCAGGCTTGCGGTTCCAAAGCCGCGAGCGCGCGGTAATTGGCCTCGACGGTCAAGAGTGTTTCGAGCCGGGTGCCCTGCCGCAGCGCCCGATGCGCAAACGCACTGGCTCTCTGCCGGAACATAAACGCGAGGGCCGCGGCGGCGGCTCCGAATCCCGCGAGCACCGCGAATAGTAGAGCGCCATTGCCGGCCGCAAAGGTGCAGGCTGAGGCTAGCCAGCCGCCGCCCGGATTTACCGGCGCAGCCGCGAGAGCGGGCGAGGCGATTGCAAGGCTGACGGCCGCAAGGGCGGCCTGGGATAACTCTCGCGCAGCATTCATCCGATTCTCCTGCCAGAGACGCCATCTCAATCCGAACTTATGCCGAATCGTTTCTTAGTTTACCGTTAATTTTGTTTTACGATGCCAGCTTTGCTCAGAGCATTCTGCGCTAACGCGGCTAAGGTGCCGGCGTTTCGGCGAGACGCAAAAGCATCGCCTCCACCGCCTTGATCTGCGGCGCATCGCGCGTCAGAAAATCGCGGCCCGTATAGCCCCACCAATCCCAACATGCTATCGGGTTCAGCGTTGACGCGATAACCTGCGGAAACAGGACGACGATTCTGTTGGTTTCCGCCCAGTCTGCGAAACCCGATTCGCGGATGACGGCGTCGCCGGCTTCGGCGCGCGACTGGTTGCAGCCGTGAAATACGACCGCCACGCGGCAATGTGCCTCGGTTCGGCATGCGGCGGGAACATAGACGACGCCCTCATCGGCAAGCGTTGCGTCCGGCGATGCATAGGCACCTTGGCCGAATGTCACAAAGTTTTCCGGCAGCGCAACGCCTTTGGGCGCGAGCGTACCGTAAATGAATCGCAAGATCTCGCCAGCTTGATCGTAATGGCAGTTGCTCACATAGGGCGGATCGCTCTTGCCGCAGGCTTCGCCTTTATCGGCGGTCAAAAAGGCGTGGCCGCCCGGGCTTTTAGTAACAAATTCGATGTTGTCCGGCGCCACGCCCGCAGCCAGATAGAAATTGCGCGCCGCTTCGACAACAGGCGCGGCCACCGTGCGGTCGTTCGCGCCGGTGTAGAGGTAGATCTTGCTGCGCTTCAAGTTGGAAAGCGGATCGAGTTTACCTTCGTCCGCAAGCACGGAGGCGCGCCGCAAAAGCTTCCCGCTGTCTAAAACGCCGGTCCCGGAAGAGTTGGCGGCCATGCATCCCGTTTGAGCCTGCATGAAATTATAAGAGACTGCCAAAAGAAAAGGGTACGACGCTGCGAGCGGGTTCTCGGCACAGCCATAGGGCCCCGCGGCTAGAATCCCTGCTCCGGTTACGGTTGCAGAATGAGCGACCTGGTATTGGCCGGCCATGTAGCCGCCAGAGGAAAGCCCGGACACCGCGGTCTGTGCGCGATCGGTCCTCAGCGCCGGAAGCTTCGTTGGGCTGGATCCGCGGCACGAAGCCAGCGCCAGGACGCTAAGAACGAGGAAACCGTAAAGCAGTTTCCTTCTCGCCGTCATCGGAACCAGCCGAAGAACCCCGGCCCTCCTCCACCACCCCTGCTGCCCCGGCCGCCTCTGCCAAAAAATGAAAACGGATCGTCGCGGCGGGATACGGGAGCCTCGCGGGGCTTGCGCAATTCGTAGTAGCTCGCAAGGCCATCGACATCGGTGACGGTGACGGCGTTTTGAGTCCACGCCCATTTCGATTTCGCGCCGCCCGCTGCGATGTATGGCTCAACGCTCACCACGAGGGCGCGGGATAGGTCGATGATTGCGACATATTCATAAACGCTGCCCTTCTTATCGGGTGCGCGATATTGCAGGAGTCCGATGCCGGCTAGGCCTTCCCCGAGGGGTGTCCATTTCACGATCTCGGCGGACACGCCGCCTTGCACTTCGAGCGGGACCGGCATTTTTGGGTAGCGCTCGTTCAGAGCGGTGAATTGGCCGGACGCGGAGCGGAAAATGTCCCAGCCATCGACGGCCGGGGCAATGGGTTTGACGATGTTATCCGGCGTGTCGCCGCTCGCCCGCTGGTAGGCCTCGCGCGCTTCGCGGGAAAAGGGGTCCGATTCGAGGGCGCGCCGGTAATCGGCGACCGCCTCGTCGTGCCTGCCGCCATGCTCGCGCAGACTTGCCCGGAGGCGATAGGCGTCGGAGTAATTTGCGTCGAGCTCGATGGCCTTGCTGAAATCCGCTTCCGCGCCGGCGGCATCGTTTGTGCTCTGCCGGATCTGCCCTCGCCAGAAATAGGCGCCGGCGGCATTCGGGTCGAGGGCCATGGCCCGGTTAAGCTCTTCGAGCGCCAGATCGGCTCGCCTCCATGAGAAGTTTATAGACGCACGGCCGATCATCGCCTGCACATTATTGGGAGCAAGCTCCAGCGCTTTGGCGAAATCGCGTTGAGCCATGGAGTCGTGATTCGAACGTGCGTAAAGACGGCCGCGCGACACGTATAAATCTGCATTATCGGGAGCGAGGGCGATAACTTTGTCTAAGTCTTGAGAAGCCTCTTCATTCCGATTTAACAGCGTATAGACAACGGCACGGTTCTGATAGGCGGATGCATATTGCCCGTTCAACGTAATTGCACGGTTGAGATAGCGCAGCGCGGTGTAATAGCGGCCAAGCGTGCCCGCTATCTTTCCGCGGCCGTTCAAGGGAACCGCGTTTGCGGGCATCAATTCTATCGCTTTGCGGAGATCGTTTTCCGCAGCTTCGGGCCGCCCGAGTCTTTGGTTCGCGTTCGCCCTGTTGCTGTATGCGGGGCCGAACCCAGGCGATAATGCAATAGCTTTGTCGAAATCGCGATACGCCTCCTCCACCCTGTTCATGTCCAAATAAACGGTGCCGCGATTGTTGTAGGCCTGGGCGTAGTCCGGATTGAGCGAGACCGCTTTGCTAAAATCGGCGACGGCGCCGTCGAGCTGCTTCATCCGCCATTTGGCAACGCCGCGATCGCTGTAAAGAGGGGCCTGCCTGGCGGGCGAAAGGCTTGCATCTTTCAGCGCGTCGTCATAGGCGGCAACCGCCAAATCGTAGCGTCCGCGAAGCAGCGCCGAGCTTCCCTCCTGAGATTTGAGAATGGCTCGATCGACGGCGGCCTGCGCCGGAATGGCGAAGCCGATCACGGCCAAGGACAGAAGCAGAGCCCCAATCTGTGCGCTGAAGCATTGTGCGAATGACAAGGCTGCTTTACCCATTGTCCGCATTCCGGTAACACATCGAGAAAACCAGCGACCTTCCAGCCTATGGCACATCGAATATATCCTATCTTGGGCGGACTTGCTCTCGGCCTTGCTCTTTTCGCGCCGCCAACCGCGGCGGCGGCGGGGAGCGGTAATGCGCCGGAGTATAGCGGCCTTGCTGCGGGCGGGCTAGCATCGCGTGACGTTGCGGCCGGAGAAGTCCGTTTGCGAACGGCACAAGCTGGCGCGCCGCCCGATGATGGTGCCGGCTCGGAGGCCCGGAAGAACCTCAGAAGCGAGCTCGATGCGATCCGGCGGAAAGCTGCGAACGAAACCGGCTCCCCGTCTTTCGACCCGCCGTTGCCCGTGCGAAAACGGGACGGGCAGACAGCACCCAGCTCCGCGGAAGCGGCCGGCCGGCAGCAAGACCAAAGCGACCGTGCGGCCGAACCTCAAATCGACCGTCTCAGCGGTCGGGTGCTGCTGCTGAATTTCAAGGGCACCCAGCCATCGGAACCGGGTCCCCGGGCGATCCGCGCGCTGCTTCAGGCGGGCGGGATCGCGGGTGCCGTCTTCAGCCGGGAAAACATTCAGTCCAAGGCGCAGATCAAGGAGCTCATGAAATTTTTCTGGGCTGGGTCCCAGCAAAGCCGGCCGCTCTTCGCGGTTCGTGAGATTGGTGGCGTCTCGGACGCCCTGCCGCCCGTCAAAGATTTTGAGCAGTGGCCCTCGGAACGCGACGTCGCCACAAAGGGCGATCCTCAATACGCCTATTCGACCTACCGCTCGATGGGCGCGAATTTGGCGGTCCTTGGGTTCAATCTGAATTTCGGTCCGGTCCTCGCGCAAGCTGGAGAAGGCCGCGATCCGGCCGCGAGCTTTGGCGGTAACCCCCTTCAAGCTGGGGTTTTCGCGAAGACTTTCATACTCGGCCATAGCGAGGAGAAAGTCATTGCAGTTCCCATCCTCGATGGAAGCGACCTTTCGGTCCGCACGCTAAAAACGCTTTTAGTCGCCGATCCGGGTATTCCGGTCAGCTCGGCTCTGAGCATGAGTAGCGGCATGGCGCCCTTCGCGGCTTACGGATCTCTGGTCAGGGGGCCCCGGTTTTGTTTTGCCGCGGTCACAGTGGCAACCAGCGGCCCCGGCGCCGTGAGCGGTCTTAGACGGGGCTGCGACGTGCTGGTCTTCGACGGCGGCACGGAAAACCCCGCTGCGGTCAGAGACCAAGTCGCGCTCGGTCTCTCCGAAGCTATTCATAACGGTGAGTTGACTTCGGACGCCTTGAACGTAGCTGCGCAACGGCTCGCAGCGCTTCGTTCGCCGCCGCAACATTGACGGGGCGCCGCCGCTTCCCCAAGCGGGTGGCCGCGAAGGAAAGCGTTACGGCGTCGAAGCGCTACGCGACGGCCTCGGAGAGCCAAGTTTTCAGTTGGCTTTTCGGAAGGGCACCGACCTTTTGCCCGGCGACTTGGCCGTTCTTGAAAAGCAGAAGCGACGGAATGCCGCGGATATTGTAGGCCGCCGCGATTTTCGGATTGGTGTCCACGTCGACTTTAACGATCTTGAGCTTACCGGCATATTCCTTGGATATTTCTTCCAGAATTGGCGCAACCATACGGCACGGGCCGCACCACTCCGCCCAAAAGTCCACGAGCACCGGTATGGCGGACTTCTTGACCTCGTTGTCGAAGGTCGCTTCTGTTACGGCTGTGACCATGAAAACCCCTTTTTTTGCGCGGCACCCAGCCGCTCTTTTGCTAGCTGCAAAGTAAGGAAGCGCAAGCGAAAGCGTCAAGATGCCGGATTCGTATCACACGCCGGCCCTTGCTGCGCTGCCACATAATAGCTGATATGCAGGAGCGCCAGAACGCCGCACGTGTTTTCCGTCCGATTGCGCCCCAACTTCTTAGTATTGAGACGGAGCCGCGTGTCAGGGCTGACGCAACCTGAAGCGTTCCGTCGCCCCGATCAGTTCCAGTCCTCGAATGGATTCCACGGACGCCGCTCGGCATACGGGCGGCGCGGGCGGTTTCGTGCGCGCGAAGCAGGCTCAGCTTCCGGCGAAGGCCCAGCTTCCGCAGAGCTTGCGGGTTCGGCTGCAAAATGCACGGGCTGACCTCGAAGGGCACTCGCGACGCGGTTATCGAGCCCATACAGATCCGGATAATACCGGACTTGCCCTTTTTCATCCACATCGGCGGTGAAGTACGCAATGTGAACGGGGATCTGGGTTGTTAGTTTGATCTCGTTCGTAGTGCCCGCATCGAGTATTTCACGGACTTGTGCGGCCGAATAACCCTTGTCATGCGCAAGCAGCACTTCCGCAAGATGCACGGGATTTTGCGTGCGCATGCAACCGTGACTGAAGGCACGCGGCGCGCCGCCGAACAAATGGCGGTCCGGCGTATCGTGCATATAGACATCGTGCTTGTTCGGAAAACGGAACTTCACCACCCCGAGCACGTTTTTGCCGCCTGCGCCTTGAATGAATTGATAGCGCCGGATGTCCACGCTCGACCAGTCCACCGAGTCCGGATCGACGGGGTGTCCGTTCATGCTCACGCGGAGCCCGCCGAGCCGCTGAAGGATATCGCTGCTTCCGCCGCCGCCGAAAAAGAGAAACCCGCCGCCGCCTGAGTTCCGCAGCCTCGGAGCAATTTCGTTGACCTTGATTCCGTCGGGGACGCCCCATTCAGGATGGAAGGTGATGAATTGCATATTGGCGGAGAAAGTCGGTGTCGGCGTCGAGGGCTTTCCGACCACAATTTTTTCCTGGAGCACCATTTTGCCGTGATCGTACACACGGGTGAACTGCTCTGTAATGCTGTCCCAAACGTAGAACTCGCCGAGGTTATCGGGCATCCAGCGCCAGCGCTCCATGTTTACAAGGATACGCTGCCTCTTTTCGTCGGAGCTTCCGCCCGCCGATTCGTTGAGCGAAGCCCGCAGCTTACGGTCGACGATCCCGGTGACTTCGAGGCCGTGTTCTTTTTGGTAGCGATTTACGGCCTCGAGAAGGGCCGTATCGTAAGTCGACTCCGGCGCGCCGTCCGGTCTGACCGATAAGCGTTTTCGGATAAGCGCGATTTGCGGGTGATTGTCGCCTGGCCGGAGATCTGGACCCGATGGAACGCGCGGCGCCGCGCCTCCGGCTGAAGATTTGCCAATTCCGAGCAGTGCTTGGTGAAGGCGTTTGAACTGCTCGTGCTTTGGATGCAGCCCGCGAAGATAGGAGTCGGCGTTTTCGGCCGCGGCGATCGCTTCGAGCACGGACTTGGGTTCGAAGATGTGAGGATGCCGGTCGATGATTGGGCTGAGCGATGCGGGGTCGGTGCGGCCGCCGCGCGCATGGCGTGCATATTTTAGAACGGCAAGGCTCAATTTCAGCTCGGCGCCGGCTAAAGCCTCAGGCGTTGCATGCGCGCCTGGGTTTGCCGGAATCTGAAAAGCGGACGCATCGAGCCCCCAATCGCCGGCGTTGTGCATTTCATGCGCGGCCTTGAGGGCTTTCGGATTCAATCCATCCTTGTCTGTCCAGATGGGCTGCCCCTTGTTTTCGGTATAGTACGCGGCCAAACCGGCCACATCCTCGCGGGCGTCGGATTTTCCGCCAGCTTTTGCGGCATTCGCCAGAATTTGGGTCGCGATGGGGTCGGGTTCAGGCAGCGGCGCACTCGCCGTTTCGGCAGGCTTCGCTTCTGGGGCGCCGGGAGCTTTCGGAGGGGTGGCGGCAGGCTCGGGCGGCGTGAGAGGATCCGGGGCTGCGCCGGTGGCGGGCGCTGCGTCCAAAACTGCGCTTGCGGGCGCATCCGGCTTTGCTGCATCCTGCGCCATGGCAAGCGTAGAGAGGCCCGCGAACCAAGCCGCAAGCCCCAAGCGAAACACTATTCTTGCAATCATACCGGACCTCTGTTGCCCCTTTCGAGGTATGTTATCAGAAAGACGTGGAGGTGACGTTCTTTCATTCGTCGCAAACTGTGCCGCCCGCGAACTTGGATATGCTTGTGCCTTCGAGGCCGTAGACGCGCTCAAAGCGCACACCGAGCCTCAGGCAAGATCTTAGCTGCGAAAGTTAGGGCCTAAACGCCAAAGTGGCAAGCCCGGTAAACGCAATCGAGGCAAAAGGCCGGGTTTGCCGTGCGGCAGCGCCGGTTGACCCGGGCTCGAAGTCTGAGCGCTAGTTGCGGCCGCGGCGGGAAGCCGTGTCTCATCGCGCGGCTTGACCGCGCGGCCAAGGAATGCTTTGGCTTTCTCGCAGGAATGCCGCGGTCTTTTCTTGGAGAGTTTGGATGCGATCCTTCTTCCGGGCTAAAATTCATCGCGCTACGGTCACGCAGGCGGACCTCAATTATGAGGGAAGCTTGTCGATCGACCGCGACCTCATGGACGCGGCAGACATCGCCGAATTCGAGGAGGTGCACGTTTGGAACGTGACGCGCGGCACCAGGCTTTCGACCTACGCCATCCAAGCTGAGCGTGGAAGCGGCGTCATTTGCGTCAATGGCGCAGCCGCGCATCTTGTGCATGTGGGCGACCTTATTATTATTTCGACCTACCATCTGGTGGCCCGGGCCGAAGATGCTCCGCCGCCTGTCGTCGTGCGTGTCGACGAAAACAATCGCATCGCCGGCACGCATCCCGAGATTGCCGGGCCGAATATGGCGGCGAAGCCTTGAGAATATTCTGAGGCATGAAGCAACAACCGGAGGAGATCGCGATGACCGCTTACGATCCGAACAACATTTTCGCGAAAATCCTGCGCAAAGAGGCGCCCTGCTATTTCGTTTACGAGGACGCGGACAC
>JBKQIH010000058.1:0-7048 GCA_052148445.1 Rhodomicrobium sp.
GAGGAAACCGATGCGCCATCAGCTCTTCTGCGCTGCTGCTTTCGCCGTAACACTGCTGCTCGCTGCCCACGCCGCGGCGCAACCGGCACCGCTGCCGCAGGATTGCACGGGAAAGTCGGGGGTGGAGTGGAACCAGCAGGTCAAGGCCTGCTCGGCGCTCATCAACGCCGCGCAAGGTAGTCCCCAAGATCGCGCGAAGGTCTACGATCGCCGTGCCAGCGTGTATTTCGCCCTCGGCGACGACGACCGCGCGATGGGCGATTACGACGCGGCCATCCGGCTCGACCCGAATTTGGCCTCCGCATATAGCGGTCGCGGCGACATTTACATCATGGACAAGGAAGACCCCGATCGCGCGATCGCCGAATACGGCCAAGCGCTCCAGCACGACGCCAACTATGTCGACGCCTATGTCGGCAGGTCGAGTGCCTACGATCAAAAGGGCGATTTTGACCACGCCCTCGCCGATTCGATGAGCGTCGCGGGGCGGAATTCCCGTGCAGCCGTCTCACAGACTTGACCAGTTGAGGGCCCGCTGTTCGAGATGCACCAGTGGCTCACGCGCGTGCAAGTATAGTCGCCGATTCGCAGAGAAGCGGCGAGCTGGATCGAGGCGCATAAGATACTTTTCCACCGTCCATTTTTCCGGGTCCAATTATGCGCCATCGGCCCGCGAAACACCGGAAACCGCCCGGCGCTACATCTCTCCCTACAAATGCACTCTTAACATTTTGTTCTTGTTTTGTGCTTGTCCTTTTTTCATATGCGTAACTTGCACAGACTGTTCCTCTGTTACAGAGGAACTAAATCCTATAGATTACAATATCTTAGTGTAAAAAAAATGGGCAATGAACTAGCGCCATCTGTCCGCATATTCGAATTCCTTTCTTGGACAGATGCGGACAGATGGCGCCGGTCGTTTGCCTGTTTGAAACAGATAAAAAGGCCGCTTGGCCCAGTCGCGAAGCTGGACTCTTTCGTCATGATCGATCTGGATTTGCCTTGAAGCGCGTTTACTGGCGCGGCTCGTATTCTGGCTTGGCGGGCGCCCACGCCGCTTGGTAGATGGGCAAGAGACGGATGCCGCGGCGCACTCTGTGCCTACCGTTGCCCACCCGGCCGGCATCGATGTGCAGTTTCGTGAGCCCTTTGCCGAAGCTCAGAGGAGTTAGCGGCTGATAGTTCACAGCCTCGCACCACTTGAGATGTACGTGGAAAAGTTCGGAGAATAGCTCAACGGAGACGCCATCGGCTTTGGTGGCGGCTGCCAAGAAGCGGCCAACGAGAAGCGGCGCATGGATGCGCTTAGGCCGGTTTAACGCCGCGAAGGGTGGCGGCCCAGCGGGCGCGCTTTGCGTCGCGCACTGGGCGATCTCTTTCCAGCGCGGGCGGAGACGGATATCGCGCCACGCTTTTTGGCTGTCTGAGCCTACGCGATCCGGCTCATAGTCTCCCGTCTTGCCGAGCTCGCGGCCGAACGCGGAAACGCTCATGGGTTTGATGAGCTTTTGGCTGCACCAACGCTTGAAGGCTGCATAAAGGTGCGACGAAAGCTCGACGTGATCGCGCGCGCCGAAATCGCTCGTGGCGGCTATCAGGAAGCGCTCCAGACTTACCGCGTGCGGAAGCTCTTTCGGCGGCGTTGCCGCCCCCTTGGCCACGGGCTACACCGATTCTGAAGGCGCTGGACTCTGAGCCTTGAGCTTGATCCCGATTCGCGCCTTGCGCCTGCCGTGCCCGCGGCGTGCCGCTGGAAAGCCAAGCCCGGAGAGACAGAGGCCGAAGCGCGTTATGCTCGCGGCGGGCTCGTTCGCCGAGCGGCACCATTCCGTGTAGCGGGCGAAGAGATAGGAAGAAAACTCATAGAAGCGGCTCTTGTCGGCTATGGCGGCGGCAGCATCGCCGGTTTCGCATAGCTCGGCGAGAAAGAGGCTTACCGATGCCTGTTCGGAAAAAAACGCCGTCTTCGCCGCCACCACAGCCGCAGAGACGCGCGCGCCGTACCGTTCGGAAAGGCGTTCGCCTTCTGCGAGCCATCTGCCCACATCGCAGCGTTCATCCCATAGGCAGAGCTGGGAGGGCTTAGCATCCATCACCAGCCCTCGTTTCATGGGCGTTTCGTGGGCGAAGCGCTAAGGTAGCGCTCGCATAGTCAGCTAAGCCATTGATTTTCTTGGTCGGGGCGGAGAGATTCGAACTCCCGACCCTCTGGTCCCTAACCAGATGCGCTACCAGACTGCGCTACGCCCCGACTCTGCGAACCCGATGTTTAGCTTCTCCCTGCGCCAATAGCAATGGCAGAAAGCAAAATCTGCTTCGCCTGCCGGACTTAGCGTTTCAAGCTCAGGATATAGGCCACCACATCGGCCTTATCCTTCGACGGAACGATCAGGTCTGGCATCTGACGGTGCGGCGTTTGCAGAATCACAACTAGCGCGGCACCCGTCATCCCGGGGGAATTGGCGATCTGGCTGAAGGCCGGGGCGGCAGGATTGGGCGAAACCTGCGCACCCTCGCGGACAGCATGGCATTCGGCGCACACGGTCTGCGCGTATTGGAACCCGGCCTGTACACTGCCATCCTGCGCAAGTGCCGCGGGACAAGATGCAGCCGCCAGAAGCAAGATTGTAATGAGTCGCGTCATGCCGGCCTCCAGAAATTTTCGAACCTTCAAATTAGGCCTTTCCCCCCGGGGCCACCTTGATTGGGATCAAGAGCCCTGTGCGGCTGGCGTCGCATTTTATGTGGCCGGCAAGTCACAGATGGAATACCTTTCTGAATCGCGGAACGGTGACGTGTTTGAAAACCCCACGGAATCGGCTAGCGCCTGCAAAGTGGCGGGTCCGCATCTTGGACCGCTTCGATAAATTGAAGAGGGAAAGCCGCAATGACAAAAGCCAAACCAGCAGCAAAGCCCCAAGCGGCCAAGCCGGCGAAACCGGTTGCCGCAGCCAAGAGCGTGACCTCAGCAAAGCCGGCGGCCGCCGCAAAGCCAGCGAAAGTGGAACTTATTACACTTCGCCAGCTGGCAGCCTCAATCGGCGAAGCGCACAACCTTTCGCAAACCCAAGCGAACAGCGTGCTTTCAAGCACCGTCGCTTTGATCGGAGAGCACCTCAAGAAGGGCGCGCGCATCCGCATCGCCGGGCTTGGAACGCTTGAGGTGCGCAAACGGGCAGCCCGCATGGGGCGCAACCCTGCAACCGGCGAACCAATCGAAATCAAGGCAAGCAAGAAAGTAGCGTTTCGTGCGGCCAAGGATCTGAGCGAAGCTATTTAGGCTGCGACGGACACTTGAAGTTTAGTCCTATAGCCTGCCTGCAAACGCACCGTTTGAACATAGCCCAAGGGAGCACGCCTACGTTGAGCGAGGATCTGTCTATTCTGGAAGACGCCACCCCCGACGCTGTCTCCAACCTGGAGGCACTGGACGACATCGCCGATAACGTCGAGGCCATCGTCCTAAACCATGCAGACACCCAAGAACGGGACGGCTACCTTGCGCTCACCGAGGAATATGAAGCTTACACCGATACTCTGCCTGAAGAGCCAGCGCTAAGAAGCCCGGAGCAAAGCTCCCGGCTTTTAGAACTCGAAAAGCTCATGGAGACCGCCTTCGAGGCAATCCTGCAGGCATGTCCCGACCACATTCGGGAGCTAGACGGCGCCGTTCGAGCGGCGATTGGCGCCGAAGAGGCGGCAATGCAATTGAGCACCGCGCGTCCGTTGAGAATTTTGCAATGAGAAGCTTGCCCGTGCTTTCGCGCAGCCTTGGGCGCAACAATCGCGAAACGGGTATCTTGTTGGCTAGCCACGCCGGATTTCGGATAGCTTTGGCGGACGCTGCGAGATGGGCCCGCCGGGTAAAAATCGCCTCTCCATGAATTCGCACCTTATTTCCGGTGCAGTCACTACTTTCTTAGCCGGTCCTTGAGACACGCCACTCCCGGTGCTTACCCCAGGTTCTGCGCGAGCCGGCGGCGGCTCAGCGGATAGATGCCACGAGGTCATCACTCAAGTTAGGCTCGGTGCCGGCATTCCCGCACCGTCTCTTGGGAGGGGCAGCCATGAGCCATGATTTGTGGTTATCGGCTCCGGTCCCGGGCCGTTGTCGCGTGGCGGTCTATTTCAGGCTGGCGCCGCGCCTCTCCCGTGGCATAAGGGTGGCAAATTGCGCTCAAGTCGCGCAAAGCGCGATAGCGCAGCTAAGGAATTTCCCCAAGCTCCCCGGTGGTCATGGTTCGTCTCGAAAACATCAGCAAGCAGCATGGCAATCATCTCCTGTTCATCGAGGCTTCGGCCTCTCTTTTGAAGGGTGAGAGGATCGGCCTTGTCGGGCCCAATGGGTCCGGTAAGACGACGCTGTTCCGCATGATCACCGGCCAGGATCAGCCCGACGAGGGCCAAGTCGCGGTCGATCGCGGCATCAGTATCGGCTATTTCAATCAGGATGTCGGCGAAATGTCGGGGCATAGCGCCGTGACCGAAGTCATGAACGGCGCAGGCCCCGTCAGCGGCGTTGCGGCCGAACTCAAGGAGCTTGAGGCCGCCATGGCCGACCCGGAGCGCTTGTGCGAGATGGACGCGATCATTGAGCGTTATGGCGAAGTGCAGCACCGGTTCGAGGAACTCGACGGCTACGCGCTCGAAGGCCGCGCGCGCGAAGTGCTCGACGGCTTAAGCTTCAGCCAGGAAATGATGGACGGCGATGTTGGCAAGCTTTCGGGGGGCTGGAAGATGCGCGTCGCCCTGGCGCGGATCCTGCTGATGCGGCCTGACGCCATGCTGCTCGACGAGCCAAGCAACCATCTCGATCTTGAAAGCCTGATCTGGCTCGAACAGTTTCTTAAGGGCTATGATGGCGCGCTCTTGATGACCTCGCACGACCGCGAGTTCATGAACCGCATCGTGAATAAGATTATCGAGATCGACGGCGGCTCGCTCAACACCTATTCCGGCGATTATGAGTTCTACGCCCAGCAGCGCGAGCTGAACGAGAAGCAGCAACAGGCGCAATTCGAGCGCCAGCAGGCGATGCTGGCCAAAGAGATCAAGTTCATCGAACGGTTCAAGGCGCGCGCCTCCCATGCTGCCCAGGTGCAGAGCCGGGTCAAGAAGCTCGACAAAATCGACCGCGTGGAGCCGCCGCGGCGGCGCCAGACCGTGCAGTTCAATTTTCCTGCCGCGCCGCGCTCCGGCAACGATGTCGTGGCGCTCAAGAACGTTCACAAGCGCTACGGAAACAAGGCGATCTATGAAGGGCTGGATTTCACGATCCGGCGCAAGGAGCGCTGGTGCGTGATGGGCGTCAACGGTGCCGGCAAATCGACGCTGCTGAAACTGGTCGCCGGAGCGAGCGAGCCGGACCGCGGCTCGGTGACAATCGGCGGCAGCGTCAAGATGGGCTATTTTGCCCAGCACGCGATGGAAACACTCGACGGCAGCCGCACGATTTACCAGTCGCTCGAAGATGCATTTCCGCAGGCAGGGCAAGGCACGCTGCGGACGCTCGCGGGTTGTTTCGGATTTTCCGGCGACGATGTCGAAAAGAAATGCCGCGTGTTGTCCGGCGGCGAGAAGGCGCGGCTGGCGATGGCGATCATGCTGTTCGATCCGCCGAATTTCCTCGTGCTCGACGAACCGACCAACCATCTCGATATGGGTACGAAGGAAATGCTGATCGCCGCGCTGGCGCAATATGAAGGCACAATGCTCTTCGTGTCGCATGACCGGCATTTTCTTGGCGCCCTGTCCAATCGCGTGCTCGAACTGACCCCCGAAGGCGTGCATAGCTATGGCGGCGGCTACACGGAGTATGTCGCGCGCACGGGCCATGAGGCGCCTGGCGTGCATAGCTGACGGTGAGCGGGGGGCGCTATGCAATTGGGACCAAGGCAAGAAATTATTCTGAGCCAAAGCGATGAGATAGTGACATTTGAGTGCCAAATGGAGCCCAAAAGGGAGCAAGTTTTGGCTCTTCGGCTTCTCATGGGGCTCCTGACTATTTTGTGTGGATTGGGCATATTTATAGGGCTTGGGCCTCACAATGCCCTGCGTGGCGTGGGGTTTATGCCCATAACTTTCGGATGTTGTGCTTTTGGAGCGAGCTGGCTTGTAGCCCGCCTATCCAGCACTGTTACCTTCGATCTCAAACAGAAGCTCATCACGATCACGCCTAAGTGGCAATTGGGGCGGATACGAACATATCGTTTTGATGAAATTCAATCTCTTCATGTGGCAAAGCGTTCTGTAGGTGCGTTGCCTTTTATCCTGCGCCGGTGGAGATTTTTCTTTATACTTCGGGATGGTAAGAAAATTACTTTTGGAGAGACGTATGTCGAAAAGGGGCGCGATGAATATATTAGGAGATGTACAGATAAAATTAGCTCAGTGACGGGGATTTCCTCGCAAATTGAATACAACTTGAAGCATATTCTATTTTTTTGAGCGCGACTCTAAAAAGCGGGGTGACATGCTGTTCGTTGGAGGGAAAGGCCGTGGCTAGGCTTGTCGTTGCAAGAACCTATTTTGATCTGCCGGAGGCGCTTGCCGCCAAATCGGTCTTGGAGGCTTACGGATTTGTGGCCGTCTTGTTCGACTGGCACATCGGAACCGTTAATTGGTCTTACATGTTTGCCCTCAAGGGTATACGGCTATGTACGTTGGATGTCTCCCTTGGCGATGCTCTCAACTTGCTTAATGAACCACTCGAAGCTGAAGACCCAAATCTTGTCACGACCGTAAGGGTGACCGATATTCTTATTGCCTTGTTTGCATTTTTCTATGCCGGCCTTCCGTATCCGGTTCGGCGCAAGAGATATAGAGTAATCTCATGACGCCACCTCGGGGGAGAAGGCGCGCCTCGCGATGGCGATGATGCTGTTCGATCCGCCGAATTTCCTCGTGCTTGACGAACCGGCCAACCATCTCGACATGGCGACGAAGGAAATGCTGATCAAAGCGCTGGCGCAATATGAAGGCACGATGCTCTTCGTCTCGCATGACCGGCATTTTCTTGGCGCCCTGTCCAATCGCGTGCTCGAACTGA
>JBKQIH010000059.1:0-17431 GCA_052148445.1 Rhodomicrobium sp.
AAAAGTTCCAGGCGGTTCGCGCTAATCCCGGTCTGGGCCATCGTTCAACTCCGAATCTTTCAAGTCTGGTTCTGCCAACTCACCGCCTTCGGCCCATTTCTGGCCGGCGGCCTTTGCCCTTGCGAGCGAGGCCCGGATCAGCTCATCGGTGAGCACGAGCTTCGCATCGTGAATAAGATCGACCGGCAGGCCGATGACCTCAGGCTCGCTCGTCTCGTCGAGCTGAAGCTGCAGGCGCATCTCGCCGTCTTCGTAGCCTTCGAGGATGCCGCGAAACCGCTTGCGCCCATCGACCAGCTCTTTCAGCTCAACCTTGACCTCATAGCCCGCCCAATCCTCGAAATCCGAGGCACGGACCAGGATGCGGTCGATGCCCGGCGAGGACACTTCGAGGTAGTATCGGCCCTCGATGGGGTCGTGCGCATCGAGCAGGGGCGAAATGCGCCGGCTAATCACCGCGCAATCGTCCACATTGATCGCGCCGCCGGCTTTGTCCGCCATGATCTGGATCGTGCCGCCGTCGCGCTTGGACATCGCGACGCGCACCAGCCGGTAGCCCAGCTCTACCAGCACAGGCTCGATGAGCGCGGCGATTCCGGCCGCCGGCCCCGTCTCACGGAGAAAGCGCTCCGTGGGGGCGTCGGTTGCGGCCGTCCGCATTTCATGTTCCGTTTCCGGGTCTTGTTCCATACGCTCCGGCTTCACCGGCGCTCTAAGCGCCAGATAAAGAAAAAGAGCGGACCGGGCGGACCACTCTTTGTCAGAGATTGATTTGAGCTACATGCAAGGTAAGCGAAATGCCGGCGCGGTTCAAGAGGTTTGATAGAGTTGCAGCCCCGTTGCGCTCCGTCGCTTGGCTTTGTACCGGGGCAATGATATTTTCGGCTTATGAGCGAACCAAACGAAGCGCCGATGACGGTAGACGAATTCCTGGCCTGGGCCGAAGCGCAAGACGGGCATTATGAGCTGTTCAACGGGCAGGTCTATGTCATGGCGCCCGAGCGTTCGGCGCATGCTCTTACGAAATTTGCCGTGCAGACGGCATTGGCGGAAGGAATCCGGCGCGCGGGATTGCCCTGCACTATGTACCCGGACGGCATGACGGTGCGGATCGGCAAAAACACGGCGCACGAGCCCGACGCGCTTGTCCGTTGTGGTCCCAAGCTCCCCAACGATGCTGTCGAAGTGCCCGATCCCCTCATAGTGGTTGAGGTGCTTTCGCCTTCCACGCGGCGCATCGATGCCGCGCGGAAGCTCGCCTCTTATTTCAGCCTCCCCAGCGTGCACCACTACTTGATCGTCGATCCCGAGAGGCTACCCGTGATTCACCACCAGCGGCAGAATGACGGCACGATCCTGACGCGGCTCCTCTCGGAGGGCACGCTGCGCTTCAATCCGCCGGGCTTCGATGCCGCTGTGGGGCAATTGCTGGGGTGAGGCGCCGCGCCCTCAACAAGCCGATTACGCCTCACCCTGTCCCTCTCTCACCGGGCGAGGGGACGTGGTTGCACGCTCAGCGGCCAATTCGGGCGTCCCTTCTCCCATGGGGAGAAGGACAGGATGAGGGGCGTTGCGCTCGAAGCCGTTGCGGCGATCCAGCGGCGGCTTATCAGGCGACGGGTCTGCGCTTCAGCACGATAAAGGTGGAAGTCCGCCCCGCCTTGCCTGCCTTCGTCTCGTAGCGCGTGATGGGCCAATCCGGTACGGAGTCGCGGTTTGCGGAGGTGAAGGCCGGTGCAAGCTCGAAATCCGGGTGCGTGCGCGCGTGCTCGATGGCGGCTTCGGCGTAATCGGCGATGTCGGAGGCGAAGCGGAATTCGGCGCCGGGGCGGAGGAGGCGCGCCATTTTATCGAGCAGCGGCGGCGAAAACAGCCGGCGCGCGCGGTGGCGCTTTTTGGGCCAGGGATCGGGGAAGAGCATGAAGGCACGCGACAGGCTTGCGGGCGGGAGCCATTCGAGCAGCGGGTGCACGTCGTCGGCGTGTAGCCTGACGCGGCCTTGAATCTCGCGCGCCTCAACGGCTGAAAGCGCGGCCACGACGCCGTTCACATAGGGCTCGGCGCCGACGATGCCGGCGTGGGGGTTATGTTCGGCTTGCCAGACGAGGTGCTCGCCGGCGCCGAAGCCGATTTCGAGCCAAATTTCTTCGACCGGATCGGCGAAGAGCGAAGAGAGCGTTCCCGGCGGCCGGCTCAGATCGAGGCGCAAGGCCCCAAGACCGCTTTCCAGCAGTGAGGATTGGCGCGGGGACAGCTTGCGGCCCCGCCTCCGCCCGAAGGATCGGAGCGGGCTGTCGCTTCGCCGCTCCGCAAGCGGCTCCGGCTGGTTTTCCTCTTCTCTAGTCATGGCAAATGCCGGCGCGCGATGCTTGAGCGCAACACCCCTAACCCTGTCCCTCTCCCTCTGGGAGAGGGAACGACGTTGCAGAGGCCACAGCTTGCTCCCTCTCCCAAGGGGAGAGGGCTGGGGTGAGGGGTGTCGCGCTACGTTATCAGCTCAGCGCGTCTTTCAACGCGTCAACGAGGTCGAGGCGTTCCCACGAGAAGCCGCCATCGGGTTCGGGGTCACGGCCGAAATGGCCGTAGGACGCAGTGCGGCGGTATATCGGCCGGCTGAGGCCCAAGCGCTCGCGAATGCCGCGCGGGCTGAGATCGACGATCTCCATGATCGCGGCTTCCAGCTTGTCCTCGTCGACGCGGCCCGTGCCGTAGAGATCGGCATAGATCGATAGCGGCTTGGCCACGCCGATGGCGTAGGAAAGCTGCAGGCAGCAACGATCCGCGAGCCCAGCCGCGACGACATTCTTGGCGACATAGCGCGCCGCATAGGCCGCTGAGCGGTCGACCTTGGTTGGATCCTTGCCCGAGAAAGCGCCGCCGCCGTGAGGCGCCGCGCCGCCGTAGGTGTCGACGATGATCTTGCGCCCGGTGAGGCCTGCGTCGCCATCGGGGCCGCCGACGACGAAGCGCCCGGTCGGGTTGATGTAGAATTCGTCCTTCGGGCACATCCAGCCCTTCGGCAGGACCTCGGTCACGATGTTTCCGACGATCTGGTGCACGCGCTCCTGGCTGACATCCTCGCCATGCTGGGTCGAGACCACGATCGATGTGGCGCGCACCGGCTTTCCGTCCCGGTAGAGCAGCGTCACCTGGCTCTTTGCGTCCGGCCCAAGCTCGGGAAGCTCCCCGGAGTGGCGGAGCTTCGACATCTCGAACAGGATGCGGTGCGCGTAATAGATCGGCGCCGGCATATAACCTTCGGTCTCGCGGCAGGCATAGCCGAACATGATGCCCTGATCGCCTGCGCCTTCATCCTTGTTGCCGGCGGCATCGACGCCTTGCGCGATATCCGCCGATTGGGAGTGGACGTAGCAATCGATCTCGGCCTTGCGCCAATCGAAGCCCGCCTGCTCGTAGCCGATATCGCGAATGACCTGGCGGGCGGTTTCGACCAGATTTTCGGGGTGGATGGAAGAGGGGCCGCGTACCTCTCCGGCCAGCACAACCCGGTTTGTGGTAGCCAGCGTCTCCAGCGCAACGCGCGAATGCGGTTCCGCGCCAAGGTAGAGATCGACGATGGCGTCGGAAATCTGATCGCAAACCTTGTCGGGATGGCCTTCCGACACAGATTCGCTAGTGAAAATGTAATTCTTGCGAGACACAGCCCCGTTCCAGTCTTCGTTGTTTATGAGGGAGCGCGGCACCGGCGCCGCGTTAACCGAGATCGTTTTCGAACCCGGCCTGACCTTCCTTAGCGCTGGGCTTTTCTTCTGACAAGGCCCTTACAAGATCGATCACCCGCCGTCTGACTTTGGGGTCGTGAATCTTCGCAAATGCCCGGTTGAGGTCGAGCCCCTCGCGGGAGTTGAGGAAATCGAGCAGAAAGCCCTCTTGCGCGGGCTCGTGCAGGCCCTGCGATGCGTGCGCCGGCGCGGTACTGGCAAAGGCGTCCTCGAAGAAATACCCAACGGGGACCTCGAGAATTTTCGAGAGCTGGAACAGGCGGCTTGCGCCGATCCGGTTCGTGCCCTTCTCGTATTTCTGTATTTGCTGGAATGTGAGATTCATTTTCTCACCCAGCTTTTCCTGGCTCATGCCAATAATCATACGCCGGTAGCGCACGCGGCTTCCGACATGAACGTCCACGGGATTCGGCTTTCTGCCGGTCGTTTCGTACATCCCATCGTTATCGGCTAACATCGACACTGAAGACTCCACCATGCCCATATTTTTTTCCCTCACTCACCGCTATCTCTAAGTTGTGTGTAATGACCGACTTTCACTACCCACAAGTTGTAGTTACCCAAGTCGAAGGCGTCAAGTTGCTTCTTTCGGCAAAAACGAAATAGCTTGGAACCTTTAGCTAAACTGTTTGTAAGATATGGCAAAGATAAGTTCTGCTGCTAAAAAAAGACAAATTCAAAAAGTTTTTCTCAGTACAACTAGCACAGGATAAAATTGAAGCGGGATAAAAAATAAAATAATAAGCAATGGAAGGCGAGTTTTCTCATAAAAGGTTGGAGGTAAAGCTTGCGGCAACCCATGATCGATGACGCCAGTTTTACCCAAATCTAGCTTGGCGAGCAGACGCCCGTAAGGGTCGATAACTGCCGAAATCCCCGTGTTGGCAGCGCGCATAACCGGCAAACCTTCCTCGGTTGCCCGGATGCGGGCTTGATGAAGATGCTGATGCGGTCCGGTCGAGTCGCCGAACCAGGCGTCGTTCGTTACATTCACAATCCAGCCAGGCCGTTTTCGCAGGTCTGTCACGCGGCCCGGGAAAATGATTTCGTAGCAGATTAGCGGAAGAAAATCAGGCGCTTGCGGCGTCTGGATCAGGGGGGCCTGCTCTTCGCCGGACTCGAACCCGTCCAGCCGGTGCGAAAAAGCGCGCATTCCAACCGCCGTTAGCGCGTCGCGGAGTGGGACATATTCGCCGAACGGGACGAGGTGGGTCTTATCGTAAATAGCGTTAATTTTCGCTCCCTCCCCCAGGACGAAAAGGCTGTTATACACGCGATTGAACGTATAACGTGTATCAACCGAAAGTATTCCCTCCGCGCGCTCTGCACCCAAAATAAGGGAGGTCTGCGGCGGCAGCAGCGCCGCGAGCAGTTCGCGCGCCTGCGGGCTGAAAATGTCCCGATTGAAGCCGAAAAGGAACGGGACCGAAGATTCAGGCCAAATGACATGGGTAAAGGCGCCGATGTCCTGCCCATCGGTCCCGTTCCGGCTGAGCGAGAGCGCGCGCTCGAAGATCGAGTTGCGGTTCTCCGGCTTCCACTTTTCCCGCTGCGGGACATTGGGCTGCACGATGCGGACGCGAACCCCCTCCACTTCGCCGGCCTCCTGAAGAAGGCGGTGACTTCCGAAGGCGTAGCTGCCTGACAGGGCACATACAGCAACGAGCAGCGGCATCCATCGCCGTTCCTGCAGCGAGCCGGGCGCGGCGATCAGGGCGGCGGGTGCGGGAAAAATGAAAAGCGCTGCGAGCGTTAATCCGTAAACCCCGATATAAGCCGCCATCTGCATGTGGGCATCGTTGGCGGCCAGCGCCTCCCCGAACAAATTCCAGGGAAATCCTGTGAGGAGATGGCCGCGCGCGGCCTCAGCGCAGAAAAAAGCAAACGCGAAGGCCGAAAGCCGCGCATAGCCGGGCCGCCACAGGGCTGCCGAGAGGGCGGCCGCCGCGGCGTAGAATAGCGCAAGCCCTGCAGGAAGGGCCGCGACCGCAAGGGGCATCAAGGCTGCGTAACGCTCGGCGTCGACATAAAACGCATAGCCGATCCAGTAGATGCTTGCGAGGAAGTAGCCAAATCCGAACGCCCAGCCGATGAAGGCGGCACGCCAGAGCCTTTTGCGGAACGATTCAGACCCCCGGCGCACTTCCGCCCCGGGCAGGCAGACGCCGTCCAGCGCCCAGATGAGCACGGGGAAGGTCACGAACATGACCGGCCACAAGAAAAAGGGCGCCATCGCGAGAACCGAGAGCGCGCCGGCAAGGAAGGCAATCGGTGCCAGTTTCCAGGTCTCAAGCCGCGCGATCAGCTTCGGCAGTGCGTCCATGTGCGATCCAACAGAGGGAGGCGCGGGGCGCGCCGGGAGGGAGTTTCCTCCGCTTTTGATAGAATCAAAAGCGGGCTCTAAGCTTTTGTTTTTCCGTGCCTCTTATCGGAAAACCGCGTCACACTTTTCCGGAAGCACTCTAGATCAACCCGCCTTCGATCGGAACCGGTGAAAGGCGGAAAGTCGATTGATTCTAAAGTGTTGAAGCAACTTATCCGCGTCCGGTTGGGCGCGGGCTGCTCTAGCCGCCTTTTAGGAAAGCTGGCGGAAGCAAAAAGGGCTAACGGCGTCTGGAAGCAAAAGTGTGGCGTGTTTGCGGCCCGCTTTGGAACGCCAGTGCGGCGTTTATGCGGCCCTGGCACCATGAAGGCGCGAGCCCTGGCGTCCGCCCGGCTCGTCACCCAGCTCGCTCGCGGGCGCCGCAAGCAGCAGCGGCTGGTCCGGAGCGGCAAGCGCAAGCGGTTTGCGGATACGAACGGTATGCAAACGCCGGGGTCCGGCTTCGAGGATTTCGAACGTCACGCCGGACATGTGCCGGACGGTTTCCCCCCGCTTCGGCATTCTACCGGCTATCGCCATAATCAGGCCGCCCAAAGTATCGACATCCCCGGTAACGCCGCCGGAGGTGAGCTGAGTTTTAAGCACTTGCTCGACATCCTCGATGGGCGTGCGCGCGCTCGCGACGAAAGCCTCGTTCTCGTAACCGATGGAGAGCGCCGTGCTGTTATCGTGCTCGTCCTCGATGTCGCCGACAATCGCTTCCACCAAATCTCCGAAGGTGACAAGCCCGTCGATGCCCCCAAACTCGTCCACCACCAGGGCGAGATGGATCTTTCTCGCCTTCATTTTTGCAAGCAAAGTCAGCGCGGGCATCGACGGCGGGACGAACAGCGCCTCGCGCACCAGGCCCGCTTCCGCGATGGTCGCGTTCAGCTTCGCACTGCCGAAGTCGAGATTGGCGGTGGACCCGGATTTTAGAGCGTTCGTGACATCAGGTTCGCCCGCACTGCGGGTGGCCCAGGCCATGGCGTCCTTGATGTGAACCATGCCGGTTGGATTATCGAGGCTTTCGCGGAACACGGGCACGCGCGAGTGCCCAGCTTGTGCGAACAAGGCGAAAAGGTCTGCCACAGACTTATTCTCTTCGATCGCCATGATATCGGCGCGAGGAATCATGACTTCCGCCACGCGGGTCTCGCCAAAGCCGAGCACGTTGAGAAGCATCGTGCGCTCTTGCGGCGAGAGGGATTTGTCTTCCTCCTCCCCGGTCTCGCTGATCGCGCTTTCCAAGGTTTCGCGCAAGCTGGGAGCGCTCGCAAACCCCAAATTGGCCGCCATCCGCTGCAGCCAGCTTGGTGCTGATTTCGATTTCCCCGTATCGAGCCCGAGTTGTATAGACATAGCTTCGTTGAGAGTTTCGCGTGTTGTGGTCAAAGTGAAGTTGAAGGCGGCAGCATTTCGCCGGCATAAGGATCGGGAATGCCGAACTTGCCGAGAATTAGCCGCTCGGCGGCTTCCATACGCTCGGCATCGGCGTCGCTGCCATGATCGTAACCGGCCAGGTGCAAAACGCCATGCACAATCAGATGTGCCGCGTGGTGCAGGCTTGGCTTCTCCTGCTCTAAGGCTTCGGCGGCGACGGTTTCGTAGGCAAGCGCCACGTCGCCGAGAAAAATCGGGCCGGAATGGATCCTCGGAGGCGCCGAAGGGAAAGAAAGCACATTCGTCGGGGTATCCTTGCCGCGAAAGGCTTTATTAAGCGCGCGGCTCTCGGCATCGGACAAAAGTGCAATGCTGACGGCGTGCGTTTCTGGCGCGCGCTCTATCGCGGCAAGCGTGCTCGCGACGAGGTCCGGGATAAGCTCCGGAAAACCTGTGAGGGATCGCCAGCGCTCATCCTCTATGGTGAGCTCGGCGCACGTTCGCTGCGGCTCGATTTCGGAGACGGAACCCTCTTCTCCAGCAGCTGGAGGCTCGGCGGCTTTGGTGGTGTCGGTTTTCATAACGGGCTTAATTTAGCGTTTTGTTTCATAAGCTTCAATAATTCTGCCAACCAGCGGGTGGCGGACGACATCGGCGCGTGTGAACGCTACATGGCCGATTCCCTCGACACCGTCGAGAATTGCAAGTGCGTCGGCAAGGCCCGACGATTGCCCCGCCGGCAAGTCAACCTGCGAAGGATCGCCGGTAATGATCATCTTACTCCCCTCCCCGAGGCGGGTGAGAAACATTTTCATTTGCATAGCAGTGCAGTTCTGGGCCTCGTCAAGGATAATGATGGAATGGCTGAGAGTACGCCCGCGCATGAATGCAAGCGGCGCAATTTCGATCGCCTTGGTTTCAAGCCCGCGTTCCACGCGCTCAGGCGCCAACACATCGTAGAGGGCATCGTAAAGCGGACGCAAATAAGGATCGACCTTTTCCTTCATATCCCCAGGTAAAAAGCCAAGGCGCTCGCCCGCCTCGACGGCAGGCCGCGACAGAACCAAGCGATCCACCTCACCCCGCTCCACGCAGCCCGCCGCATAGGCAACGGCAAGATAGGTCTTGCCTGTACCGGCCGGCCCCGTGCCGAAAACCATTTCGCGGCTTTGCAGTGCCTTGATGTAGGCCGATTGAGCCGGCGTGCGCGCAATGACCGTGCGCTTGCGGGTCTTGAGTTCGCCGAATGCTGGAAATGGCTCTGGAGATTTGAGGCCGGGCAAAACGCCGGGATTTATCAAATGCCTCATGGCACCTTCGACGTCGCCTTGCGCGATCGCCGCGCCGGTCCTCGGTCGCTGATAAAGTGTGTCCAAGACCGCCTTGCCCAAAAGGCAGGCCTCTTGCTCGCCATCGAGGACGACGACATTGCCGTGAACGACAGCCTTTAGGCCAAGCTTGTTCTCGATCAGGGCCAAGTTGGCGTCGAATTCGCCGAGCACGTCGGCGAGCTTACGGTTATCGTCGAAGGTGATTTCGATCCGGTACAAGGATTCGCCTGGCTGCGGCTTCGAGCCGCTGCGCCATGTCTGGGGCCGTGAACTACCGCTCATCGTCCGCCGGGGTTGTGGTGTGCCGGCACCCGCCAAAAACGATCTCTCCGCATCCTCTTGCTGCGCAAGTTACTCTGCATCCCATGATATATAGCAAGTGTGCCTCAATTTTTTATGACGCCTTGAAGACTATTTTGGCTTGCGCTTACGATTTCCACCGCACCGATCCTTCCGAGCAACGCTTTCCCGCCTTCCGCGTGCACGGCCTGGAGGTAGGGCGAGCGCCCCGATATTTGGCCTTCCTTCTTGCCGGGCGCCTCCCAGAGCACATCGAGTGTGCGGCCAACCATGCTCCGGTTGAACGCAGTTTGCTGAGCAGAGAGAAGCGCTTGCAGGCGCGCGAGCCGGTCCGATTTGAGGTCTTCGCCGATTTGGCCGCCACGCTCCGCGGCAGGCGTGCCAGGGCGCGCGCTATATTTGAAGGAGTAGGCCTGCGCGAATTGAACGCGCTCCACAGAGCGCATCGTCTCCTGAAAGTCTTCCTCCGTCTCGCCGGGAAAACCCACAATAATATCTGTGGAAAGTGCGATATCCGGCCGCACGGCGCGAAGCTCCTCCACGATACGAAAATAATCGTCCATCGTGTGCTTGCGATTCATCGCTTTCAAAATCCGGTTTGAGCCGGCTTGGAAGGGCAGATGAAGATAAGGCATGAGCTTCGGCAGATCGCGATGCGCGTTGATGAGCGTTGCGGACATGTCGTTGGGATGACTCGTCGTAAACCGCAGGCGCTTCAGTCCCGCCATGTCCGAGAGCGCAGCCAGCAGATCCGCCAGTTCCCAGTGGGAGCCGTATGGCCCAGCGCCGAGATAAGCATTCACATTCTGGCCGAGAAGCGTAATCTCCACCACACCCCGGTCCACCAGCTGGCGCGCCTCGCCAAGGATTTCAGCGGCCGGCCGCGAATATTCGTTGCCCCTGGTATAGGGCACGACGCAGAATGTGCAGAATTTGTCGCAGCCTTCCTGGACGGTGAGAAAGGCGGATGGCGCAGAACGGAGCTTGGGCGGGGGCAATGCGCCGAACTTTTCAGCAGCGGGAAATTCGGTCTCGATAATGGTTTTTCCGGTCTTTGCGTGCTCTTCGAGGAGCATGGGCAGCCGGTGATAGCTTTGCGGCCCCACCACGATGCCGATAGCCGGCGCCCGGATGGCCATCTCACGGCCCTCTGCCTGAGCGACGCAACCGGCAACCACAATCGATAAGCCGCCGCCCGCGCGTCTCCTGGCTTCCTGCAAGAGCCGGATACGCCCGAGTTCGGAATAGACCTTTTCGGCGGCTTTCTCGCGAATGTGGCAGGTGTTGAGGATGACCAGATCGGCGTCGTACAGGCTTTCGGCGCAGGTGAAGCCCGCGGCGCCGAGCGCATCGGCCATGCGCTCCGAATCGTAAACGTTCATCTGGCAGCCAAAGGTCTTGATAAACACCTTCTTGCCGGGGCGAACCATGTCTTCTTCGTGTGCGGCATCCCGATTGGACTGAATCGGCCTTGTGCCAGCTTCCGCGTCCTGCATGGGCTATCGCTTTACCATCACGCCGCCCGGTGCCGGGACGTCAGCTGCTCCACATAATCGTGGCGCACGCGCGCCTCCGAAAATGCCGCGAGTTCTTTGCGTCCGGGCAGCGATGAGAGGGGTACGGGATCGCTTATGGAGAGCGAAATGTCGAGCGGTCCGCTCTTCAAAACATTCCAGGCATGGCTCAGCATGTTCATTTCGCCGTAAAACGCAACGAGGGGCCGCTCATGCCGCAAGATTGGCAGTCCGTGCAGGTGGGTGTACGCAATCGCTACTGTCTGGACTACGACGTCGGGCCCATTGTCGTTGGCGGCCTTTGCGGAGAATGAAGCTGCCGAAAAAAGCGAGCTTCTAAAAGGTAAAACCCGGTTGCCGTCGCTGCTCGTGCCTTCGGCAAAGAGCACGATGTTGTCCCCCTTCGCAAGCCGCTCGGCGATCTCGCCTGCCTGGTCCTTCACAAGCGTGCGCCGCTTCCGGTCCACGAAAACGCTGCGCTGCAACTTTGCAAGCTGACTGAAAAAGGGCCAGGACCCAACTTCCGATTTCGCCACGAAGCTAACGGGCGCGACCGTGCTCAATGCGGACATGTCGAGCCAAGATATATGGTTAGCAACTACAAAAACCGGCCTCGTTGTATCGAACTGGCCTGAGACATGAACGCGAATGCCAAGAATTCGGCAAACCAGACCATGATAGAAGCCGGGCAGCGTCTTGGCCTGTTTGAGCCCGAGATTTATCAGGAGGTACTGAAGCAGCATCAAAGGCAGCGTCACAGCTAAAAAGACCGCGAGAAGCACCGATGCCCGCAAATTGCGGAGCATTCTCATCGTCCAGCCTTTAAAAACCAGAGCATCCATGCCCCGCTCGAATTCCGCCATGTTTCCCGATAAACTCATAGAGTGATGCCTGCTTGCCGGTTAATCTGCGCTGCGCCGCGCGCTATGTCGAGTCTCATGATAAGAGCGGTTTCCGGCGCTGGCCTTGCGGTTCGATAATAGTTCTCGCGGCGCGCGACAATGCGAAAACCGAAATTCCCGTACAAGCTCAAGGCACAGCGGTTGCCTTCCGCCACCTCAAGGTAAACGGAAGAAATTAACTTGTCCTCGCAGGCGCCGATTGCGGCTTTCATTATGGACGCGCCAACGCCGTTCCGCCGCGCCTCTTCCGCAACAGCGATGCATAAAATTTCGGCTTCATCGGCCGCAAATTGAAGAATCGCAAAGCCAAGCAAAACGCTTCCGTTCACAGCCTTCAGCACGGCCCGGTTTGCATCGCCGCAAGAGGCCGCAATATCGGCGGCAGGCCATCCGGGCGGAAGCGCTTGCGCAAGCAGGGCTGCGAGATCGGGGGCGTCTTGAGGAGGCGCCGGGACGACGGAAAGTGCCACAGTTCGCTCAATCGTCCTTGCGGGAAATAATGTGCCCTGCTTGCGGCCGCGCATCGGCTGCGCGGACATAGTAGGGCGAGGGCGGATTGCACCGTGGATCGAGGCCCGGCGCGATTGCGGCAAGCGTGAAGGCGTCCGGCATAAGGCCGGCCGCCCGTACCGGCAAGGAAACGTAACCGCCTTCCGAGAGGGGACCGGCGGCGGGTCCCGCTAGCAGCTCGGCCCGGCCTTCGAAGAAGGCGGCGGTGTCCGATTGAGGCAGCGCCAGGATTTCTGTCAAGCCTATGCCGCCGCGTCTCAAGAGCTGGCAGAATACGGCGCCAAGGCCGGCCGGCGCGGCGATCCCATAAATATCGGGCGTCTCACCCTCGCTCTCGAAGGCCGCGGCCATGATTTGAAAGCTCGTAGCGCCCGCCACCGGAACGCCCGCGGCAAGGCCGATGCCGCGCGCCGCCGCCACGCCCGTTCTGATGCCGGAGAACCCGCCTGGGCCGACGCAGACCGCAATGCGGCCGAGCGAGGAAAACTCAATACCCGCATGCGCCATCAGATGCCCAATAAGCGGAACCAGACACTCGGCCTGCTGTTCGCCCGCGCCGAGCTGCCTGACGAGCATCGGCTCGCCTTCCTCCCCCGGCGTCAGCGCGGCCGACGTCCGGCCCATGCTTGTTTCGATTGCCAAAATTCTCACAGCGGCGCCGCTTACGAACTAAATGATGGTGGCCATCTCTTCGAAGCTAAAACGTGGCGAGCGCGGGAAAATTCCCGATGGGTCGCCATAACCGAGGCTGCAAAGGAAGTTCGATTTCACGCTTGTACCTGCAAAAAATTCGCGGTCGACGCCCGCATTGTCGAAGCCCGACATGGGTCCTGTATCGAGCCCCAGGGCGCGCGCGGCAACGATGAAATAGGCGCCCTGCAGCGTTCCGTTGCGGAAGGCCGTGGTCTCGATATGCGCCGCCGGCTTGCCCTCGAACCAGCTCTTCGCATCGGTGTGCGGGAAAAGCTTGGGCAGATGCTCATAAAACTTTATGTCGTAGCCGATGATCGCTGTAACCGGCGCGCTCATCGTTTTCATCCGGTTGCCCTCGGAGAGATGGGGCTCAAGGCGCCTTTTTGCTTCTTGCGACCGCAGGAATACGACGCGCGCCGGAGACTGGTTCGCGCTGGTCGGCCCCATTTTCATGATATCGACGAGCTGGCGCAAGGCCTCATCGGAAACGGGCTTGTCCTGCCACTTATTGTGCGTGCGGGCTTGAAGGAAGATTTGATCCAAGCAGTCTTTCGCGATGAACCCTGCCATGAGCGCCTCAAATAGTTGTTTGTTTCGGGGGACACTGGCACAACATGTAGTGAGGCGCTAGCGGCATCGCTACACGGGCTGAACGGCTTCGACCTCGGGGACGAAGTGTTTCAACAAGTTTTCGATCCCATGGCGGAGTGTGGCGGTCGACGATGGGCAGCCCGAACAGGCGCCGTGCATCTTGAGGTAGACGGTGCCCGCGCGATAGCCGTGGAAGATAATATCGCCGCCATCGTTGGCGACCGCCGGACGCACGCGCGTTTCGATCAACTCCTTGATCATGGCCACCACTTCGGCGTCCGCGGGATCGTAATCCTCACCGGAGGCATCGCCTGCACCGTGACCCGCGTGCAGCGCCGGTTCGCCGGAGAGGAAGTGCTCCATGATCGCGCCGAGCACGGCTGGCTTCAAATGCTGCCATTCGCCGGCGCCCTTCGTCACAGAGACGAAATCCGAGCCGAGAAACACGCCCGTCACCCCTTCGACCTCGTAAAGCCGCGCGGCGAGCGGCGAGACGGCCGCCGCCTCCTCCGGATCGCGAAACTCGCGCGTACCGGCGGCAAGCACGGCGCGTCCGGGAAGGAATTTCAAAGTTGCCGGGTTTGGCGTCGTTTCGGTTTGAATAAACATAAGTCCCTCTCGGCTCCAGACAAACAGCTAAGCAGAGTTCGCAAACGGGGCTTTCCCCGTCTTCCGATCGAACCCTGCCAGAATGAAAGATTCGGACCAGGCATGCCAGGTTAGCCTAATAATGCAGGCTCTCGCTGCGGTTTCAAGGGTAAACCTGACTTGCGTAGTCAGGCAAGCCCGGAAATCTCGTCCAGCGTGAGGTCGCCCGGCACAATTGTGATGGGGATGGGGAAGGTGCCTGCCTTGGCGCCCGCCGCGAGCGATGAAACAAGCGGGCCCGGTCCCGATGGGTCTGTCGAAGCGCCAAGGACGAGGATGCCGAAATCTTCATCTTCCTCGATGAGTCTTGCGATCTCATCGGCCTTCTGCCCTTCCCGGACGATCTCCTCCGGAACGATACCCTCGAAGCCCCAGTTCTTAAGCTTGCGGGTGAGGAGCCTGAACACAGCGCGGGCCTTGTTATATTGCTCTTCGCGGAAGGCCTGCTCGACGCCGAGCCAGTGGCTCATCTCGGCCGGCTGGATGACAAACAAAAGCGCGAGCCCGCCACCCGTGCGCTCCGCGCGCCGCGCTGCGTAATAAAGCGCGGTCTCGCCCTCAGGCGATTCGTCTACGATCACCAAGAATTTGCGCTTGTGGCCTTCGGTGAAAAGGCGGCGCGGCTTGTGTTCCGCCATGGGGTTCCGGTCTTTTTGTTAGCGGTGCGATAGTTTAGCATGTTTGGCGGCAGGTTTGCGGGCCTGCACAAAACCTACAATGTCGCAGACGTAGCGCAAAGTCTCGTCCGCCATCGCGCGTGCCCGCTCCGCGCCGTCCGCGAGCACGCCGTCTATATAATCGGTGTCGGCCGAGATCCGTTTCATTTCCGCGCCGACCGGTCCGAGCTTTTCGACCGCGAGGTCTACAAGCGCGTTCTTGAACTTGGAGAATTGCGCGCCGCCGAACTCGGAGAGCACCGCATCCAGGTTTTGCCCGCTGAGCGCGGCGTAGATGCCGGCGAGGTTCTCCGCCTCGGGACGGCCTTCGAAGCCCTTCGTATCGCTTGGCAGCGGCTCGGGATCGGTCTTCGCCTTCTTGATCTTCTTCGCAATCGTTTCGGCGTCGTCGGCGATGTTGATCCGCGACAGGTCCGAGGGGTCCGACTTGGACATCTTCTTCGTGCCGTCGCGAAGGGACATGACACGCGTCGCGGGGCCCGAGATCAGCGGCTCGGGCTGCGGGAAAAAGCCGTCCTTAAATCCGGCGGCGGCAATCGTCTCCGCGAAATCCACGTTGAATTTCTGCGCGATATCGCGGGCCAGCTCCAAATGCTGCTTCTGATCGTCGCCCACGGGCACATGGGTCGCCCGGTAGGCTAGGATGTCGGCGGCCATCAGCACGGGATACACAAACAGCCCGATGCTCGCGTTCTCCCGGTCCTTGCCGGCCTTCTCCTTGAATTGGGTCATGCGGTTCAGCCAGCCGATCCGCGCCACGCAATTCAACACCCACGCCAGCTCCGAATGCGCGCTGACCTGACTTTGATTGAAGATGATGTGCTTTTGCGGATCGACGCCGGCCGCGATAAAGGCGGCCGTGACCTCGCGGGTGGAGCGGCGCAAATCCGCCGGGTCCTGCCAGACCGTGATCGCGTGCAAATCCACAACGCAATAGATGCAGTTGTATGTTTCTTGCAGCGCCACGAACCTGGTGATCGCGCCGAGATAATTGCCGAGATGGAGGTTGCCGGTCGGCTGGACGCCGGAGAAAACGCGCTGTTCGATGGTCATAGATGCCCTCGTGCGAGCAAGCTCGCCAAGGCGAGCTTGCCACTTGGATGCCGTTCGCAAGCCCTTCAAACCGGGTTTGCCCCTTAGAATAACCGCTTCCGCATCCGCAAGCGGATCGCAAGCTTGCCTGCTTTCCTGCCGCACCTGCAAGCGGGTGCAAATAAGAGGCGCGACTATGATCCGCGCCGCAGGGAAATTGCAAGCCCCCGCATGGAACTCCAGGGGAAGCCGGGCGGCGCAGCAAGAGGCGCGCTAAATGAGCGAGCGCCGCCGGGAACCGTAGAGCAGACCCAAAATTAGCCCTGCGATCAGCACGCCCGCGACGAGCGCTTCGGTGTAGACCGGACCGCTTTCGCCATAGCCGAAAAGCGGGCGTTTCAGCGCCGCCAAGTGTATCGCTGCGGCGGCGAGAAGGCCGAACTCGGCGAGGAGACCGCCCGCTATGGCGCTGACAATCTTGCGGGTGAGCGAGGGTTCTTCCCACAGGAGCGCGCCGGCCGGGAGGCCGAGTGCTTTGCGGGCGATATGATCGGCGTCCGCGTCGAAGGTTTCGTACCGGAGCGGCGGTGCGTTAATTTTCGAAATCTCCGCGATGTCCTCTGGCAAGCTCTCCGGTTCCGGCATGCGCGCGCCGTCCACGAGGATCGGCAAGGTAAGCGCATTTCCTTGCAGCGCCGTGTGGACCTCGAAGTGGACATGGTCGCCCTTGTTGAAAAGCCGCGGCTTTTCGGCCCCCGGGGCCACTTCGACCCATCGCTTGCCGACCAGGACCAAAATCACATCCGCCTTGCCGATCTCGTGATTGATCTTCGCCTCGAAATCGTCGCCCGCGTCGATGTTGCCCACATCGAGGAAGACATTTTTCGGCCCGAGCAGATGTCTGAAACGGTCGTAAAGGCGGCCGGCGGCAGGGGCGGTATCGTCGCGCCGGTAGCTGATAAACACTCTCTTCGTCATTTTCCTATCCGTCCGGTTCGATCAATTCTGCTTTTCGAGTTTGTCCAAAACGCCGGCTTTCTTGAGATGGTCCCTTCCGGGCAGGGAGCTAACGACGCCCCTGACGGCGGAGCCGTCGCTCGTGAACTCATAGATCAAAGCCGTGCAGGAGCTGTCTTTTCCAAATGGGCGGTTTTCGAACACGGCCGGCAGCTTGTTCATACCCGCCGTCAGCCAATTCTCCGCGTCCTTGCCGGTCGCCTGGGTATTCGAGGCCGAGAACGACTTTTCCTGCAGGACGAAGACGATTACCCGGTAGTGGCCGGGTTCGACGTAGAACAAGCCGCGGATGAAATCCACAAAACCGGCGGGAGAGTTATCGAACCCTGAGGGCCAGCGGCCCTCGGCGGCCGGAGCGCCGTCGCCCGCGATTTTCTCAAGCCGGGTGACAAGCGCGACGCCCCCATCTCCGGTTTGAAAGAAGCTGCGCTCGACGTAGCCCGATTGCTCCAGCGCAGAAATGATAGCCGCGCTAACCTCGCCCACGGTCTTGAAGCGGGCAAAATCGATGTTCGGGAGAACATAGGAGGTCGAGGGTTTAGGCGGCGGCCATGGGAAAAACGGAATGGCATCGGCCACAACGACACTGCGGCCAGAGACGGCCGGCGGGGGCGGCGCAGCCTCCTGCACAGCGAGCGAGCGCGTTTTCGGGCGCGCGGCCTTTAGGATCTTTGGCGAGGCTTCGCGCTTCAAGGTAACAGCCATGAGAGCGAGCTTTAGCTCCGCGG